>DATNNY010000644.1:0-17025 GCA_035601635.1 Pyrinomonadaceae bacterium
GTCAGCAATTCCTCTTCCGAATAGCCAACCAACTGGCAGAGGGAACGGTTGACTTGTAACCAGCGACCTTCCGGCGACACCAGGGCCATACCAATGGCCGCGTAATCGAAAGCGCTTCGGAAGCGCTCTTCACTCTCTTGCAGCAGTTCGGCGTGTCGCTTGGATTGCTCGGCTTGCGCAACCGAGACTTCGACGTTTTTCAGGTACGTCTTATAAGTAATATAGACAACCCCGATTACCGGAGCTGCGGCGATCGTACCGTAGAAACCGATTGCCGAAATGAGTTTGGCGATGAGAAAAGCGGCAGAGGCGCCGGCAACATAAGTAATGGAGGCCCACAAATAGTATTTGCGCCAGGTTTGCCAAAAAGGCTTATTGGTCTTGCAACCCGTATAGACGGTGACCAGGGCGCTGTTGACGATGTATTGCACCATCGCCATTACGGTCACCAGGCTGATCGACAGGCTCCGCGAGCCGAGCAACCCGATGGGTCCAAAGGCCAAGCGCAGTACTACTACAGTCAGAAAGGTCGAGCAGGTCATCACCGCCAGGTTGAAAATATGAACAGTGATTTTCCGCGTGGCTCGCAGTGAAGAACAAAAACCAGCGGCGGCGGCCAACAGAATTGCCGGCTCCCCGCCCCAAAGCAACATGGTGAGGAAGACTAAGGTATCCGATACAGTTAATTCTCCCTTGATGCTGGGGATATGAATAATAAGGCGCGCGCCGATCAGCACGGTAAAGATAAACAAGACCAGAAATTGAACGTCGAGGTGGGAAGCGCCTAAGCGAGGCAAACTGAAAGCGATAATTCCTATCGCCGCGGCGGCAACCAATACAACAAATGGTTTGAGGTAACGCTCTTTGGAAGTTGGTTTCATGGTCGTTGGGTTCCGTCCATTGCTAAGACTTAGTCTCGGTAATCAGCGGATCGTCCGGGGCCGGTGGGTTCCAAGGAAGGCGACGAGGTCCGCTCGAAATTGGCGCTATTGAAGAAACAGGGTTTCGTAATAGTCGCGCATTGAATAACCGGCTTTCTTATAGCACGCCTGTGCCGCGGAGTTTTGCTCTCTGACGAGCAGGCAAACTGACTTTGAGCGATTTAGTAAGGTGTTAGTCAACTGGCGCACACAACGCGCACCGAATCCGTTGCCGCGTCTCTCTGGGAGGACATACACGCCTTCCAAATAAGTAATTTCGAGCAGGTCGCTGATAATGTCCGCTTTGAATGTCAGTTGGTTGTCTTCAACCACCGTCCACACTCGGTTCTGATGGATTCGTCGTGCGCAGCGCAGACGAAACCCGTTCGGATCGACGTCCAGGGGATTGACTCCATTTTCCTCGACGGCCATCTGAGCGTGAGCCTGCACCACGAGTTCCAGTTCATTTGGGGTTGCCAGGCAGAGGCCGGGAACTGATTCGTCCAGCTGTTGTTGGGTATTCTGCTCGAACATCAATTCGCGGCAAACCATGCGCGGGGATGGCCGCTCGCTACTGTCATAGAAACTCAGGAATTGCTTGATCTCGTCCTGCTCGCCCACGAGCGTGCGGGACGTGGGACAATTCTGCGCCAGACCGGCGAAAGCCGCGAGGGCCGCCTCGGCCTTGGTCTCGAACAGCGTGACGTAGCCGATTAAAGCGATGCCGTCCAGTTGGCCCCGAACGTTGCGCGATCCGTAGAAGCTGCCTCGGTTCAGCGAGCTTTCCATTCCGTTGTCGTGAATCCAACCCGACATGAGGAACGTTTGTTGAGGCCGGCGCGACAGGAAATTAACGGTCTCGGCCTTCTCCTCATTCGTTAGCAGCTGAATCATCTGAGCGGCCGCGCCGCAGGCCAGATAGGCTGTTTGATTGTCTATTAGTTGCGGCATCTTTTTCTCCGACGGGGGCCTAGGAAATGCTTCTAAAGGAACCTCAGTAATTCGAGCAGTCAATACCGTTGTCGACAACTACGGGGCAGGCCGCCGTGCCGTCGCCGCCAACTTGAGCGGACTGCGCCTGGACGAAACCGTCGCTGACGATAATGCCGTCGCTAACGATAATGCCATCGCTGACAATGATGCCGTCGCCAAGGATCGATCCGTCACTGACAATGATTCCGTCGCTGACAATGATGCCCATGCTGATAAAGAGTGCGCCGTCACTGATCGTGATGCCGTCGCTAACGATGATGCCGTCGCTAACGATGATGCCGTCGCTGACAATGATGCCGTCGCTGACAATGATGCCATCGCTGACTACCACGCCATCGCTGACGATGATGCCGTCGCTAACAATGATGCCGTTAGCGACAGTTACACCATCGCTGACAATAATGCCCCGAGCGTAGAAAGGTTGATACTTCGTTATCAAGCTCGTGCCTTTAGCCCAATGCCGGCCCAGGGTAATGCCCTGTGACCAGGTGAAGGTATTTCCGGCAATGGTTGTCATCGCGGCCGGGGGAACGAGTGAAGTCAATAAAGGTGCTCCGACCGGTTTGCTGGTCCCTAGATCTTTGCGCGCTAATCGCGCCAGGCGGACGGCGCCTTCGATATTGAGTTCGCCAGCTCCCTGCTCGAATGTGTTGAACCCGCGTACTGGTTGGGCCGTGTACATCAAGAAGACTTTGACCATGTTCGGAGTCAGAGTCGGATTAGCCTGGAAGAGTAAAGCGGCCGCCCCGGCAACGACGGGCGTCGACATAGAAGTGCCGCTGAGATACATTTCCTTGCGGTTGTCCAGCAAACTGACCCCCGCATCCAGTTGCGGATTTAGGGTGACCAGCAGGTTGCGGTCGGATTCCGCATCAACAATTTTGTTGCCCGGCGCGACCAGGTCGGGTTTGATCAAGCTATCGTAATGTCTGGCGCCCGCCAGGTCCGTGAAGTAACTGCGAGTTGGACCGCGGGAACTAAAAGTGGCAATCGTGTCATCGTGTCGCGTGTCGGTACCATAGCTGTTTGTCGCTCCCACAGTGATCGCGGACGGTTCGTTGCCCGGACAATGAATTTGACCGTATAGTTTCTGGCCCGCCGCGTTCTTGCCATTATTGCCAGCGGCCGCCACAACGACCATGCCGGCATCCACCAGGCGACGGACGGCGCGGCAAATCGGATCGTTGCGGTAGGAATCAACTGCCGGGGTACCCAGACTCATATTGATTACACGAATGTTATAGGTCGCATGATTGGTCATTACCCAGTCCAGCGCGGCCAACGTCGATGATATATTGCCCGTGCCCAGCGAATTCAGTACGCGCAGATTGATAACGCTGGCGTTTGGCGCAATGCCCGTGTATGCCCCCGAGGAGATTCGGCCGTTGCCTACTGCAATCGAAGCGACATGAGTCCCGTGACCATATGGGTCATCGACGCGGTTTTCACCGGTGAAATCTTTACTTACGACAATGCGTGAGCGGTCGTCTCGACCCAGAAACGCTACGTGACCAGTATCCATGCCGGAATCAAGCACGGCGACGCCGACTCCAGTCCCATCAAGTAGGGTAGTAGAAGTGCCCGAAAACGTACTTGTGGTTTGCTGGCGCACAAGGTCTGCACCGGTCGTGGCGGTGACGTGGCCCAGAGGCTGAACCCTGCGGTCCAAAGAGATATACTTCGTGCTATCACTGGCCGCCAACTTCTCGATTACACTAGGCGGCGCTTCGATTTTGATCGCGCCAAGTTGGGGAAATCTCGCTTCGACGCGAACGCCGTTGCTCTTCAGCAGTGCTGCAAGTTTTCCGTTCTTAAGATCGTCGGCTTGCAGGATCAGGCTGACTCGGTCGCGGTGAGAACTCGCAGTCCGCATCATTTCGCGGACATCGGGTGACACGTTGTCTCCCTGAAAATCACTCTGATCTTTGTTGGTTTTGTCAGCGCTCTTTTCTTGAGCGCTTACGTCCGCATCACTTGCTTGTTCGTTAATGCTGACCTGCTGAAAGAGATTTGTGAGCGTCTGGTCCGCGGCGATGTATTCAGTATACGCCTGAGAACTGGCGGCGCCCACGATTCGCAGCTGCCCTTGATCCAGAGCTGACCGTACGCTGTCAGTGGCAACCTTGCTCGCGTAGCTGCCAACGTATTGGTGAAGTTGATCGACAAAAAGGATTACCTCGCCGTTGGAATTTTCGGCTTCCGTTAGGACGTCATTGAGGCGAGAAGCAAATTCGCTGGTGTCCTTTACATTCGCAACCAGAGCATCGAGGCTCAGACTAAACAAGCGCTTGCCGCGCAGGCTTTCTGGCACGTCGCCCGACACCATCCTCTGCGCCAGGCCCTGGGCCACCTGGGCGACGCCGAAACCCGCTTCGCCAATCAGCACCGGGTTCATATGTGTATCGCGGGAGAGGATTTGAACGGCCCGGTTGATTTCTGCGTCGCGGCTGGTCACGACCTCGAGCCGGCCGGCCCGAGCTAGCCCAGTTAAATCCGCGGCATAGTGTGAAAGCGCTGGATACATGGCTTTGTCCGATTGCGCCGACTGACCCGAGAGTCTTGAGGTGTTTTCGCGGGATTGTGCGCTTGCTCGGTCGCCGACCAGAATGCCTGTGCATAGTGAGACCACCAACGATGCACAGGTTAGCCAAGCTCCAAGTCTACGTTTGCGTCTTGTCATTTGATTATCCTTTTTCACTTCCACATTGCCGGAATGCCCAGTAGGCAGTTCGCGGCCAGCGGCATATTGGGCAAGGCCCATGCCAGCAGGACTTTTTTTCAAGGTTGGCTTTTTCTGGAGGAATTCCGAAGATTCTGCGATCTCGACATCAAGATCGATTCGTCAGCAGACCGGTCTGAGTGAGAGAGACAGGTCTATCTGACCGGCCAACTTCCCGTGCATCTGATAGTCCTGGGTTCACGTTTCCAGTTCTGGGACGACGCCCACAAGTCACCTCAACTTGCCGTTCGATCATTCGCGTTGATTAGGCTTGGGCTATGGGCAAGGCGTCAGATGGCAAGAGTGGACGACAGTCAGTTTACGTCGTCTTGATACTGAAAAGGAACGTTGATTTGTTGCGCTTAAAATGGTGCACCCGGCACGACTCGAACGTGCGACCCCCTGATTCGTAGTCTTGAAATAACTGTTTCCGCTGGTTTGGGTGAGTTGGCACACAACAGGCACACAAGAAAAGATTAGTTTTGAGTTTACTCGCGATACGCTCGGCCTCCGTCCCTCAGCGTACTATCGCCCACCACAGCAAGACAAACGGGATGCGCCTCACGATCCCACCGAGGCTCATAGCAGAACGGCGACGTTGACAGGCAATACGATCATAGTATTACGATGCACCTACATTGCCGCGAGATCAGATGCCGACTTAGATAACGCTCGCGAATTATTTTGGGCCTGTGATATACGAAATTGGGTCCGATGAGCAATCAAGACAAACGACCGTATGCGCGGTGGGGTCTCCTGAAGATCGCAGCCCACCTCGGCCTCGCTCTGCTCGCGTCCGGGATAGTCTTTGCCGCCCCAACGAGTCCGCCTAATATCCTGTCCACCGTTGGCCAAGGGGAGGCGCGTGAGATCCGACAGATCAAAGTCGGAGAGGTGATAGAAAGAGAGCTTTCCGGTGGTCAAGCGCACTATTACGAGATCACGCTGGACCAGGATCAATTTGTCCACTTGGTGACGGACCAACAAGGCATCGACATCGTGATGACGCTTTTTGGTCCAGACGGCAAACAGATTATCGAAGTCGATAGTCCAAATGGTGCGCGCGGGCCAGAGCCAATCTGGTATGTGTCGGAGGCCGCCGGGACCCATAGATTGGTTGTGCGATCTTTGGACAAGGAGGCGCCGACCGGAAAATATCAGATCAGACTTGAGAAACTGCGCGCCGCTGCCACTGAGGACCGGCAGCGTGCCGGCGCGCAAAAGAACTTGATACAAGGCGCGCAACTGCTTTCACAAAGGACAGCGGAATCGTCAAAGCAGGCGGCGGAAAAATTCCAGTCGGCGTTGGACCTCTGGCGCGCATCAGGTGATCGTCAGGGCGAAGCCGATGCGCTTGGAGACATCGGACAATATTATTCAACGATAGATGACAGTCAGAAGGCTCTCGAATATTACGGGCGGGCGCGGGCTCTGGTCCTGGAGTTGGGCGATAAGAGAAGGCAAGCAAATATACTCTATCTCATAGGTGAGGAACATATCAGTTCCACAGTCGAACGGAAGCAGAAGTCCCTCTCCTACTATCAACAGTCGCTGGCCTTAACGCGGGAGGTTGGCGACCGCTGGGGTGAAGCTCGCGCGCTCAACAAAATCGGTCTGGTCTACGCCTTCATGTCGGAGACGCGGACGGCGTTCGAATATTTCATTCCGCTGCTGGCGCTCGAACGGTCTTTGGGTGATCTTGGCGGCACAGCTATAACGCTCAATTATATTGGCGGTCTTTACTCGTGGCTGGGCGATTATCAGAAGGCGCTCGACTATTACAGTCAAGCACTTCCGTTGAGCCGTTCCGCGGCAGACGGTACAGGAGAACGCTTCGCGCTGCGTAACCTCGGAACCGCTTACTTCGGGTTAGGTGATTATGAGAGAGCGCTCAGTTATTTTGAACAGGTCAACCGGGTAAACGAAAGTGACCGGGAATCTCATGGCCTCACCTTGGGTGACATCGGCTCCGTCTACGCAAAACTGGGTGACCCTCAAAAGGCCCTCGACTATTACAATCAGGCGCTTTCCATCTGGCGGCAACTCAAAGCTGCTCGATTTGAGAGCTCTTCGCTGAGCAACATCGGCTCAATTTATAGGGACTTAGGCGACTATCAAAAGGCGATCGATTTCTACAATCAAGCGCTCCCGCTAAAACGATATGTCGGAGACCGACGAGGAGAGGCCGCCATTCTCATTAATCTCGGTAAAGTTCAACTCTCGTTGCTCGATGCTCATAAGGGTCTTGATTTCTATCGCCAAGCCTTCGATATCAGCCAGGCAGTAGGTGACCAGAGCCTTCAGGCACAGGCACTCGATGGTATGGCGCGCGCGCAGCGGAATCTCGGCAACCTGGCAGAAGCACGCACGCGCATTGAAGCTGCGCTCAACATCATCGAATCCTTACGAGCAAGAATTGTGAGGAGGGAATTGCGCGCCTCTTACTACGCTTCGGTCCAGCAGTATTACGAAACATATATCGATCTACTGATGCGCCTGCATCAGTCCGAGCCCACCCGAGGTTACGATGCGGCGGCCCTCCAGGCCAGCGAGAGCGCGCGAGCGCGAAGCCTGTTGGAATTGTTGAACGAGACCCGCGTAGACATTCGTCAGGGTGTTGATCCGGAACTCCTGGAGCGCGAGCATTCCCTGCAAGAGAAACTCAATGCGGCAGCCGAACGTCAAGCGCAGTTGCTTGGCCGCAAGCATACCGATGATCAGGCCACGGCATCCCAGAAAGAGATTGATGAACTCCTCTCGCAATATAACGAGGTAGAAGCGCAGATCAGAATCAAGAGCCCGGGTTACGCCGCACTGACGCAGCCGCAGCCATTGGGGCTCAGGGAGATTCAAGAGGCGGTGCTGGATCCTGATACCGTGCTCTTGGAGTATGCGTTGGGAGATGAGCGCAGCTACTTGTGGGTAGTCACGTCTTCCTCCATACACAGTTTCAGTTTGCCTCCCCGCAAGGCGGTGGAGACCGCTGCGCGCCACGTCTACGATTTATTGACGGCCAGAAACCGCCGCCTCAAGTTTGAGACAGTGGAAGAAAAACGCGTGCGTGTGGCTAAGGCGGATGCCGAGTATTGGCAGGCGGCTACCACTTTGAGCCGGATGATCCTGGAGCCGGCGATCGCACAGCTCGGCCAGAAGCGCTTATTGATCGTCGGCGATGGGGCCTTGGACTACGTACCCTTCGCAGCTTTGCCGGCACCTCTTTTAACCAGCGGGCGAATAGGAGAAAAGCAGAATGGGCAATTTGAAACTGCCGGCCCCTTTACGCCTCTGGTTGTGGAGCATGAGATTGTCAGCTTGCCTTCGGCCTCGACGCTCGCAGCTCTACGGCGCGATGTGGCTGGACGCCGACCTGCGAATAAGATGCTGGCCGTCATTGCGGATCCAGTCTTCGAAAAGGATGATGAGCGGGTGCGTACGGCCCAGCGCGTGAAGAAACGTACGACCCAGAGTACAAAGACCGCCGGACCGCCAGCCGATCTTTCGAGAGCGGAGGTGATGAGGTCGGCTGCGGACTTCGGTGAGGTAGATACCGGCGGACATCTCAGCCGGCTCCCTTTTACGCGGCGGGAGGCGAACCAGATATTGAGGCTGGTGCGTCAATCAGATCGTAAACAAGCGCTGGATTTCGACGCGAGTAAGGCCACGGCCATGAGCGCTGATCTGGCCCAGTATAAATATGTTCACTTTGCGACTCACGGTTTTCTCAACAGCAGACATCCGGAATTATCAGGCATTGTGCTGTCGCTGGTGGATCAGCAGGGCGCAGAGCAGAACGGTTTTCTGCGGGCCAATGAAATATTCAACCTGAAGCTGCCGGCAGACCTGGTTGTTCTCAGCGGGTGTCGCACCGGGCTGGGCAAAGAGATCAGGAGGGAAGGACTGCTCGGACTGACGCGGGGGTTTATGTATGCGGGAGCAGCGCGCGTGCTTGTCAGTTTATGGAGTGTATCCGATGAAGCTTCGGCAGAACTCATGGCGCAAGTCTATAGAGGCATGCTTGGCAAGGAGCATCTACGACCATCAGCAGCACTCAGAGCAGCGCAGTTGGCGATATGGAAAGATAAGCGCTGGCAACCACCTTATTACTGGGCGGCATTTACCTTACAGGGTGAGCCGAGATGAGGAGAAGAGAACAGTGCGTCAGCGCTTGCGCTCCTGGTTTTGAAGATCGCCGAGTAGATCACTTACGATGCTCGTGGCAACCTTGGCTGGAGAACCTGAATAGGACGCGCCGTTTCTCCTGTGCGTCCCAGGCCATAAAACATCACCGTGAGCATTGACGAGCACTGCGGTAACCAGGAGTTGTTGAGATGGCGACGCAATTTTGCCTGACTGGTCCGGTTGAACTGCCACCTTGAGGACTGCATCTGCTTCATCGCGGGTTCGCGTGATCAGAAACCTCTTTGTCGATCGCAAGCGGGCCGACAATATCTCAATGACAGCCTGACCGGAAGAGTCCCCCAGCGGTTCTACAAAGACCTTCTTCACCTCCATCAGCGATAGGCTGGATGATTCAGCGGGAAAGTCTCTCGTGCGCTCGGAGTCTGACGCCCCGCGCGCAGCAGTTACCGAACCTTCGTTAGCATTCGATGGTTTTCGTGCGACCTTTGGGGTCATGGACTGGCCGCTCTGCTTAACCTTCGCCTTGCGAGCCTGATCTCTTTGGTTTTGGGAGTCCGGTGATGTGACCGCGCGGCCGTCTTCGGCGTTAATTACTCGATTGTCGCCGCCAGCCGGCTTTCCTGATTGAGCATCTCTCGCTGACGGCGTTCCCACAAAACTACCCTTATGCCGGTACAGTTTCAATGTCACCATCGCCAGGACGACTAAAGCCAACGTCAAGGCGGAGATCAATACCGGAGCCCAGCGCCAGGCTCGCGGCCGCCGCAAAGGAGCAAGGAATTGCTGTAGGAGAGAAGCCGCTGTGGCCGGCGTCCGTTCCCGATAAGTCACGGCCACAGCCAAGTTGTCCGCGTCGTCGAGAGACGCTTGAGATACGTCGATGGATATCTCTTGACCCCCTTCCAAGCGGATGCTGTGCTCTTGAAGCTGTGGTGCTTCTCTCATGTCGTCAGGGCCAAGGAGACGTGTTGCGAAGATAATGTCTCCCTGGGAATCGCTACTTCTGACTTCAATCAGCTCGCCATCTCTGGCCATAGTGAATTGGGCTCTTCGGTCGTGGCCCAGGTCCAGATGCGCTCGCTCAACGCCGTCTACCATTACACGCAACAGTCCGGCAGTGGACTTCTTGCGGCGAAGTGCTTGTTCCGCAAGCTCGTCTTCGATTGCCCTAAGTTTCTTTTCGTCCAATTCCGGCGTGTATCTTTGGCGAGAATGCGGCCCTTCGTTACCACCGCTCGCACTGAGAAAAAATTGCGGGAGGGCGAGCTTCTCGTCGGGCGAACGGAACCGCAGTGCACTAATCAGACGCTCATAGCATCGGGGATGCGCTAATGCGTGGATCCGGTTTAGCTCGATACCGTCTTCGTGTTTGGGATCGCGGGTAACAAAGCGAACAATCTCACCCACGACCGGATCGAAACCGTCCGGCACTAAGCATGGAGTGCCCCATGGGGTAAAGAGGGACAGGCACTCTTTTACCAGTTCGGAACGGCCGGGTGATCGATCAGCAGTTTGAAACCGTTGCTCTCCATGTTCAGCGCGGCAGGTGCGCAGGAGATCTCCGAAGCGTTCCTTCAACTCATTCATCAAAACTCCTTTTCGTGAACGGTAGTAGTAGTCATCCTTTACGCGCTCTGGATCTTGTAAAACCAGGCTGTAGATTTCCATCGTTTCGGCCGTGCTGTAGTTGTAGAGCAAGCGACTGATGCCCACAGCTACGTAAAACGAGTTACGTCTGAGCGTGATTCTTACGAGGTGCTTAACGAAGCAAATGACAAGATCGTCCTCATCGGGCGGCGTGGATTGTTGTTCCTTCCGCTTTTCGTAGGTTTCGGATTCGATGTAAATGAGTCGTTGCAGAAGATGAGCGTCGCTTAGCCAAATCTTGCGTGAAGTTCTTGTCGGAGCCGAAGCACCGGCAAGGTGGCGGCGAGCGGGATGATAGTACAACCTCTTGCTTTGCGCCGTAGCCGCGACTTCAAGCTTGGCCGCAGCACCGCACACTATCCGCGTGGCAACTTCTTCGTCTCCGTGAATGAAAAAGGCAAGCTCATAGGCCCTCCCGAGCATTTCTAATCTATTCACGTTAGAACCTCAGTGAGCTGGCTTTGCAACGTGCGAAATTGTCAGGCTGTCCCAGCATACGATGAGCTTTCGAATGTCGAATTAGGGAGGCGTTGCTCGTGACTTTGCGCCAACGGCTAATGATAGCGCACGGGTATTGACTCAGCGTGGCATTTTCGGAATTCGGAAAGTGCCACGCCCTGACGACAAGGGGCGCGATATATTCTTCGCCCCCAGACACTAGTTTAACCGCTGGTCCTCAGGGCCTGCGACCGTCGCATCCTTCCGGCACCAGCATTAATCGAATGTTTCTAGTTGTCTCGCTTCGAATCAACACAGGCGAGCGATGTTCAATTCCCATTGAAAGACGAAAGAAGGCAAAAGAAAATGAATAAGAAACTACGGGTAACCATTCTTGTGGTCGCGTTCCTGAGCATCACGACCTTGATGATCGGCCTTAATTCGCGGGCTTCTGCTCCACGCGCAGCTAACCTAACAGCAACTACTCCACCAAGCCCTCTCCTGCCGGGCGGCTCAACAGTCAATATTCCACCGGGGAGCTCCGTGTGGATTGCTCCGAACAATTGGGACACCACTTTCGCCGGCAACCTTCAAGACCGGATGAACTTTGAGGGCCTGTTTTCATCCCCTTACAACCTGACAATAGCCACGAGTTCATCCACCGCCAACTTCTGGCTGGTTGGCGGGGTCGATGAGATTTATATCCCGGACGAATGGCGCGTTGGCACGTTATTCGTGGTAAGTCCCAGCACCAACCAGATTCTAAATCATTACACCTCGCGTGCGGCGGGTTCTTACGACGAATTATACGTTTGTCGCAAGCTGGTGCAGAATGGATTAAAACTTGATGTCCACAATTAGACTACCAACAGGGGGTTCCTGGCCGACAAGCAGTACGGGTCTAGAAAGCAACATAGCCTGACGCCGTCTGAAAGGACGCTGCTAAGTTTACAGCTTGGAGTTTGTTCTAAGACTTCAAGACCGTGTACGAAGCAGCGTCCTTCTTTTTTTGACCCCGAACGGACAACTGATGAGTCCCGCGCAGCGGCTTATGAATCGATGGATCTCGTGCCGGCCCTGAAAGTGACTCTAGTGATTTGCATGCGTCAACTAGTCCGCTCCCAAAAACATGACTCCAAAACGGCTCTATCTCGACTGGTAGTGATACAAGAGTGATACAAGAAAAGGAGATGCAACGACGCGCCCCATCAACCTCGCCGTTCATGCTCCCCCAGTTCTCGAAGCACGCGCCATCTGGGCGCGCGACCTTGATCTCGACAATAGCAAGAATTTTAGTAACCCGTTTCGCACCTCGCTCTCGCCGCGCCAACGCACCGAACTCGTCCAACTCACCTCGACCACAAAAGACAAGTTCACGACTCCGCCGGTCACGGTCGAGCAGTTGATGCTCACACCGCTCGCGCTTACCTGCACCTGCATGGTGAGTGGAACTTGGACACGATCAAGCAGAAACTCGACACGTCGTTGGAGGTCAGCGAGTGGCGACACCGCGCGACATTGGGGCGCGATCATTATGTGCGCGTCGTGGAAGAGGGCGCGCTCTTTCCCTTCGGGCATCGTGCCGCGCTCCTCACGATTACGGAACGGCGCTTCACGCCGCATGGCGCGTTTCTGATTCAACAGGTGTTCGTCATCGTCCGTGAGCCGGTCAGAGCGATGTTTTCAAAGAAGTTGGTAGTAAGGATACTGCGGTTTGAAGACGTTATCTTATCCTTCCTCGGCGGTTCGGTGAACACCCTCGAATCGGACTCTCATGACGTGCGCGACCTTTGCGGCCGAAGGAGTGGACACCCTTGTTAAGGTAAGTTCTGTTTTGATAATTCAGATGCGAGCGATTTTGTGTATTCGTAACGCCTTAGTATCGGCTCGTATCTCGAGTCCTCCTTCAGGGTGTTGAGCTGACGGCTGTAGCGTAGGTCGAAGCGGCGCACACGCCTACTCTTGACGGCTGTCTCCAGCCAAACGAAAGCCTCGTCCTTTTCGCCAAGCACAGCGTAAGTCGAAGCAATCTGCAACGGAAGATCAAGAAAAGCTTCGTCACTCTTGAACTCGCCCTTTACTTCCGCCATTAGTCGCCGGGCCTCGTCCTGCCGACCTGAGCGGCCGTAAACGAAGGCAAGACCGAGTATCCCATAGAGCCGAAAGTCCTGCTGTTTGGTCAGCTTTATATACTCCGCTGCGGCCTCTTCGTGCATCCCTTTCCACTCGTACGCTTCGCCGAGGTTGGCGCGCGCGAGTCCGAATTGCGGCTCAACCTCAAGCGCCAGCTTGCTGTACTTGATGGCCTCGTCGTACTGACCGACGTTGATGAGACAGGCCGCGAGCGTCGTGTTGATGGGCAGCGATAGGGGATCGAGTTCCTGCGCGCGCCGCATCTCACGGATCGCGTTGTCTATCTCTAACACCGCAAGCAAATCGAACGCGTACCTGTAACGCACCATAGCGGAATTCGGACCGAGTTCAATGGCCCGCATGTATGACTGTTCGGCCCCCGCAAAATCCATTTTGTAGCTCTTGATGGTCCCCATCGCGGCGTGGGCTTCGGCTAACGAGTCGTCCAACTCAAGCGCCCTAACGTCCGCGTCTTCCGCTTTCTTTAGAGCTTCGCCTGATGGCAGGACGTCGTATCCGTAATAAACCGTCAGGCTGTAGGCGTCCGCCAGCATGGCGTACGCCAGCGCGTAGTTGTGGTCTACTTCGGTCGCCTTCTGGAAATAGGCAATCGCTTTCGTGAGTCCTTCCTTCGTCCGCTTGTTCCAGAAGTAGAGACCCATCGCGTAATCGCTGTAAGCCTCCGCGTTCTGGGTGAATCGTTTGCTCGGTTGTACCTGCTTTCCCTGCGCGAGTTGTAGCTGAAGCACGTTCGCCACCCGCTCCGAGATCGAGTCTTGCAACGCGAAGATGTCCGTGAACCTTTCATCGAACTTGCCCGACCAGAGCGCCTTGCCGTCGCGGATGTTGAGCAACATGACCGTTACACGCACTCTGTCGCCCGCGCGCTGTATCGTGCCGTCCAGGACGGCATCAACGCCGAGCTCCCTGCCGACCGACCGCGAGTCAAACTCTCGTCCGGCATACTTGGTGATCGAACTCGTCGGTCTCACGTTGAACTGCTCGAAGTTACTAAGCTTGACGATCAGAGCGTCGGCCACACCGAGACCTAAGATTTCGTCGTTGCTCTCACCCGCAAGCGGTTGGAGCGGCAGCACGGCTAGAGAACGCACTCGCCCGTCCGAGCTGACGCTCGCCGAGCCTTGCGGCATGGGCTTCCTCCTGTGCATCAAATAAACTCCCCCGACAGCGACAAGCAGCAGCAAGGCCGCGCCGCCCGTCAAGATCAAGTTACGGCGCAAACGGCGCGCGCGCGTTTCTGAACCCGAAGCGATCGGATTGTCTTGCCGATCATCCGGCGGGCGTCGTTGGTCGCCAGCAGGCTCATCGTCAATAACTTCGTCGTCGCTCGCGGCTCGCGTTTCGGTGTGCTGTTTTGACGAGGCTCGTTCGTCAGTGCCGCCGTTACTATTCATTTCCTTGACGGGAGCGACGAAGCGGTAACCGAGCTTCGGCACCGTCTCGATAAACTGCTGTTCGCCGCCCTGGCTAAGCGCCTTCCTCAACAGCGAGATGTTCTGCGTGAGGCTACTCTCCTCGACGAAGCTGTCAGGCCACAGCCTCTTCATCAATTCGTCTTTCTCCAGGACGTGGCCGCTATGCTCGACCAGCACCAGCAGCGTCTCGAAGACTTTCGGAGACAGCGGGACAACCTCTTGACGGCAGAGCAGGCGGTGTTCGGAGACGTCAAGTAGGAAAGTACCGAATTCGTATGAATGCCCTGCGTGCATATTCATAAACACCCTTTGGGACTCGGTGAGAACTTTATGAGCTTTTTATTAGAGCGCGCTTAGGACATTTAGAGTTGCTCGTCGCTACAGTTCTTGGCGCGTCGCCGATGGCGGGCACATCAGATGGCATCGCATACATAGAATTGTATCGTGCTGCAATCACCTGGTGCTGCTTTGTCTCCCCGGACGGTCAACTGAAGCGGGAATCCGATTTCCCGCGCTTAACAGTTAAGGAGGCAATATGAGAAGGAAACATTTCGCTGCAACTCTCTCGCTAATCTTCTTGTTCTCCACCGTGCTCACTCAGACCGTGAGCGCACACTGGGAGTTTCACGACGTGCAGGGCCAATATCTCTTCGGCTACACGGGGGTCGAAGACGCCTATGAGTACGAAAACGAGGTCAAGCACAACGGAATCAAGACGAACGTGACGACGCTGTCTTCGGAGTGGACGACGAACCTCTCCGGGGACTTTAACCTGCACAACGGAGCAGGAAACAAGGTGGCCATTTATCTGGACACCATCCTGTTCCAAAGTGACACCCCCGCCTGGTACCTTCGTCCCGACTACAGATATCTTTTCGACTACTGGTACAACATCAACAAGGCATACCTCACGCCCGACCGCGTGGCCTTTCTCATTGTCCACAGCGAGGTGAACAACGCTCGTCTCCCGAACTCTTCGATTGATACGGCGACGGCCTACGTCAAGTCGAAGATACCGACGATTCCGACGGTCGTCGGGTACGGCTTCGGGTCCGGCGCGGTTGACGTCTCCGGAGCGCTGCCGGTGCAGCCGGACGGGTTCGGTTTCTGGCGCTATGCCACCCTGCACCCTGAAGACCCGAACAGCGAGTTTCACTCCAGGCTAAACTACTTCAAGACGCACATCGACGTTTCGCGCCAGCGACTCATCATCGTCTTCGACGCGCATTTTGCGCCCTATCACTTATCCGCCGGAATCACGCAAGACATGCTGGGCCCGATGGCTGTGCGCTACGCCAACATCGCCAAAAGCGAGCCGCTGGTGGTGGGCATGATCGGGTTCACCTGGACCAGCTTCGGCGACACGCTCGGCTTACGCGACGTGGAGCAGGGGGTGCGAGACTACAACCGCGCGGCAAGTTGCATCCTGCTTCCGTGCCCGTAGAGATGCTTGATAGATGCTCGTAGTCGAGCGCGTTTGTGTTGGAGAGCATGACGGGGCGCCGCCACACCGAACGTGACGGCGCTTTGCCCGAGTCCGAGAGGTAACTAATTGACCGAGGAGCCCTAAGTAACCGTTTGGTTCAGCAGCCAATTTAAATTGACGCAGGCCATGAGATCTATCCAGGATTAATAAACGGAGCGCGACTGTCCTTGGGCTACGTTGGAGAGATTGCTGACGCGAGACGAGCCGGTAACTGCCGTCGAGGTATTCGCCAGATAGCGCATATTTGCGTTCGATGGTTTGTGGCCGAGATGATAATCGGACCGGCTGTTAACTAAGATGCAGCTTCTTTGAGCTGGTGCAAGTCATTCGACAGGCTCGCCTATGCTCTAGGAGGGCTATGTGGGCGATTTCTTCAGTGTTTTCAGTACCGTTGGTGTACTTAGGTGAACCCCCACTGCGAAAATCACTCAGAGAGATCACGGGGTCAAGTTCCCCGCTTGCTGTTTTGGCCGACCGTGCCTAAGTTCAAACGTATCAATCTAATGTCAGAAAATCTGTCAGAATAATCGGACCCCTTTATTCTAAGTACTGGGCTCTTACCACCCTCGACAGGCGAAGTGTCGGATGTGTCTTTGAAGTTGGTTGGAGGCCGCTGAGTGACGGCGTGTTCGAGCCAGTTTCGAATCCGTTGACGGATAATTGGCACACAAACAGGAGGAATGGCTATACAAGCGAGATGCTCTAAGTTATTGAAAATAAATGGTGCACCCGGCACGACTCGAACGTGCGACCCCCTGATTCGTAGTCAGGTACTCTATCCAGCTGAGCTACGGGTGCTGATTGATTTAGTGGGGTGGCTAATCGGAAGCAAGTTTAAGGTTTAAGGTTTTAAGTTTCAAGTTGGGAGATTGTTAGGTAGTGGGGTAGAAGTGTTGCTAATCTCCGGGGCACTAGCCCGACCGTCAGGGAGGGCTCCGAGGTGCATTATTTGAGCCCCCTGACGGTCAGGCTAGTGCCCAGCATCACGACTCGCTTACTAAGGGGTGGTTACTCTCGACGTGGCTCGAAACGTACACCGGGTCTTACCGCGCGTAGTAACCGGGCTTGGTGCTGGCGACCAGGTCGGCGCGAGCTATGTCCACCCGAATCTGG
>DATNNY010000645.1:0-10327 GCA_035601635.1 Pyrinomonadaceae bacterium
TCGGTTTTGCTCTACAAAATGGAGCGGGGCAGCGTCTGTCGGTTAAGGGCTTCCTGCCGACGGCAGGTTCTCGCGATGGCGGAGGCCTTAGATAGATGGTACCTCCGGGAAGCGACGTCAGTGGTATTAGCTCCCTTCAGCTCGCCTGGGAGGACGGCGACCGAATCTTCTATAGAGGACTACGCGATGGCGTTAAGGGTCAGCAAGCCATATTGGTAGTCTTTCCCTCAGCTGATCCTCCGACGGTAGATAATCTTAAGCGGCTCACCCACGAATTCGATTTAAGGGATGACTTAGCCGACGACTCGTGGGCAGCGCAACCGTTGGCACTCTTGCATGAACAAGGGAAGCCCGTCCTTGTACTCAAAGATAATGAAGGCGAGCCTCTTCAGCGGCTAGTGAGGACGCGCATGGAGGTGCAATCTTTCTTGCACCTTGCCATTTCCTTGTCGGTCGCCATTGGCCGGTTGCACGATCGCGGGCTCATCCACAAGGACATTAAGCCGGCCAATATACTTGCGAATCTCGCATCCGGCCAAGTGTGGCTCACTGGGTTTGGAATCGCGACGCGTCTCTCCCGCGAGCGCCAACCTGTGGAGCCCCCCGAATTTATCGCCGGCACGCTCGCCTATATGGCGCCCGAACAAACCGGGCGAATGAATCGATCGATCGACTCTCGGAGTGACCTCTACTCACTGGGTGTCACCCTCTACCAGATGCTGACAGGGCGTCTTCCCTTCACCGCGAGTGATCCTATGGAGTGGATCCATTGCCATATCGCGAGGAACGCCGTCCCGCCAAGCGAGCGGGTTGAGAGCGTCCCGATCGCCCTTTCCGCGATCATCATGAAGCTGCTCGCCAAGACCCCGGAGGACCGATACCAGACGGCAAGAGGCGTCGAACAAGACCTTCGGCGCTGCCTTGCTGATTGGCAAAGCTGGGGTCGCATCGAAGACTTCCCACTCGGCGAACACGATGTGGCGGACCGATTATTGATTCCGGAGAGGCTGTACGGTCGATCACGAGAGATCGATGCCATGCGAGCCGCTTTCGATCGCGTTGTGGTCGGTGGCGCTCCAGAGCTTGTTTTGGTGTCTGGCTATTCGGGCATCGGCAAGTCGTCGGTCGTTGACGAACTACAAAAAGCACTCGTTCCAACTCGCGGTCTCTTTGCATCGGGCAAGTTCGACCAGCACAAGCGCGACATCCCTTACGCCACCTTGGCGCAAGCGTTTCAGAGCCTTGTTCGTCCCCTGTTGGGGAAGAGCCCAGCTGAGCTGCAAATTTGGCGAGATGCCCTACAAGAAGCATTAGGCCCAAACGGACTGCTCATGCTCGACATTGTGCCCGAACTTAAGCTCATTCTTGGAGAACAGCCACCAGTACCCGAACTTCCGCCCCAGGATGCGCAACGCCGGTTTCAGCTCGTTTTCAGGCGATTCATAAGTGTATTCGCAAGCCAGCAACACCCCTTGGTTCTCTTCCTTGACGATTTGCAATGGCTCGATGCGGCCACGCTCGATTTGCTTGCAGACTTGCTGGTGCAGCCCGATATGAAGCACCTGATGTTTGTTGGCGCGTACAGAAGCAACGAAGTTGATCCCTCACATCCTCTTGCCCGCAGACTGACTGCTATCCGAGATAGCGGAGCCGCCGTCGAGGAGATCGTTCTTGCACCACTCGCCCACCAAGATCTGGAGCGGCTCATCGCGGACTCTGTTCATTGCACGCGAGAGCGTGCCGCTCCACTAGCCAAATTGGTGCACGACAAGACTGGGGGGAATCCATTCTTTGCTATTCAGTTTATATCTGAGCTTGCGCACGAAGAGTTGCTAACTTTTGATCATCGCGCTTCCCAGTGGTCTTGGGATCTCACCCGCATTTATGCCAAGGGTTATACGGACAATATAATCGACCTCATGGTCGGAAAATTGAACCGCCTAACTGTCGAAACCCAGACCGCGCTACAGCAGCTCGCGTGCATGGGCAACAGAGTGGAGTTTGACCTTCTGACGTCAGCTTATCAAGGTTCGCCGGACGAAATGCACCGCCTGCTTTGGGAAGCGGTTCGAGCCGGCCTCATCTTTCGCCTCGGAGACTCTTATCGATTTGCCCATGACCGCGTCCTGGAAGCAGCCTACTCCTTGACGCCGGAAGAAACGCGCGACGAAACGCATCTACGAATAGGGACGTTGCTCGCCAAGAAAACATCTCCAGAGAAATTGGAAGAAGCGATCTTCGAGATTGTAAATCAGCTGAACCGCGGCTCTCACCTTATAAAGTCCGCTGACGAGCGATTGCGCGTGGCGGAATTGAATTTGATCGCAGGGAGACGCGCCAAATCGTCAACAGCATACGCTTCAGCGCTAAAGCACCTAATTGTAGCCCGCGGATTGTTGTCCGAGGATAGCTGGGACCGCAATTACGAACTAACGTTCTCGATCGAGTATCTCATGGCCGAGTGCGAGCTTCTGACCGCCGATATGACTACGGCAGAAAATCGTCTTTCGATGCTGTCGGAGCGAGCCAAGAGCGCGCACGATATCGCTATCGTCACCCGTTTGCGCCTCACGCTCTACCAGACTATGGATCGCAGCGATCGCGCGGTGGAAGTATGCCTCGGATATCTGCGACGCGGCGGTACCGACTGGTCGCCGTCTCCCACGAGCGAGGAAGCAAGGCGCGAATACGACCGAATTTGGACTCAGCTTGGAGAGCGGCAGATCGAGGAATTGATTGACTTACCATTGATGACTAATCCGGATGTCCTCGACACCATGGACGTTCTGGCCGAGGTCGTGACGCCGGCAAAGTGTTTCAACCTGAACTTGCTTTCGCTCGTCGCTTGCCGGATGGTCAATCTCAGCCTCGAGCATGGCAACAGTGACGGTTCGTGCTTCGCCTATGTATGGTTTGCCATCGTATCCGGCCCGTGCTTCGGCAACCACAGGGACGGATTTCGATTCGGGCGGCTTGGCTATGAACTAGTCGAAAAGCGCGGCTTGGCGCGCTACCAAGCCCGAACCTACATGTGCTTCGCAAATATCGTTATGCCATGGGCGAAGCATGCTCGGAGCGGCCGCGACCTGATACATCGCGCCTTCGATGTCGCCAACAGAATGGGCGATCTTACCTTCGTAGCGTACTGCCGCGATGAGTTGATCTCGAACTTTTTGACAGTAGGCGATCCTCTAGCGGAGGTGCAACGGGAAGCCGAGAACGCTCTTGCGTTTGTCCAGAAGGCGAGCTTCGGCCTCATCGTTGACATCATCGCCGGGCAGGTCGGATTTATCCGGACCCTCCGTGGGCTAACATCTAAATTTGGCTGCTTCGACGATGACAGTTTCGATGAGTTTCAATTCGAGCGCCGTCTGGCAACTGCGCCGGCTTTGATGTTGGCCGATTTCTGGTATTGCGTTCGAAAGGTACAAGCTCGCTTCATTGCTGGGGACAATGCTTCTGCTGTCGAAGCTGAGTTGAGGGCGCAACGGCTTCTTTGGACATCGCCCTCGCAATTCGAAACCGCAGAACTTCGTTTTTATGGCGCGCTCTCCCGCGCGGCATCGTGGGATTCCGCATCTCCCGATCAGCGGCGGCAGCACTTCGAGGCTCTGGCAGCTCACCATCGCCAACTCGAAGTTTGGGCGGAGAATTGCCCGGAGAATTTCGAAAACCGCGCAGCTCTCGTAGGCGCGGAAATCGCACGAATAGAGGGCCGTGACCTCGATGCCATGCGCCTGTATGAGCAAGCTATCCGCTCGGCGCATGCGAATGGCTTTGTCCACAATGAAGCAGTCGCATGGGAGGTCGCCGCACGCTTTTATGCCGCACGGGGGTTCGAAAAGATCGCTCACACCTATTTGCGAGACGCGCGGTATTGCTATTTGCGCTGGGGAGCGGATGGCAAGGTACGACAACTGGAGCAGATCTATCCCCTTCTTAGGGAGAGGACGACTCGGATCGATCCGACAAGCACGATCCAGGCGCCAGTTGAGCCTTTAGAGCTCGATACTGTGCTTAAGGTCTCTCAGGCGCTGTCGGGAGAAACCGTCCTTGAGAAGCTGATTGACACCATCATGCGCACAGCCATTCAGCATGCAGGCGCTCAACGATGTGTGTTGCTCCTTACAAAGGGGATTGACCTAGCGGTTAGGGCAGACGCTGAGGTTCACGGTGAATCGTTGGTAGTTGATCTGCTGGATGCGCCACTTTCCACGGCGGCGCTGCCGGTTTCTATCGTTAACTTCGTCGTCCGAACGCGCGAACGCATTATCCTTGGCGACGCTTCCGCACAGAATCAGTTTTCTGCAGACCCATACATTCGTCACCACCAAGCCCGTTCTGTTCTCTGCTTTCCGCTGCTTAGTCAGGCCAAACTGATCGGCATACTCTATCTCGAACACAACCTCGCGCCCGGCGTCTTCACACCCGATCGGATGGCAGTGCTGAAGCTGCTCGCCTCCGAGGCCGCGATATCGCTGGAGAACGCTCGGCTTTATAGCGACCTTCGGGAAAGGGAAGCGAAGGTTCGACGCTTGGTCAATTCAAACATCATCGGCATCTTTATCTGGCGCTCTGATGGCCGGGTGGTAGATGCAAACGATGCCTTTCTTCGTATCGTGGGCTACAGCCGTGACGATTTTGTCTCGGGCGATTTGGAGTGGAGGGAACTGACTCCTGTTGAGTGGCGTGATCAGGACGATCGGCGAGCCGAAGAATTAAGGGAGACAGGAATTTCCCATCCATACGAGAAAGAGTACCTCCGAAAAGACGGCAGCAGAGTGCCAGTACTAGTCGGAGCAGCACTTTTCGAGGAGAGGGGAGATGAAGGTGTCGCTTTTGTTATCGATTTGACTGATCGGAAAGATAGCGAGCGGCGGTACATGCAAGTACAGACCGAACTTGCGCATGCAAACCGTCTCGCAGCGATGGGACAACTATCTGCTTCAATTGCGCACGAAATCAATCAGCCGATCGGATCGGCAATCACCTATGCCAATGCAGCTTCATCTTGGCTACGTGCCAAACCGCCAAACTTGGAAGAGGTTCAGCAGGCCCTTGGGTTTATCGTGCAGAGCGGCGTGCGAGCGGGTGAAGTTATTGACCGGATCCGCGCGCTCGTAAAGAAGGCACCTCCTCTAAAGGCTCGACTCAACATCAACGAAGCGATCTTAGAGGTCCTCGCGCTAATTCGCGGCGAAATCGCAAAGAATGGCATTTCCGCAAAGACGCAACTTGCGGATAGCCTGCCTGCTGTTTGGGCAGACCGCGTTCAGTTGCAGCAAGTAGTTCTCAATTTGCTCCTTAACGCGATCGAGGCGATGAGCGGAATGACCGAGGGAGCACGCGAATTGCTGGTCCGCACCGAACAGACACACTCGGATGCTGTGCTCGTATCCGTGCAAGATTCCGGCCCTGGCTTTCTTCCCGAGAGCGCACAGCGGCTATTTGAGTCCTTCTACACGACCAAACCCGGAGGTCTAGGAATGGGGCTCTCAATCTGCCACTCAATCATTGAGGCTCACCAGGGCCGATTGTGGGCGACCGCGAACCTACCCCGTGGTGCGGTGTTTCAACTAACGCTGCCCGCGCTCCTGTCCGGTGAGGGGAGGCAAAATCAGGATATTGTGAGATTCATGTCCGGATGAATGATCGTATCAACTGCTACGTGACCTTAGAAGGTCCCTTGGGCCTGCTCAGTGCCGCCTGCAGACAGTCGGCCACGCGTGGCCCCTGCAGGTCGAGCGGTTTATGCAGGAAGCAGACGGCCCCCGCGTTGATTGCCTTCGTTCGAACGGCGTCGTCCGGGTAAGCAGTTATGAAAATGATGGGTATGTCGAAACCCAAATGAGATAAACGTTCCTGAAGCTCGAGACCGCTCATGTTCGGCATTTGTACGTCCGCAATCAGACAGTGGGTTTCTTTCAGCCACGACGATTGCAAATACGACTCAGCGGAGGCAAATGTACGGGCTGTCAGCCCGAGTGATTTCACGAGGTGCTCTATAGCCGCGCGAAACAAATCGTCGTCGTCTACGATCGATATGAGCGGAACCTCTGCCAACCCTTCGTTCCACCATCGGTAGAAAAGCCACTGGCCTCCTGGCCGGATACAAGGTGCCACGGACGGGTCGTTCTGGATATACTACCAGGGTGTTAGCATCCCTATTTTTCTTGCCCCCGAATGCCGAGGGACTCGGCAATGAGCACCAGATCGGCCAGTGATTTCGTGCCCATCTTTCGCATCGCGTGACCACGATGAATCTTAACGGTCATTTCGCTTATGCCGATTTTGAAAGCCACCTCCTTGTTCATAAGGCCGGCTGTCACCAGCGCCATAATTTGACGCTCACGAGGGGTCAGCGACTCAAACCGGGCTCGGATCTCCAAATTGGACTGCTCTTCCCTACGACGCTTCAGATCGCGTTCAAGGGCCCCGGTCACTGCGTCGAGCACCTCCTGGTCACGAAACGGCTTTGTTAGGAAGTCGACTGCGCCGGCCTTCATTGCCTGGACCGACATTGGAATATCCCCATGACCGGTAATAAAGATGATGGGTATCTTCACCCCTAATCGACTGAGTTCTGTTTGCAGGTCGAACCCGCTCAGCCGAGGTAGCCTGACATCTAAGACCAGGCAGCTCGGGACGGCAGGGAGTGGATGTTCCAGCAGTTCCGTTGCGGATGCGAACGTCCTTACGCTTAGTCCGACCGAACGAAACAAACTGCTGAGTGCGCCGCGGGTGAGCGGATCATCGTCGATAACAAGTACAGTTGGGTCGTCCGTAGTTGGGACGGCGGAAGCAGTAGGCGCGCCTTTTTTCATAGCCCGAGCTTCCGTTTCACATAGGGAAAGTTCCCGTTTACGACTGTAGTAATTCATAGTCATTGTACCATGACCTTATCGCTAGTCTATATCCTAGCCTCAAACTTTGCGATGGCGAGGAAGTGGCGCTCGATTGCGCCGGATTGTTTCATAATCTTCAATACTGCGCCATTGGGCATACATCGCAACCTTCGATCCACCGACCTCCGATAAAGAGTCGACGAAATTGATCCGGGCGCTCGACTAACGACTTCATCTGTAGCCCGTACAAGAACGCTGATCGCAGGGATCGACTGTGAAGACGTTGATCAACGTAATTGGTTTTCGATTCCAGGTCATGGAGCGAACCAGATATAGCTTTCGATTTTTTGAATCTAGCAATCATCACGCCGCGAGGAGGGGACACTTGAATGATCCCTCCTTTTTCTGCCAAATTTGATCAACTCGTAGCAACCTGATCAAAGCAGCCGAGCTCGAAGAACTTCAAGATACAGCGTCAAGCTCGTCGATCACCCGCTCGCATAGGGCGGATCCTTTTTGGCAGATCGCTCAGAGGTCTAATGCTGCGATTTTGCACAGACCGATGAGAAGAATGAAGCCTGTCTTGGGCTCTGCAGGGATGGTGGTAACTCATGACCGTTGACCGAGCTTTAATTGCTATTATCGACAGCGACGACTCTTTGCGAGCGCGATTGCGGATCTTGCTCGGAGCGGCGGGCCTGAAGAGCGAGCTTTTAAAATCGGCCGAAGAATATTTGAAAAGAAGCGAGTCTCATTCACCTAATTGTATCGTGCTAGACGTGCGGTTGCCCGGCATCGGCGGTCTCGATCTTCAGTCCCGACTTGCAAGGACCAGATGCAAAACACCTTTGGTATTTCTTACCGCTCAGAACGAGGTGAGGATGTCTGTTCGGGCGATGAAAGCTGGGGCCATAGACTATCTTATCAAACCCTTTCAAGATGAAGAGCTACTCGACGCGGTGAAAAGCGGCATCGAGTGTGATCGCGCGCTGCGCTTGCAAAAACAGACCTTGGACGAGTTACGCACCCGGCTCGCATCGCTTTCGCCTCGCGAAAGAGAGGCGATGGTGTTGCTTTCAGCTGGAGAGGGACCCAAACAGATTGCAGGCCAATTGGGAGTCTGCACGCACACGGCTCGCGTTCACAGTAGCCGAATTATGTCCAAAATGGGAGCGCGATCTATCGCCGATCTGGTGCGGATGGTGGACAAGCTGGGACATGGGCCTCGCGAAGGAGCCATTCGCTCTAAGGACGTCGGTGTGACCAACTGCTACCGAGCTGCCCACCAACATTCGAACGCCCGCACGTCTGACGGCTCTTCGACAGAGGTCCGCCGCGGTCAACCTCTGTCACCCGCCCCTGCACTATGCTGAGGTCGGGACATCCCGCATTCTTCGTTGGTGAGATGGACAAACATAGGCTTGCGAGCGATTCTGATATCTCCATAACGCTTCTCGTGAACGGTGGCGTTGCCGGTAGTCGGATTACGACAGCGGCGTGAAGCCGCGCTATTACCGGGGGTTGGCGGCCGCGCCGGAGGATCCAACTACGATGTAATATCTGGGTGGGCAGGAATGTTGAATTCAAAGATGGCGCCATGGGGCACGTTCGCGCTCGCCCATAATCGTCCGCCATGCGCTTGAATGATTGAACGGCAAATCGACAGCCCAATCCCCAAACCGTTGGGCTTGGTCGAGTAGAAGGCGTCGAAAATGTGATCGAGGGCCGTCGGCGCTAGTCCGGGACCTGAATCTCGCACCCCGACGAGCGCGCCCTGAAGATCGGCCTTGCGGGTGCTGATGAGCAACTCTCGCTTGCCATCGCTGGCGCCGCTCATAGCTTCGATTGCGTTCATGATGAAATTGAGGATCACCTGTTGCAATTGCACCCGATCGCCATGAATGAGTGGTAAGCTAGTCGAGTCATCGGTGATCTGGCGAGCTCCAACACTGACGCTGAGGTCGAGAAGGTCCTAATCGCGGTCTGAGGCCATCGTCGACGGTCAGTACTCTCCCGGCTTTGCCGCCGATTCGGATCCGCGCTCCTCACCAAGCGTTGATGCTCAGATTTGTCATTTTGCGGATACGGCGTGCTTCGGTTCGCCTCCTCTCGCATTGGAGAAAAATTGCGGAGCTTCCCGACGATCAAACATGCCGTAGTCGCGCACGATCCGAACCCGTCGATGGCGTAACATCTGAGCGGGAGCCGACTTCCGCGGTATCCATGCATTAGCCGATGTAGGATCGCGCCACAAAGCTAACAATGCGAGCTTGCCTGGATTGTAGATGCTCGCAAATACGTCAGTATCAATCACCGCTTCGGATATGTCGAGGCCAAGGCCCGCAATGATATCGGATGGAGCGCCAATTGAAGCGTCCTGCCATGGGGTAAGCTCAGTTACTGTCGCGAATTTTGGACCTATTTCAGTCTCGTCGAAACGTTGCTCATGTACCGGCGCCGAGCTAGGCGCATGTGTGTCGACAGTAACGTCCCCGATCCTCAAATGGTAATCCTCTAAAATCTCGGCGCGACCCTGCTTCTGAATGATGTGATGCACGCCTGTTGTGCGCCATCGCACCATCGACTTTTCGTCGCGCCACGTCGACAGCGACAGTATCCAACCCGGGCGACGCCTGCTTTCGAAGCGCTCGTTCTCCACAAAGCCATCGATCTTTTCCAGAGTTGGCCTCAAACGCTTCGCCAGAGCCAAATAGTCATTGAACCGTTCCGTCTTTGGCCGAACTTCGAAAATGGCTAGAAACATCGAGTGCTCCTCAGATACCCAATTCCGATATCGGGACAGCTATTGAACGAAAGACGCAAAATCCAGAAGGTTACGAGAGGCGCACGCCCATCTTGAGCAAAGAAGGAACAATCGGAGCAATCCGCCTAAAGCAGGCTCAGCTCAGCGATTGCTATTAGGCCAAGCATCCGACCAAGCAAACGCCTTTGTAGCCTTTAATTGGGGCGATGCTGACGAGAGAGTCGCGTCCCATCGAGAAGATAAAGGGACAGGAAGCAGTTGGCGGAGCGATCAATGGAGAGGACGCTATCATCCTTGAGGTGCCCAAGACCGGCGAGGTCTATCTGCCTATAGGGGGTCAATTTTGGACGCCGATCCCCCGCTTAGAGGGTCACTATTGCAAAAATTAGAGCAATCTAAGTCAATTCATCTGCGCATGAAATTGTTAGGTTTGCGAGCAGGCGTGGCGACGCATCTGCAAATTTGAAACAGGATGGAATTTCACCATGTCCCGCTTTGAAGCCTATCGCGACAGCTTCCACAACGCCCGCCTGGCACGCTCGAAAAGTGGTGTGCTGGAAGTGGCGCTGCACACCGACGGCGGCACCCTCGTCTTTGACGGGCACGCCCATGAACAATTCGTCGATCTCTTTCACAGCATCGGTTCCGACCCTGACAATCGCGTGGTTATTCTGACCGGCACCGGCCCGGCCTTCATGGAGTCTATCAGCCCTGAGGG
>DATNNY010000646.1:0-4783 GCA_035601635.1 Pyrinomonadaceae bacterium
CCGCTGCCAAAGATTTCGATCCGCTCTTTGGGCAGGGCACGGTCGCCTTCCGCCAGGTACGCGATTGATGCGTTCGACCCGTCAGCCAAACGAAGAGTTATAAAAACTGAGTCCTCGTTGTTAATCTCCTGGTTGCTGCCAGAGATAGCTTCGGCGTAAACGCGCGTGACGAGCGAGCCGGTAATGAAATGGATAAAGTCGATGAAGTGACAAACCTCGCCGATGATTCTGCCGCCGCCTTCCTTCGGATCCACGGCCCAATGACCGCGCGGCACCCTGCCGGCGTTAACGCGATAATTGATCGACAGCGACGCAGCTCGATCTGCGAACAACTCGCGCGCCTTGAGCGCCAGCGGCGAGAAGCGGCGATTAAAGCCGACCATCAAATGGCCCGGCGACTGCTCGGCCGCCGCGATCACTCCAGCTAACTCTTCATCATTCAAGGCCAAAGGCTTCTCGACAAAAACGTGGCGTCCGCGTTCCAGGGCACGCTGCGCCAACGGCGCATGCGTGTCGTGTCGCGTGGCAATCACAATCAAATTAGTCTGTTCGTCATCGATTACTTCATCGGAGCTCGAGACGCAGAAGCGGAATCCGTGCTGCTCGCCCACCGCCCGCGCGGTTACCCCTGAAGCCGTGGCAATCGACTGAAACTCTGCACCGGCAGCTTTGAAGTTTGGCAACAACATCGCCTTCGCGTAACCGCCGGCGCCGATCAAGCCCACGCGAACGGCGGCGGCAGAACCAGATATTTTGGTGGCGAGGGGAATGCGATGCTCAAGCGCGCGCTCAGTATCGTACTGCAAAACAACGCCGAGATAAGGTTCATCGCCGGTGATCAGTTCGTAAGCACGCTCGCTTTCCGCGAGCTTGAACCGATGAGTAATCAAGGGCCCCACATCGACGCGATCTTCCGCCACCAGATCGAGAAAAGCTTCGATGTTCCGGCCTTCAGTCCAGCGCACGTAACCGAACGGATAATCGTGTCCGCGTTCTTCGTATTCCGGATCGTAGCGGCCGGGGCCATACGACATTGAAATCTTGAAGGTGAGTTCGCGATCGTAATAAGACTTGCGCGGGATATTGAGTCCGACTGCGCCTACCACGACCACTCGTCCTTTGGGCCGCGAAATTTCGCCCGCGAGTTCTACCGGTTGGTTCGATGAACTTGCGGCGGTGATTAGGACGGCATCAGCCCCGCGTCCGCGCGACCATTCCATCACGCTGCGCTTCGTATCATCACCCGGAGCGCAACCCGCATCCGCGCCGAATTGACGCGCTAGTTCTATTTTTTTCTGGTCAAGATCAATTCCGAAAACCCGGCATCCATTCGCCTTCAGCAACTGGACCGCAAGCTGACCAATTAGTCCGAGGCCGACCACGACTACCGACTCGCCCAAAGTCGGATCAGTCAACCGCACACCTTGCATCGCGATTGCACCCAGGGTGCTAAATGCCGCCGCTTCGAAATCGATCTGTGCCGGCAGGCGAACGCACAAGTTTTTCGGCACGGCTAGTACTTCTGCATGGGATGCATAGCCAACGCCTGCGCATGCGACTCGATCGCCCTGGTGAAATTCGGTGACGCCCGCCCCAACCTCCAAAACCGTACCGGCAGCGCTGTATCCTAAAGCGACGAATGATTCCAATTTGGAACGAACGGCGTCGACGGTGTTCAAGATCCCTTCGGTTCTCGCCTTTTGAATGACCTGCTTGACCAGGGCAGGCTGATCGAACGCGCGTTCCATCAGGCTCTTTTGTCCGGTTTCCACCGTCATGCGTTCGGTGCCCGCGCTGATCAGCGAAGCAGCCGTGCGGACCAACACGAATCCCGGGCGAAGCACCGGCGCCGGCACGTCGGTGACCGCTACTGCACCTGTCTTGAGGTTTTGAAGAATTTGTTTCAATGCTTAGGTCACGCCAGTTTACACAAGCTGACAGGACACGCTTTCAACAAGGCTCAGACTATCCTCGATTTTGGTTTGTGTAGTCAATCGCATGATGCGCAGTCGGCCAATGCTTTTCCCCGCCAGCCGGGCACATCATCGATGTTTAATTCATGAATTAGATTGACAATACCGCGTGTCTTTTGTTAGTTATGCAGTCGCTATTTGCGGTCAAAACCCGGAAAAAAGAACGGAAATCCATTTCATCGTAGAGTCAGGACACCGTCGCGTTCGCAGTCGGGTTTGAATCAGAGCGCGCAGAGATTGCTTCAGGCAGGCCTCATCGTTTAGAAAAGCACGCAGTGCGAAATCAAAAACAGTAGGAGATTAAATTATGTCGCAAAACTGGACTCCGCCCCCCGCTTCAGGCGGCGGATCGGCAACTGTACCGAACTATATGGTGCCGGCCATTATCTCGATTTTCTGTTGCTGGCCGCTGGCCATCCCGGCGATCATTTTTGCCGCGCAGGTAAATAGCAAGCTGGCCGCGGGCGATACCGCCGGCGCAGAAGATTCGTCCAAGAAAGCCAAGATGTTCAGCTTTATCGCCATCGGACTCGGCGTGCTGGGAATTCTTGTTTATGTGATCATGCTGGTGTTGGGTGTCGGCTTGAGCGCAATGGGCAATCGCTAGTTCGGTTGGCCAAGCCGTGTCCGGGTGACGATTAGTAGCAGCGGACCAGCGGCCATGATCCTGCCTGGCTCGGATGGCGCTGCTGCATCGCACAGCGCTCGCCCTCGCTTGTCCGCCACATCGAATGCTTGGATGTGTCGGGGAATCCTCCCGAACCTGGGGGGATTCCCCGCTCCCGCTTGAGGACTCAGATACAATGGCTGTTTTTTGCACCAAGTGCGGCGCGCAGAACGACGATTACTCACAAAACTGCTCGCAGTGTCAGGCGGCGCTGCCGGCGATCGGCGGACAACAGACGGCCTATCAGGCTCAGACAGACTACCAGCAACCTTTCCAATCAGGATATCAACCGATTCAGCCGCCGGCGCCGCTCTATGGCCAGGCTCAGGTTCAGGATTGGCAGGCTGCGGGAGCCGATAAAAAAATAGTCGTTGGCATCCTGGCAATTGTTCTGGGTGGTTTGGGAATTCACAAATTCATTCTCGGCTATCAAAAAGAAGGTCTGATCATGCTGCTCGTCTCAGTGCTGAGCTGCTTTACCCTGGCCGGGGTGATGCACGTAATCGGAATTGTGGAAGGGATAATGTATCTCACCAAGTCGGATGAAGAATTTGTGAGAACCTATATTCAGGGCCGCAAAGGCTGGTTCTGAGATTTTGAAATACTGAGTTCCGAAACGATCAAGCTGCGAGTAAACTATTCCGCGGCGGCTCAAAGTTCTTTTTCGAGTCGGCTGCGGATTTCAGATCATGACTGGCTTTCACTTTATTGAGGTGCCCACCGACCGGGCGCGCCAACTGGCAATCGCGTCGTTTGTTTGGCTGGGCCTGGCATCGATCGGCGTCTTCCTCTTTTTTTTCAATCCGGCGCTTCCCGGAAATCAATTCTTTCCCAAGTGCCCGTTTCGACTGGTGACTGGTTTCCAATGTCCCGGTTGCGGCTCGACCCGAGCGTGCTATCAATTACTCCACCTGCATCCGGTCGCAGCGTTCAAGCTGAATCCGCTTATGGTTCTCACGCTGCCGTTCATCGTCTACGGCTTTTTGGGATTCACCCGAAGTGCCGTGACGGGACAACCTCAGCGGCGCGTTTTCATTCCGCCGGTTTATCTTTGGGCCTGGCTCGTGCTCCTGATCTTCTTCTGGATCTTTCGCAACACACCCTGGTATCCATTCGTCTCGTGAGAGACGGACTACTGCCCGCCGGGCAATCTTCATACCAGTGCGGGCACCCCGCCGCTAAACTATTTCGGCTTGTTTGTATCGGCCGCATGAATCGAAACAAATTCCGCGGCCGGCGATTTATCTTTGAGCCGTCGAAGTAGAATCGAAGCTCCAATGCCAACAACTATCGCCGCCAGCATCCCGCCGAAAAGCAGCATTCCCAGATCGTTGGACCCGCACTCGTCGCAATCTGAAGCCACAATCACGGCGTAAAGCGCGTCCTGGAAACGGGAGAAGATAAACGCGCCGATCGGAGAAGCCAGAATCAAATCGAAGAGCATAAACATGATGAAAACCTCTCTCGTGTGGGAAATTCGTAACCGCTCTGTTTAGACACCGCCCCGAGAGCTTTGTTCCTCTCTCATTTACCATTTGCCGTTTTCCATTTACGATTCCCTTCATGAACTCTGATCCGGCAATCCGCATCGCGATGCTGCCGCGCGACACCAATTCGCAGGGCACCATTTTTGGCGGCGTCATTCTCAGCTACATCGATATGGCCGGCGCGATCGAAGCGCACCGGCACACTGGCATGGATCGCTTTGTGACCGTGGCCATGCACGAAGTGATTTTCCATGCTCCTGTCTTCGTGGGAGATCTCGTCAGTTTCTATTCCGAGACTCTCAAGATTGGCACGACATCAATTACCGTGCGTGTGGTGGTGGAAGCAGAGCGTTACGGCGGCCCCAGCGACCGCGTGCGAGTGACCGAAGCGGAAGTGATCTATGTGGCCGTGGATCAAAAACAGAAAAAGACAAAGATTGTGGTTAAGTGAGGGAGCAGAATTATGGAGACACGTATGCTGAATGTCAGATCGGTTGTTTAAGATAAGGTTGCTGTAGCAATCGCAACCAGGAGCAACGACGATGACAATTCAGATTCAGGTGCCTGGATTTATTCCCCGCGATTATGACGTGTTTGCGGGGCTGGATGTCGATAAAAAGAGTATGGCCGTAACTTTTGCTGATCACGCGGGTTCG
>DATNNY010000647.1:0-8901 GCA_035601635.1 Pyrinomonadaceae bacterium
CGGAACGCAATACGCGCTGATTTTGCGTCCGGCCGCCAACCCTACGCCTGGTGGTTCCGGCTTATTCTGGATTCGCTCCAGCCCGAGTACCTACGCCAACGGTTCGCGAGTCACAAGCACCGATAGTGGTGGCACCTGGACAGCCGATACGACCCGAGACTTTAACTTCAAAGCATACATGCAGACCGGTTTCGCCGCGTCGGGTAATCTCATCTCGAGTCCCAGGGATGCCAACCCGTCGGGCGGCATCACGCCGATCTGGTCGACGTTCTCCTGGAACGCCACTGTGCCGGCGAATACCTCGCTGAAGTTCCAGCTGGCCGGCGCGAACAACGTCAACGGTCCGTTCAACTTCGTCGGCCCGGACGGCACGGCGGCGACCTTTTTCACCACCTCGCCGGTCCAACTCTCACCGCAGTTCTACAACCTCCGATTCGTCGAGTACAAAGCGCTACTCGCCACCACCGACTCGACGGTCACTCCGACGGTCAATGACGCCACTGCCTGCTTCAACGACGTCGATTGCAGCACCACCGTGGCCACAATTACGCCGACGCCGGCGGAGGTCTGTGCGAACACGACCGGCAACACCGCGTCCGGCCCTGCCGGCATGACCGCCTACGCGTGGGGGATCACCAACGCAACCATCACCTCCGCTACGAACACACAGAGCATCACTTACACAGCCGGCGCCAGCGGCAGCGTCACGCTGAACCTGACCGTCACCGGGCCGAACGGCTGCATCGTGGCGAACTCCGTACCAGTCACGATCAATCCGATTCCGGCGACGCCGACGATCACGCCGGGCGGCCCGACCACCTTCTGCGCCGGCGACAGCGTTGCACTTACTTCAAGTAACGCGAGCGGCAATCAGTGGTATCTGAACGGCAATCCGATCGGCGGAGCTACGAATCAGATGTATAGCGCCACGGCGTCCGGCAACTACAGTGTCATAACCACCGCGAGCAGTTGTGGCAGTGCAGCCTCGGCAGCGACGACCGTAACAGTCAATCCCCTCCCGGCAACTCCGACCATCACACCCGGTGGCCCCACAACGTTCTGCGCCGGTGGCAGCGTTCTATTAACGTCGAGTAGTGCGGCTGGTAATCAATGGTACCTCAACGGTAATCCGATCGGTGGTGCGACCAACCAGACGTACAGCGCGACTGCGTCTGGCAATTACACCGATGTAGTTACGGCGAGCGGCTGCGCCAGTGCTCCGTCTGCAGCGACAACGGTGACTATCAATCCGATCCCGGCAACTCCGACAATCACACCCGGTGGCCCGACGACATTCTGTGCCGGTGGCAGCGTCGCGCTGACTTCAAGCAGCGCAAGCGGCAATCAATGGTATCTGAATGGAAATCCGATTGGCGGCGCTACGAATCAGGCCTTCAGCGCCACGGCTTCGGGCAGCTACACCGACATGGTTACGACCAACGGCTGCCCCAGTTCTCCATCTGCAGCGGTGAGCGTAACCGTTAATCCGATCCCGGCAACGCCCACGATCACACCCGGGGGGCCGACAACTTTCTGCGCCGGTGGCAGCGTCGCCTTAACGTCGAGCAGCGCAAGCGGCAATCAATGGTATCTGAATGGAAATCCGATTGGCGGCGCGACGAATCAGGCCTACAGCGCCACGGCTTCGGGCAACTACACCGATGTAGTCACGACCAGCGGTTGCAACAGCTCACCTTCAACGGCGACGACCGTAACGGTAAATCCGATTCCGGCAACACCGACAATCACACCCGGCGGCCCGACGACCTTCTCGACCGGTGACAGCGTGACGCTGACCTCGAGCAGCGCCAGCGGAAATCAGTGGCTGCTGAATGGCAACCCGATTGGCGGCGCGACTAACCAAAGTTACGTTGCGACTGCGTCGGGCGACTACACAGTCACACACACGGCCCTGGGTTGCAGCAGCGCGCCGTCGGCGACAGTGACGGTAGTGGTGATTCCGTTCTTCCCGCCCACGATCAGTAAACTCTTTCTGCCCGACACTGTGGCTCCGGACGGGACAACCTTATTGAGCCTTACCATCAGCAATCCCAACAGCGATCCGAATCCGAACCTGACGCTCACTGGGATTTCGTTCACTGACAATTTGCCGACCGGGCTGGTGATAGCATTACCCAACGAGCTTAGTAGTGACTGTGGTGGCACAGTGACCGCGCTTCCAGGTTCCTCTTCCATAAGCCTCTCAGATGGAACATTGGCCCCTGGGGCGCCAGACGCTTTGCATCCGGGGAAATCAATCCCTCAAGCACCAGCGAATCCGGCACAAGGTACATGCTTCATTACTGTAAAGGTGAGGGCCCCTTTTACTTTGGGAGTGCTCAACAACACTACCCAACCAATCAGTGCTAACGAGACCGGGCCAGGCGCTACGAGCAATACGGCGAGTCTGACGGTAGTAACGCCGCCGTCACCGCCAACCATCGCCAAAGGATTCGGTGCTGCCAGCATCCCGCTGAACGGAGTGGCTTCTCTCACTTTCACGTTCACCAACCCAAACTCCAATGTCACGTTGATGAACATTTCGGCGAGTGACACTTTACCCGCGGGCCTCGTGATAGCTAACCCGAACGTCCTGGCCGGCAGTTGCCTGGCGGATATTAGCGCCAACCCGGGCAGTAACATGATCGCGATCACGGCGTTGACCTTGTCCCCTTCCAGTTCATGCTCGTTTTCGGTGAATGTGAATGGGACAAGCGCGGGGACCAAAAACAACATCAGCCAAAACGTTACTGCCACTTACGATGACGGCGCGGGAAACTTCTTGCCCCTCGTCGGCGGTTCAGCGGCGGCAACGATTGACGTTTTGAAAGGAAACCAAACAATCGCGTTTGGCGCTTTGACCAACCAGACGTTTGGCAATGCAGATTTCAGTGTGAGTTCGACAACGACTTCAGGCTTGACGGTGAGTTTTACTGCCAGCGGTCAGTGCACCGTTGCCGGGACCATGGTCCATTTGACGGGCGCCGGATCGTGCACGATCACCGCGTCGCAGGCAGGTGATAGCAACTACAATCCAGCAACGAATGTGGTGCAGTCCTTCAGCATCGCCCAGGTTGTACCGACAGCCACGGTTTCCTCGTCAATCAATCCGTCCGACATCGGACAAAATGTGATCTTTACGGCTACGATTACGCCGCCATCTAATACGAGCAGCTCGACCGGGACCGTGCAGTTCAAGGATGGGGCCAATAATCTCGGGAACGCCGTCAACTGTGTTGCCGGCGGAGGAAATACTTGCATGGCTCAAATCTCAACCTCAACCTTGACTACCGGCACGCATGCGATCTCGGCAGTCTACAGTGGGGACGCAAACGTTACTGGCAGCACCGGCACGCTCCTGGGCGGGCAGGTCGTTACCAACCAGCTTGCGCTTCAGTTGATCCTGGACGAATCAGGTACTGATCCCAACCAGGCCGCCGCGCTTGATTCATTGTTGTTACTCCGAGATCCTTTTCCGGTTCACAGTATCGCCGCGTGGTTAACTTTTGGACCGGATCGAAATACCAGAGTGATGGTGTTTGTGGCTAACCTGCAACTGGGCTCCGGGGAATCGGCTGCTGCGGTCGTGGTCAATCTGATCGACAGTAACAACCAAAGCATCGACGTGCCGGCGGAAGATGTGCGTCTAAATCCCATCACCGGCTTTGCCCAGGTCACGTTCAGGTTACCGGATCCACTGTCGGCCGGTGCTTGTGCGGTCAAAGTAAAAGCCCACGGCCACGTCAGCAACTCTGCGACTATTCAAATAGGGCCTTAGCAGGGTGCTGAAAAACTAATTTGAGGGCGGCGGCAAGCGTAGCGCGACGCCGCTTTGGATTCGCTGACCACGAAAATGCTAAGAAATCCAAAGCGCCGCCGTTGTCGGCGCACTCCAAATTTGTAGCTCGCGACATCGAATAAGAGTTTTTCAGCACCCTGTTAGATGAGTTGCGCGAAGTATTCTGTTCGCTAATCCACATCGAGCAGTTGGATCCTGCGGAGGTGACGCCCACCTTCAAATGGCGTCTCGAGCCAGGTGCGCACGATCTCCAACGCGGCCTCCTCGGTAATCATTCGCTGCCCGAGCGAGATAATGTTGGCGTCATTGTGCTGCCGCCCCAGACGCGCCGACTCAACATTCCAGCAGAGAGCGCAACGCACGCCTTTGACGCGGTTCGCAGCCATGGCTTCACCATTGCCCGAGCCGCCGAGGACTACACCGCGATCGGCATTGCCCCGAGCCACTGCCAGAGCCACCGGGCGAATGAAAAGAGGATAATCCACAGGTTCTTCCGAATCTGTGCCAAAGTCCTCAACCGCATGTCCCAGACCGGCGAGGAACAGCTTGATTTCTTCTTTGTACTTAAATCCAGCATGGTCAGAGCCGATTGCTATCTTCATCTTAAGTTCCTCTTAGCCCAGTTCGTCGGATCCATTGAAAGCAACTTTCTGATTTCTTTTCCTGATCAGTCAATCAACTGTTTATTCTAATTCCCTTAACTTTCATAAGCGAAAGACAGTTGAGCTTTCGCTTGGCGTGTTTTTGTAACGGGTGTATCTTCACACAAAACATTATTCGAGGTACGCGGGCGAAGACAAGCGTTGGCAAGAAGGGGACACATTATTTATGTTCACCAAAGTCCATGTAGTGATTAGTCTGATCGCGATCTTCGCGGGGTTCGTCGTAATGTTCGGGTTGCTAACATCGAAACGACTCGACAGATGGACTGCGTTGTTTCTGATAACCACCGTGTTGACGAGCGTGACCGGCTTTTTCTTTCCCTTCCATGGCTTCACGCCGGCAATTGGAGTCGGGATCCTATCGCTGTTAGTGCTGGCAATTGCAATCTTCGCATACTACGGGCGGCGGCTCGCCGGTGCGTCGCGTTGGATCTACGTGGTTACTTCCATGCTGGCCCTTTACCTGAATGTTTTTGTTCTGATCGTGCAGCTATTTCAAAAAGTTCCAGCGCTCAAGGCGCTGGCTCCCAAGCAGACCGAGCCGCCGTTTCAGATTGCGCAACTCGGCGCACTCGTCATCTTTGTCGCGCTGACAGTCCTCGCGGCAATTAGATTTCGTCCGGTTAGCCGTAACTAGTAAGGAGTAGTAAAAGGAGTATCCATGTCTACGATAACTACCAAAGACGGAACGACTATCTACTATAAGGATTGGGGCAGCGGGCAGCCGATAGTTTTCAGTCACGGATGGCCTTTGAGCGCAGACGACTGGGATGCACAAATGTTGTTCTTCTTGAGTCATGACTATCGAGTAATCGCGCACGACCGTCGAGGCCACGGACGCTCGAGCCAGCCCGGCGATGGCCACGATATGGATCACTACGCCGATGACCTCGCCTCGCTGACCGCGCATCTTGATCTACAGAATGCCGTCCATGTCGGTCACTCGACCGGCGGCGGAGAGGTCACGCGTTATATAGCGCGCCACGGCGCAAGTCGGGTCGCCAAAGCTGTCCTCATTAGCGCAGTGCCGCCGCTGATGGTAAAGACTGCCGCGAATCCTGGCGGTCTACCTAAAGAAGTATTCGACGACTTCCAGGCGCAGGTGGCTACCAACCGGGCGCAATTTTATTTGGATGTGCCGACCGGGCCCTTTTACGGTTACAACCGGCCGGGCGTGAAAGCATCCCAGGGTGTGATCTGGAATTGGTGGCGTCAGGGCATGATGGGCGGTGCTAAGGCGCACTATGATGGCATCGTGGCCTTTTCTCAGACAGACTTCACGGAGGACCTGAAAAAAATCACAGTGCCGACACTGGTGATGCACGGCGATGATGATCAGATTGTCCCCTACGCCGACTCCGGCCCACTGAGCGCCAAGTTGGTAAAGGGCGCGGTCTTGAAAACCTACAACGGTTACCCGCACGGCATGCCAACCACGAATGCGGACGTGATCAATGCCGATCTTCTCGAATTCATAAAGTCGTAAAGTTAAGACTTCCGCCACCCAGGAGCAACTTGAGCAACCTTTTTTAGACCTGCACGAAGGCACTTTTTTGAAACGGGCATAGGCGAGTGTTTTCGCCTCTGTCCGCCGATCAGTCTTACCACTCTGCAACTCAATTAGGAGGAGATATGAAGGGAATAGTGATCGTACTTACGTTGGCGGCATTGTTTGTGGGCGTGACTGTGTGCTTGGCCGATAGCCCTCAAATGGGTACCTGGAAGCTGAATGAAGCAAAGTCGAAGTTCGGCCCAGGCGCGTCAAAGAACACCACAGTAGTCTACGAAGCCTCGGGCGACAACATTAAGGTGACCGTCGATGGAGTCGACGGGAGCGGTGCAGCGACACATAACGAGTGGACGGGAAAATTCAATGGACGCTTCTACCCTGTAACCGGGGATCCGACTTCAGACACGCGTTCATACCGGAAGATAAACAACCATACGTTGGCGTTAACCGCCAGGAAAGGGCGCAAGATAACCTTAACCGGTCGAATAGTCGTTTCGGCCGACGGCCGAACGCGCACTGTGACGACTAACGGAACTAATTCTGCTGGTAAGAGGGTCAGCTCTCGGGCGGTATACGACAAGCAGTAGCGGATCTCACCAGATAGCAGGTCGTGAAACTCTAGCGCGAGCGATTGCCGTGACGGCGACCGGGCCGAGGGCTCGATCAACGGCAATCGCTCCGGGTTGTGTATCGGGCGTGATCGATCTTAACGCGCGTGCTGCATGTTCGGTACTAGCGCCGTCTTCTTTTCGCCTTCACGTTGGTTTTCTTCGCCTTTTGTGAACTGCTCTTAACTCTCGCACTGTCGGTTGTCGCGTGGTGCGCGTCCTTAACGGGCGTGCTGGCTTCGTCTAAAGACGCTGTGATCACTTCGTTGCTCGGGCGTACACCATCGATGAAGGCAAACACGTGATAATTAGCGCTCCGCTCGCGTATAACCTCAATGCGCCCCTCGTCTTTCATGCGCGCTAGTGCGGCCATCAGAAAAGACTGTTCTGCGGCACTCATGTAACGATAGTCGATGTCGAACGCCAGGCCGGTCGAGTGCGGTGGCGTATCGATGAGGACGGCATTCCGGTTCACCCTGTGCAAGGCCTGTTGGTATTGTTCCGGTCTGACCAGCGAACTTACCGGTAAAGGACGATCAAACGTTTGGTGGTAACTCGCCGCGATTTCTTCCAGGACTTTCAAGGCTTGAGGTCTCATCGACCTGAGCAGGCTGAGCTTGATCGCCTGGCGATCAGATGGCTTGTCGATGTCATAGGTGCGTCCGCCGAAATTCTTTGCCAGCGATTGGAGCGACTCGTAATCGTGAAACAATTTCTGGCGACTGTCGGGCTGTCCGTAGAATTGATCGAGCAGCGCTTTCTCTTCATCTGTCGAACTCAACTCCTGCTGCCGCGACGTGATTTGTTTTTGCAGCGCGTTTTGTTTCATACGATCGCGTTTCCCGAGCGCGCCTGACTGAGCTTTCAAAGTCGCAATCGCACTCTGCAGGTTCGCGCGCGTTCCATCGATGCGGGTGTACGCATCGCGCAGTTGTGCTTCGTTATAAAGTCCGATGTTGTGCTCCCCTTCATATCGGCTGAACACGTCGTCGTCGGCTTTGGCCCCCACACCGAACAGCACGTAGGTATCAGTAACCGCCGGAACCGCAACCATTTCACCGCGCTCGATCATCGCCGCAAGATCCACAAAGTCCTGACAAGTTTGGATATTGTGTTGGCGGACCTCAGCGACCTGGGTGGCCAGGAACCAGTGCCGGTCCTCGTAATGCCGCAGCTCTGGCGGCACCTCGGCTGCAGCTTTTGTGTTGGCCGCGTCGCCTCGATCCGCTTTAACTTTCTCAACCGCCTGGGCCCACAGTTCGTCGTTCGTACTGTTCGTAAAATTAGATAAGGAGTTTGTCGATTGCCCCCGGCTCTGCCGTTTGGGAGCAGTAAAGTGCAACAGGGCCCACAGACCGACTCCCAGCGCGGCAATTGCCAGAATATGAATTACGAGTCTGGTGGTTTCCTTCATGAACACGATGCGACGGCACTAGATGAGACGAAGACCGCCGCGGCTCATCAAGGTAGGGAGGATTCTAAGCAAGTTTCGGGCATAAAGCCCAGGACCAATGAATCCCCGCACCGAGCACCCACGTCCAGCGAATGCATCACGAAAAGAATGCAGATTGAGATCGGGTTTCTGTTTCGATTCTGGACATCTGTCGTAAATCAATCGTGGCGACCGGCGGACGGTAATGACCAATCGCGCCTGGTCGATTACTGGGCACTAGCCCGACCGCGAGGGAGGGCTCCGCATTAAGCGCCTTTAGCGCTTCGTTGAGCTCTATTAAATTCAGAGATGGTGAGTTTTAAGAGAAAATAACCAGTTCGATCTTCTCTAGCAGGGTGCTGAAAAACTCTTATTCGATGTCCCGAGCTACAAATTTGGAGTGCGCCGACAACGGCGGCGCTTTGGATGTTTTTGCATTTTCGTGATCAGCGAATCCAAAGCGGCGTCGCGCTACGCTTGCCGCCGCCCTCCAAATTAGTTTTTCAGCACCCTGCTAGACCCTGAAGAGGCGGAATTAGCGCAATGGTGTTCGTCTATTATTCCTCGTCTTCGGCCGTCAATCAGAGACCTGTGGCCGTCGAGGACATCTGCCTCTTCCCATACCGAGCCGTGATCAGCCGCACGTAATTGCGCGTCTCTTCGTAAGGCGGCACAGTGTAACCGTGCTTGATGACGGCATTCTCTCCCGCGTTATAACCGGCCAGCGCCAGATCGATCCGTCCATTGAACATCTGCAGAAGATCCTTCAGATAGCGCGTACCGCCCATGATGCTTTGCGCGACGTCATAGGGATTCGTAACGCCGTACCGCGCGGCCGTCCCCGGCATCAGCTGCATTAGCCCCCGCGCGCCTTTCGGGCTGGTGGCGAT
>DATNNY010000648.1:0-3515 GCA_035601635.1 Pyrinomonadaceae bacterium
TTAACGGCGTAGCGGCCGTGACGCCCTCAATTGTCTGCAACTGAGGAAAGAGGGCATCGTCGATTTCACCTCTCGCTTCCAGGTGCGCGCGACCGGCGACCAAATCTACGCCCGCGGCAAATGATTGTTCGGCGCTATAATTGGTAATCTGAATTGCCAAATAGACTGCGACGCCCAGCGCCACACTCAATCCATTGATAAGAGCGAGAAAACGATGTCGTAACGCATAACGAACGACGTGTTGCCAAAGAAACCGCCCCATCGCTTCTCAACTGTTAGTCGCCGCTCGCAACAGCGCCGAACGCAACTGATCAAGAGTCGCTTTGTTCGTCAGTTTTCGCCCCTCGAAATCAGTTACATAAAAACTATCAAACGCCGCCCCCTTTTCCGTCGCGATTCGGGAATGAGCAATCGTGACCCGGAGACCGGAAAAGCAGTAGAGAACATCATATAACAGTCCTAGCCGGTCGGGTGTCTGGACATCGATTACGGTGTGAGTGGGATGCACTTCATTCGAAATCACCAATTTGGTCGGGAAATCCATTTCCGGAGGTCGATGATAGACGGAACGGGCGCGGGCCTGAGTTAAAAGCGGCGAAAAATCGAACTCTGCCTTTCGGAGGGCTTGGCGCAAAATCTCCTCCACCATCTTTTGGTCTCGCTCTTCGGTAACCGGCGCGAAGTTAACGTCACAAACTCGGAAAACACCTAACATCAAGTTATCGGTGCGGGTATAAGCATCCGCACTTAAAATGTTGATCGAAGCAGTCGCAAACGAGCCCGCGATCTTCGCCATCAAAGCGGCCCGGTCCCAGGTGCAGATCCAAACCTCACTATGACCTTGCGTAGGCTTGCTGTGCCAGCGAACCGCCGGGGCCAGCGCTTCCTCGGAATTCTTAAATCGTGTTTCCAGCCAGCCGCGAAAGAGGCGGATATGGCCGACAATCTCATTTACATCGTGACTTTGGAAATAGCGTTCCGGCACTGACTGGAAATGGGTTTCAATTTCCTCCCCAAAGTCACGAGCTAACCGCTTAGAAACTGCTGCGTGAAGATCCGCCCTTTCGATGCGACGCTTTTTAAAGAACTCACTCTCGTCACGGAGATAGCTGGAGGCCGCCTGATAAAGCTGCCAAACCAGCGACTCCTTCCAGTCCGACCAATTCTGAGCGCTGGTACCCTGCCCATCGGCCAAGGTCAATAACATGAGAGAGTCGATGTTTTCCTGCGTGTGCAAACTGCGAGCGAAAGCAGCGACGGTCGCCGGATCCTCGACGTTTCTTCGCTGAGCCATCTCGGAGAGGGTGAGATGATGGTCCACGAGCAGGATAAGACGGCTGCGCCGTTCCGGCGAAAGCTGTAAGCGGGCAGCGACTTTTTGAGCATTCAGCGCGCTGGCCTCGGCATGGTGTCGCCCGCCGGAAGCCTTGCCGGTATCATGCAGCAGTAACGCCAGATAAAGGACATACGGATCCTCCAACTTGCGAAAAAGCTCCTGATATTCGGCGAGCTTAGGGTCCTTGGTATCGATGAGCTCGTCCAGTTTCTCTATACAGACCAACGTATGCTCATCCGCCGTGTAACGATGAAAGAACTCATGTTGGACGAGACAGGTTAGCTCACCGAACTCCGGGAGGTAACGACCGAGAAAATCCACTTCATGCATCATTCGCAAGATCCGGCCTACCTGTCCCTTACGGGAAAGAATTGCTTGGAAAGTCTCCCGAGCGGCGCGCGCGTATTGAAAAGTGCGATTCACCAGACGGGTCCGGCGACGAATCATCTGCTCCAGTTCGGGACCCAGTTCCAGTTCTCGCTGTTGCGCATAGAGGAATACGCGCATCAGTCGAAAGGGATCTTTGTGAAAGACCTCTCGATCTTCATAATAAATGAAGTTTCCATGACTGTAGAAACCGTCGAAATGTTCAGTCTTCAGTTTCCGTTTGGCCAGAAAACCAAAGACCGGACGTGCCTCTTTCTCGGGCTGTCCAGGCAACAGGAAGCGTTCCGTGATGCGGGTAGTAGTTAAGTAAATCGTTCGAGCATACTGGTAGTAGTCACGCATGAATGCCTCGCTTCGCCGGAGTATGTTTTTTTGGGGATACTTGAACCGATTGGCAATTTGACCCTGAAGAAACAGCGTCAACACGTCCGCAGAACGCTCGTTGATATAGTGAAGTTCGGTCCGAACTCGTTGCAAAAAATCGTAAGCTCGATCAATGGCGCGGCGATCGCTCTCGGAAATGTACTTGCGCTCAACCAGCTTGACAGTGCTCATGATGCCGTCGCGAAAATAGCAGATCCACTGCATATTTTGGTAATCGCGCATTCCGCCGCATCCATTTTTCACGTTGGGCTCCTGCAAGAACACGGAGCCCCCGTATTTCCGATGCCGCTCTTCTTGGTTTTCGAGTCGCCACCGCAAGTAGCTGCTAACCTGTCCTCGCACGCAATGGTCAAAGAATTCGCGACGAAACTTTGAGTGAAGACTGCGATTGCCTGAAAGATACCGTGATTCCAGCAACGAAGTCTTCGTCAGGACTTCAGAATTCGCGAGTCGGATCGCCTCGCCGATCGACCTGGTGGCATGTCCCACCTTAAACCCCACATCCCAAAGCATGTAGAGGATCTGCTCAATAACCTCCGTCACGTGAGGAGGGACCCGCCCAGAGTCATGTAAAAAGAGAATGTCGACGTCGCTGTACGGATTCAGTTCGCCCCGTCCATAACCGCCGATTGCTAAAAGGGCGATCGGCGGAACCTTGTGGACGAACTCAGAATGTTCTAACGCACCCTCAAACAGATGACGAAGCACGACATCCAGTAAGGTGGCACGATCATGGACTACCTCCAGACCGCCCGCCCCCGAAAAGTGTTTTAAACGGAGGCGATGCTCTTCGAGCTTTAGAAATTTCTTGTAGAGGTCTAGCTGTGCCCGAAGACGCTCTTTTCCTTGCGAAACCAACTGCCTCTCGGCGTGAGCCAAAATCTTTTCGAGATGCTGCGACATTACTTCGTAAGGTGGGCGATCATCTTATCCCCATTCGGAATATAGTGCTATTTATTGGCTAGCTGCGAAATCTTTTGGCGGAGGGGGTAACGGCCTTTCTTCGGCAGCGGCAACTGTCCCGTTGGAACACAAAGGCGTGAACGGTCGACTGGTCTCATCGAAGCGATCGGTCTAAATGAGCCCAAGACCCAGTCGCCACCAAACGGCTCTTCGAATACACTGGGTTTATCGAAAGCAAATGGCGACTGCGGTTTATGGTTGGGTGTGCCAATTCCTTCGGTGGCTAGCTTGAATCGGTGACACAACTATGGCGTAACGGGACAGTCGCCGCTGCCGAAGACGTCGCCTGCGACTCGCCTAGATGACTTATGCTTATCCGGTTGTTTCAGCAGACCCCAATATATAGCGCTCAGCCTTTGTTGGACGGCCTTGAGAGGTTCGCGCCGCCCCGTATTTCCTTATATGACGTGGGCCTACGTCCGGTCCCGAGGCCGAGCAAGGTTTG
>DATNNY010000649.1:0-6218 GCA_035601635.1 Pyrinomonadaceae bacterium
GAGCAAAGGGGAACAGCCTGAAGCAGCTCTGCGGCGCGAACTGCGCGAGGAGATCGGAATCGAAGTATCCGACGTCGAGATGCTGTTTGCGCGCACGCTCTCCAGACCCCGGCAGATCGAAATCTACTTTCGCGCCAAAGCGATAGGTTGTCCTGAGCCTTGCAGCTTTGAAATCAAGAACGCCGGCTGGTTTTCGATCCAGGATCTGCCGTCCGAACTTTCAAAAGATCAGCGTCGCCTGATTCAGCGCTCGTTCGAGAGCCCCACGATGATTTAGTCTCCGCGTTCTCTGCGCTGAATCCTAAGCGGGAGCGCTTCAACCCAGAGACACAGAGGACGCAAAGGCTGCGCAGAAAAAGCGGAGGGGAAGACACTACCGCGCGCTTACTTCCAGTGAAAACTCTTTCCAATGATGTTATGCTACGCGCCGCAATCCGCAATCACTAAACAAATGAATCGCTGAGGAGAAGCTATGGCAGGAGCACCAGGCGTCCAACTGATTCCGTCGCCGGAGGAAATAATGCAAATTCTGAAACGCACCGGCGCGTTTCGTGAAGGCCACTTTGTCTATCCGAACGGCAAACACACGGCGCACTATTTTCAAATGCCGCTGGCATTCCGCTATTACGATACTGCGCGCGTGCTGGCCGTCGCCCTCAGCCGCAAGTTTCGCGTCGAACGTGACATCGCCAGTCAGTTACCAAAAATCTCAGTCATCAGTCCGAGTTCGGGCGGAATCCCGGTGGCCTTCGGCGCCCGTGACGCGCTAAGCGCGCAACAGATTTACTGGGCCGAGCAGGAGAACGGCAAACGCATGTTTCGCCAGTACGTGAACCAGGGCGATATCAACCCCTGCATCATCGTCGACGACATCATTCGTAGCGGCCACGCAATCGAAGAAACGGTCGAACTGGTGCGCAGCCTCGGCGCGCCGATCATCGGCTGTGGCGCCATCGTGCGCTTCACCTCTGCGCCTGATCAAATTGAAGGCGTCCCTATTAAGTCCCTGGTCGAGTTCGACGAGAAGTTTTACGACTCGGCCCAACAGTGCGATGAATGCACGAAAGGCGCGCCGGAAGAGCATGTGAGGTTCTGAATTACAGTAGGCAGTGAGCAATGAAGCAATGGCAGCAGCGCTCCGTAGGAGCGAAATGTTTATAGCACTAAGCTCTCAAAATCAATCCAGCTCCTTTAGGAGCGACATCTGTGGAGCGATTCCTTTCACATTACGCTCCAAAAGGAGCTTAACGAGTTTTTTGGTGGTTGCGAGGTCTATAAACATTTCACCCCTGACGGGGTGATTGGTCGTCTCCGTCGCTCAAATTATCTCGTGCGTCCCACTTCGGGTCGGCTCTTCGATTAGTTTGTCGAGATACTGCTTCTTCGCGTCCTCCCAGTCTGAGAACTTCGACTCGCCACGCTCGACTAACCGCTCTCGCTTGTCAAGAATCTCTTTTTGCCATTGGTGGAACGGCAAGATCTCTTCATGCTGACAGAGATCGGTCCACAGAGCCTCCATGGTTTGGAGTTTCTCTTCGATTGTCATTTGATCGATCGCTAGTGGAGCGGCCATGATCGTATTCTAGCAATCCTTCGCAGGTTAGCAATCCAATCCAGCTTGCAAGGTCAGCTTCTGGGGCCGCCTGCTTACATTTCGTGGCGATTAGTGAGAGCTTTATCCATCGTTACTTCATCGACGTATTCCAGGTCGCTGCCGACCGGCATTCCCATTGCCAGCCGCGTCACGCGCAGACCCAGGGGTTTTAGCAGACGGCTGATGTAGTTCGCGGTGGCTTCGCCTTCGGTGTTGGGATTTGTCGCCAGGATTACTTCGAGCACCTCGACGCCGTCGTTGTTCTCGGGCTTTAGGCGCGGCAGGAGATTCTCGAGCCGCAAATCGCTCGGCCGCATGCCGCGAATCGGCGAGAGGCTGCCATGCAAAACGTGATACAGGCCTTTATAGCTGCGTGTTCTTTCAACAGCTACCAGGTCGTAAGGCTGTTCGACAATGCACAGCAGGGAATGATCGCGTGACGGCAGAGAGCAGAAGCGGCAGGGATTAACGTCAGTGAGGTTGTTACAAATCGAGCATTCAGAAATGCGCTGTTTCACTTCACGCAAAGCTTCGATGAGGCGTTCGACTTCGCCTGCGGGCGCGCGCAGAATATAAAAGGCCAGCCGCTGGGCGGACTTCTGCCCAATGCTGGGCAGGCGTTTGAATTCGTCAATCAGTTTGGTTACGGGTTCGGCGTAGTCGAGCATGTCAATTTCCGATTTTCAATTGCCGGTTGCCGATTTGGTTTGAGGTGAGTTGCCAATCGGTAATTGGCAATCGCGAACCGGCAATTAGAATAGGTTTCCCAGGCCGGGAGGCAGCATTGAACCTAACTTACCTTTCATGGCTTCGTTCACTTTGCGGTTGCCTTCGTTGATCGCGGCGACAATCATATCCTGCAACATTTCGATATCGTTTTCCTTTACGATTTCAGGATCGATCTTGAGCGAAATGATTTCGTGGTCGCCTTTCATAGTAACGTTAACCACTCCACCGCCGGCTGAGGCGTCAACCCGCAGTTCTTCCATTTCGCGCGCCATCTTCTCTTGCATCTGCTGCGCCTGCTTCATCATTCCTTGAATATTAAGTCCGCCAGGAAATTTCATTTTCGCAATCCTCGCTTCTGGTTTGATAATGGTCTTGAACTGAGTGACGCGAGCATCGTAACTGTCATTCCTGGTGAATGCAAAGCTGGAATTAGTGGCACAGACTTAGGAACGTCGTTCCTAAGGATCGTTGCTTGCAGAATGGTAGATCGTCAATCAATTTGGGGCGCCGATTCAAAACCAGCGAAGGCCCGCAGGGCCGATATTCAATAGCCGCGCCCGTGAGGGCGTGGTCGAGATAGCATTGATAAATATCAAAGGCCCGAAGGGCCGGCACTTCTGTCGTGCGTCCTCAATCTGTCGGTCCGTTTTGTGCCGCACCTTCGGCGCTCTTCCATCTTACCCAGTTTCTGATCCACGCCCTCACGGGCGTGGCTGTTGAGTGTCGGCCCTACGGGCCTAAGCTAAGCCAACGCAAAGTCGTTGATAGACCGTAACCCCTCCCGTAAGCGCCCCTTCTCTTCTCTCGCTGCGACGTGCTATAAGCCTCGGCGAGTCAATGCAAACTGAGAACACAACACTGCGTTCCGCAACCGAACGGGCGCTCAATGCGGAAATCAAACTCTATTACGATCTTCAGCTGGCGAGGCCGGCGCCGGCGCCCCTCCTGATCGCGCTGCATGGTTACGGGGCCAACAAACGCCAGATGATGCGCGAAGCGCAGGCCATCGCGCCGGCGGGTTTTGCTCTCGCGTCGCTGCAGGGTCCGCATCAGCATTTGAGAGATCCGAAAGAACCGGGCGGACCTTTGCGATTCGGGTTTGGCTGGCTCACCAACTTTCATTCGGAAGAATCCGTGGCGGTTCATCATCGAGCACTGCTTGATTTGATCCATTCACTGACTGCCGAAGGCATCGCCGATCCCGGGCGAATATTCCTGCTGGGCTTTTCCCAATCATGCGCGCTGAACTATCGCTTCGCGTTTTCGCATTCGCAGGTGTTGCGCGGCGTGATAGGCATCTGCGGCGGGCTTCCAGGAGATTGGGACCAGAGCGATCTTTACCAGCGCACCACTGCCGCCGTATTTCATTTAAGCGGCGAGCGCGACGAGTTTTATCCGCCGTCACGCACCTCTGATTACGCCGCGCAATTACGTCCCCGCGCGAGCGAAGTGGAGTACCGCGGTTATGATGCGGGCCATGAAATTGTGCAGCCGATGCGAGATGATGTGAGGTCGTGGCTGGAACAAAGGGCGGCCATGTGAAGAAAGCCGTCCTTTACTTTAGAGGCCGCACTTGTGCGGCCCTCGAACATGCCGGACAAATCCGGCGTCTAAACAGCCTTGAATCTCGGGGAACATGCCGGACCAGTTGGGCATCTAAACGACCACTGATGAACCGATATCTCTCGACCTCGGTGCTGCTGGCGTTGGCGCTATTCGCCGGCGCAGCTTGCAGACAACAGATCGCCAGGGCGGTCAAGCCATTAAAGCCGCCGGAGCAACAGACTGAAACGCGCGCTCTGCCCGGCAACAGCTCGCCGAACCTGAAGCTGGTAATCGATGGCGCCATCGAACAGATCGGAAAGACGATTAATTACGACCCTTCTTATCAGAAGATCGAATATCCGAACGGCGACGTGCCCATTGAAACGGGCGTTTGTTCTGACGTGGTCGTGCGCTCCTTTCGCAAGGCCGGAATCGATTTACAGAAGGAGGTCCATGACGACATGAAGGCAAACTTCTCGGCGTATCCCACCCGCTGGGGCCTGAAGGGGACCGACCCGAACATCGATCATCGGCGGGTGCCGAACCTGCAGACCTACTTCACTCGCAAGGGCAAGTCGCTGGCAACCGATGGAGGGAGTGAAACCTTTCTGCCGGGCGATATCGTTACCTGGGATCTTCAACTCGGCGGAACTGAACATGTCGGCATGGTGGTTAATGTCTGGTACAAACCTACGCAGCGCTATCTGATTGTGCACAACATCGGTAACGGCACGCGCATGGAAGATGTGCTGTTCGCGTGGAAGATCACGGGTCACTATCGTTACTTCTGACCATCGAGTCAATTAGAAGCACTAAGAGTCCTCACTGCATGCGAGCCTGGCCGCAGAGCGGCCAAATGTTTATAGCTCACGTTGGCACAAAGAATTCTCCAGCTCCGGAGGAGCGCAATGTACTTGCCAGTGAAGCCAACATTTCGCTCCGCTGGAGCTTCAGACTCTTTTGTCGTCCTGGTTCTATAAACATTTGGTCCCTCCGGGACCACGAACTTGAACGAGGTTTACCAGCAGATTTATCCTGAGAACTCTGGAGTCACCCCACTAGTGCTAATAGGCAGGACATGATAAATTGCCGCGCCATATTCCGAATCATCTTGAGCGGCTGCATTTTCTAGAAAGCATGGTTCCTCCCGGAGCCATTCAACTGCGGAGATTTATGAAACCCAAACTTCTCAACTCTCTTGCCTTGGTCTTGTTGTTAGGGGCTGTCTCGGTCTGTTTGCAGCCGGGCGCGGCGCAGAGCAAATCCGACTATGCCGTCAGGGCCGCGGATGCGATCAAAGCCGTCATGAACGCCCAAGCTGCCGCTTGGAACCGTGGCGACCTCGAAGGCTACATGGATGGTTATGATCGTTCGACTAACACCGAGTTCGTTGGCGGCGACACGATCACTCGTGGCTGGCAGACGGTGCTCGATCGCTATCGCAAGAATTACAGTTCGCGCGAGAAGATGGGAGTACTCACCTTTTTAGATCTCGAAATCACCATCCTGAGTAAGGACGCGGCGCTGGTGTTGGGACGCTGGCACTTAAAGCGCGCCAATGACGAGCCGCACGGAACGTTTAGTTTGCTTTTCCGGAAAACCAAAGCTGGTTGGCGAATTGTTCACGACCATAGTTCTTCGGCGTGACAGATCTCCTGGAATGTCTCTTGGATTAGGAAAGGGGGCTCGCCCCCGCTTTTGGATCAGAGGCCAATAGTTACGCGAGGGGCGGGCCCTCTTCCTGACCTTGAGGTCTTCAGGATCGAACCTGGGAACTCGTCTCGATGGCTGAATCAAACCAATCAACTTCGACGCACGAACTCGCTGCGATTGAAAGCGAAGTCAAAGCGCGCAGCGCCGTCTTCAAGAAAGAGCTTGGTCTATTCGATCTTGTGCTCACGCAAGTCGTCTTTGTCGTCGGCACAATCTGGGTTGGTTGGGCGGCCAAGCTGGGCAACCATCAGATGGTCTTTTGGCTGCTGGCGATCGTTACTTTCTATCTGCCGCTGGCCGTCGTCGTCATCTTTCTGAATAACCGCATGCCGCTCGAGGGCGGGCTGTATCAATGGGCCAAGCTGGCCTTCAATGATTTCGTCGCCTTTATGGTGGCCTGGAACCTGTGGGTGTTTGGCATTCTGGTGATGTCGGGCATTGGCCTGATCATCAAGAAGAACATCGCTTACGCGATTGGGCCTCGGGCCGACTGGATGCACGAGAACAGGAAGATGACGACGCTCGTCTGCGTCGTCTTGATGATTAGCATCATTGCCGCGTCCAGACGCGGCCTCGCCCTGGGAAAGTGGGTGCAGAATGTTGGCGGCATATTTCTGCTGGTTACCTTCGCCACCCT
>DATNNY010000650.1:0-6012 GCA_035601635.1 Pyrinomonadaceae bacterium
CTCCCTCTCCCATTGGGAGAGGGTTGGGGTGAGGGCTTAGTGCAGCGTCGAACCCGATTGATATTCTTGTCTCTGAATGCCGCCCGCCTCTCACGAATAACAAGATAAAGAGGACGCAAAGACTCAAAAGCGATCCACGAAATCACACGAAACAACGCGAATTAAGATAAGGAACATCACAAGATCACCCGGTCGCTATCCCGAGGCGTCGGGAGCCCCCCTGATCCTCTCCCGGAGAGACAGCGAATATTAGGACAGCTATTGACTTACTTTAGGCTTTGACCACATCACGTAATTCTTAAATACATAGATCCATGGCACGATGAGAATTATGAAGGGAGCCCCAATGAATACATGCGCCATCTCGTCGGCGGGTGAGCCTGCAAGTGCGCCGACCCTCCACAAAGGATAAGCGACCACGATCACCCAGAGCGTCTTGTAAAAGATCATGAAGATCACGATCGGCAGCCATCTCAGCGGCTTTATCAGGCCGAAGATAGACAACGTCGGGTACGCCGCCCAGACGCAGTAGGCCACGGCCTTGGTATGATCCCAGGGGCCCTGGTGGTTGATGATCGTTCCCCAGGTTTGCACACCCACGCCAATGAACATTAGAAAATAGAGCACTCTCAGGAGGTAAATGTTTATCGGGCGAACGCCCTCGTATTTTACGTAGTTCGGCGTGAAGACATATTTAATGAATGACATATGCGCGAGTTACGTGCGGAATGAGGAAGATGTTTCCACTCTTGTGCGGATGCATCGAACGAGTTCCGACGCTCATTTCAGCTACTCGTGGCAGAAGAGATTTCCCGGTCTCTGGCTGCATCAGACTTGAAACACCTAAGCGCAGATCCCTTAACGCGAATTAAGGCATAGGTGGCAAATGACGCGACGATTATGGCCGCGATATTTATCAGCAGCGCCAGGAGGCGACTCGCTGGTAGCGTCGAAATCGAACCCGGAAATCCGAGCATTAGACACAACCCAAGCCAGGAGGGAATGATCGCCACTTGGGCGGTAGCGGCCAACCCAATCATTTCGCGTCTACCCACGTCGTCGGCCGTTGCCAGGCCGGCCGCCACTCCCACCGCGCACGAGATTAATAAACCTGCCCTAAGCGAATTGAAGTCTGAATACTGAACCGGCGGGCTACTCAAGAGCGCAACGACCACGCCTCCCAGGATCAGCAGGGCGATAGCAACCACGAGCGACAATAGACCTTGCATTGCTAGTCTCCATTGTTGCGTCCAGAGCCCAAAGCCCACGCTTAGCATCAACGGCAGCAGGGGAATGAACAGTAAGCCCGCAATAATGAAGAGCAGTCGATACTCAACCAGACCATATGCCAGGAGCAGCGCACCAATTAGAATTCTCCCGACGAAGCCGTAGGTTACCTGGGAGAATTGCCAGAGCTCTTCAAAGATGTCGAAGGACGGTTCCACCAGTGGACGAACGAGCGTACTCAATTTCTCGCGAGAGACGATGGAGCGCGGTTGGCGAATAGCTATGGAAAATTCTTCTCGTGAGAAAAAAGCGTTGCTGGTGAGGTCATCGAGAAAACTCTTGGACAGATGAGTCCCGACTTCCATCTCGATAGAATCCTTTATTATCTCTGATCCGCCGGCAGTGAGAATGCGCTTCTCCCCAATTGTCACCTCGTAAATCCCGGCGGCAAACGCAATGCCGGCGACTTTGCGCGCGCTTCCCTGTGGTGCTGTGATCAAAATCTGTCGCATTCCTGGAATGGCTCCGGACTTCCAAGTTGCTTCGCGTTTCAATCGTGAGTTCGACGTCGCTACGAAATCAAAACTATCGGAGCAAAGGAAGTGGCTTCAGATAAGGAACACTGCCAGCTTCCGAATCTCTTGTGGCGCTGGGAATGTCGTCGCACGGTTCAGAGAAGTAAGCCCTTGATCAGTTCGTCGATCCAATCCAGGTCAACCGGTTTCGTTACGTAAGCGGTAAAGCCACATGCTTGCGCACCGGCGCGCATTTCCTCTTCACCGTGGGCAGTCAAAGCGACAATCGGCACGTCGCGCAGTTCTTCGTGCTCGCGAATGCGGGCAGTGGCTGTCAACCCGTTAAGCACCGGCATGCTGATATCCATCAGAATCGCGTTTGGCTGCTCGCGGCAGGCAATATCGATCGCCTGCTCGCCATTCTCGGCTTCGCAGACTCGATAGCCCCGATCCTCAAGCGCAAGCCGCATCACGTACCGCGTGTCTTCGTTGTCGTCGACCACCAGCACTATCGGATTTTGTGAATCAACTCCGCTCATAGACGTAACCTTGTATTAGAACGATCTACTTCTTCTTTGACGAAGACTTCTTTCGAGGGACCTTACCGCCTTCTTTCCGAGCCTCCGACAATCCAATCGCAATCGCCTGCTTCTTGCTCGTCACCTTCTTGCCGGATCGTCCGCTCTTGAGCGTTCCCTCTTTCCTTTCATGCATCGCCTTTTCGACTTTGTCAGAGGCCTTCTTGCCATACTTGGCCATTACCCTTTTCCTCCTTCCGGTTGTTTTAGACCAGCGCCGAGCAAGCTTTGCCCAAGGCGAATAAACGTCACGGTACGGAACCGGTCGCGGTAGCCACCGGGTTATTTCAGCACGACCACACGCTTGCTACCGCAAGTGGTTCCGTACCAAGGTGCCAGCGTCGAGGTACAATATATTTCCTGGCAAAGCCCACCTGGCAGTACATCGGCCCAGTAAACATGACAAGCTTCGTGCCATGGCCGATCACTTCATGACTGAAGCGACGGGAGGCGCGTGCAACTGAGTTTTAATTCATATGAGAGGTAGCGAACACGGCAACTCTTGTATTGAAATGGGGCGAGTCACGCCAATCCCTTGAACCAAAGGTGTACAGCGCTCGTCAAGATTTGCGGGAGATGACGGAGGGTCGTTGACCGGTTTCTGACGGCGAGCTTGGTGAGTGTGATCACCAGCTTACCGAGCGATTCACAGAATATTCACCGCACGCCCTGCCAGAAGCGCAATCACCAGCAGCGAGATCAGCGACTGAAGCATCATTAGAATTTTGGCCCAACGCGAGAGCACCGGAACGTCGGTCGGCGAGAATGCGGTGCTGGTGTTGAAGGCCAGAAACAGATAGTCGATAAAGTTTGGTTCCCAGTCGTGTTCGCCGGCGGCTTTCTTGGCCGCGGGATCCATGGTCATTTGCGGAAACAAGAACGCGCCATCGGTATGGCCAGGTGTGCGCGCCCGTTCCTGAGGTCCGCCTCCGTCCAGACGCCAGTACCAGGAGGCAAAGACGAGGATGTTGCTGAGCCAGAGCGCCGCCGCCGATCGCAGGAGTTGCTGCGGACTTATCGTGTGATCAGTTACCGCCGAGATGAGGAGCACTAACGACACGATCATCGCTATGGTCACAACGCCATTCAGAACGTAACCTAATATTTGATTGAGAAAATGATGACCTATCCGGTGCGAAATAATCGTGGGAGCCGTCAGCACCAGGACCAGCGCGAGGATTAACCAGCGCGGACCCGCAATCACCAACGAAGGAGGCAAGGCCGTATATAAGCCGCCGATCGCGATTACGGCCACTGCCGCCGGCCAGCGCGGCTCGCGATCGATTCTTCTGTTCGCCGCGGTGTTAGCTTTGCCGCTCATAGTTGGTTCATCCAACCTGACAGCGCATCTTGACTTACGTTGGGCTCACGCAATATTCTCTCGCCGTCTTCCCAGTATGGCTGAATTCTCACGAGCCTGCCAGTGCTGCACTCTCGGCAAAATCCAGCCTTTCGTAGTTAGGCGTTGCTTTAACAAACTCAACTAATTCTTGTGGAGGTGAAGGTATGACCATCGAAGAGCTACAACTTGAACCTACGGCTGATCAAGCGGCAAGGCAGCTGCAGCAGAAGCATCCCAACATCGAGTTCACCAGCGGTCGTCGCACTGTCGCGCAACAGGCCCACGCGATGGCTTCCAACATTGTGTCGTTACACGATCGGCAGTTTATTGGACACACCTATCTGGCCGGGGCAAAACTTCAACAGTGGGTGAACGATCATCCGAATGCCGTGACCGTTGATGAGATCACGGCCGGGCTGCAGCAAGTGATGAATGGGATGGCTGAGGCTGAAATTCTGAAAATCAGCAGACACTTAACCGGCCGCGCTTTTGACCTGAGGCCAGTGACGCAAAACGCCGAGGCCATCAAGGCTGACATTCGAGCTCTGCCGGGCTTGAATAAGTTTCTGGAGAAAGAGGCGGGTCATGTGCGCTGGCATGCCCAATTCGACTAATGCGCATCACGACGTACCGGCGCGAAATTGGCAAACGGTTGAGATGCGCCGGCCTGGCGCCGGTGGCGGATTACTTGAATCGATAAGTAATTCGGCCGCGCGATAGATCATAAGGGGACATCTCTACGCTCACGCGATCGCCCACCAAAATGCGTATGCGGTGCTTACGCATCTTGCCGGAAATCGCTGCCAGCACCACATGCGCGCTGTTGTCGAGTTTGACTTTGAAGAAGGCGTTGGGCTGCTTGTCGATTATAGTGCCCTCAGCGGGAATCAAATCATCTCTGGCCAATAGGTTTCTCCTTTAGGATTGTTCGTTTATTCCAATTTGCGTTCAGAGTTTAACCTTTAGTTGGTTGATTTCCCGATGCAAGCTAAAGCTTGAACTCTAAACAACTCTGCCTATTCCTGGTAATGCTCAACCATGCTCTTCTGTAACGCGGCCGGCACGCCCTTCCAATTCGCATTGGCGAGCGCTTTAGGTGCAAAGTCACTCGGAGATACGCGCGATACGCGCCAAAGGCTGACCGTCTCTTCGTAAGCCCAGCGATAGTACGGGCCATTCTCGCGCCGGCTATAAAAAACTCCAAAGCCGCCACAAGTCTCTTTCACGTGAGGATTAATGTAGACTCGCAACCCGTTCATCTTGTCGATCCTGACGACGACCGGCCCAGACTCCACAGCCTGGACCACAGCGCTTGCGGCCGGAGCTTGAGATCTGTGCCACACTATTCGGCCACCTGGTCAGCGATCTGATCCGGATCAAAGATCGTGAAAGGTACCAGCCCCCGCTTTACTTCCTCAAGTGCGATGCTGGTGTTTCGACGTCGCAGAGGATCGGGTTCAATCCTGGCGGTGGCGCCGCGGACAAGTTGCTTGCTTCTCTTGGCGGCCACAATAATCAAGCGAAATTGCGCGTCAATTCCCGGCCATAGCTCGGGCACCTTCGAAACGGTGGCGCCCTTGGGCGAAGATTTTTTTGATACAGCCATCTTTAATTCCCCCTACAAGAGTTTGAGCAGTAAAAACAGCGTCGGCAAAGCTACCGCCGCGCACGCGACCACATGCAACCAACTCAACGCGGGCTTACGACAATTAGGACACTTCATTTTCCACAGCGGTAAGACCGTGCCGCAATTCTGGCAAGACCAAATAATCTTAGGCATTGATTGCTACCTTTGGCCGCGGCGGCCCTGGCGCCCTCGCCGTAGTGGCTTCGCTGCGGCGCTGCCGCTGAGCGACGCTATTCGCCATTGAGAATCTAGACCGCGGTCCGACCGGTATCGATCAAATCTTCAGCCGACCAGCGAGTTGATTGGCCCATTTGGTTGAGCCGGCCCTGCGCATCAATTTGATAATCGGGCAAACCATGGCGCTTGAAAATCTGCGGATCGTATAGCTCATAGCCTCCGCCGCGAGCGGCTATGCCGACCACAAACTCTCCGCCGTCCGGCAAACGATAAAGTCCGCGCTCTCTAAGCTCCTTCATAGGAGCCTTTCGTCTTTGCTTCACCACTCACCAGTTGCCACATCGTGCCGGTCGGATTGAAGCGGACCCGTTTGATCGCGCGCGCCAGACCGAAGAGTCGCAGAACACAAATACCCCACCAATTGAAATCGATCTCGTACCACTTCAACCCGTGACGAGCCGAGGTGGGATGGGCGTGATGGTTGTTGTGCCATCCTTCACCGAAAGTCAGGAGCGCGACCCACCAACTGTTGCGCGAATCTTCGCC
>DATNNY010000651.1:0-3988 GCA_035601635.1 Pyrinomonadaceae bacterium
CATAAATGGTGACACAAATGAACGAGAATGAAACCGCGGCTCCGGTAAGAGCTTTTGATCGCGCCTACATCAACGGCCAGTTCGTCACTCCCCATGGAACGCAGGTCGTAGACCTGGTGAACCCGACCAACAACAGGGTTATCGGCAAGGTCACCATGGCGGATGAAATCGACACCCGACACGCCATCGCCGCAGCGAAGGACGCGTTCAATACCTTTTCGCAAAGCAGCAAGGAATACCGCATGGACTGCTTGCAAAGATTGCATGATTCCGTTGCCAAGCGAATGGATCAACTCGTTGACGCGACGGTTCTGGAATACGGCGCCCCGCAAGACCGTGCGAAGGGCTCCAACAACCTTGCGGCGAACATTTTCCTGCACTTCAAAGAGGTTCTCAAGGACTTCGATCTGGTCAAGACTGTCGGGAAATCCAAAGTCGTGATGGAACCGGCAGGCGTCGTAGGCATATTCACACCGTGGAATTCGAGCGCCGGCTCAATAGCGATCAAGGTGGCTCCGGCAATCGCTGCCGGCTGCACGGTCGTTATCAAGCCCAGCGAGATGAGCGCAATGCAAACGGAAGTGTTGATGGACGCTTTTCATGAAGCGGGTTTGCCTCCTGGCATCATCAATTTCGTGACCGGCCTCGGCGAAGTGGTCGGGACGGAGTTAACAAAGAGTCCTGACATTCAGAAGATCGCTTTCACCGGTTCGACGCAGATCGGAAAACTGGTCGCAAAGAACTCCCTGGACACGATGAAGCGCTTGACGCTGGAGCTAGGCGGCAAGTCGCCGAACATCATCCTGGATGACGCCGATTTCTCCACTGCCATTCCGATGGCTGTCGCCGCCTGTTACCTGAATAACGGCCAAGCCTGCATTGCGGCTTCGCGCCTGATCGTGCCGCAAGACCGGCTCGACGAAGTGAAAAGATTGACCAAAGCGGCCGTCGAACAAATCAAAATGGGCGATCCGAGGAACAAAGATGTCACCCTCGGCCCCTTGGCGAGCGTAAAGCAGTACAAGCGCGTCCAGGAATACATTAAATCAGGTATCGAGGAAGGTGCGGAGCTCGTTATCGGCGGAGAAGGTCATCCTCAAGGACTGGAGAGCGGGAATTTCGTGAAGCCCACCGTGTTTGCCAATGTCACCCGCGACATGCGCATCGCGAGGGAAGAAATCTTCGGATCCGTCCTTTCGATATTGACCTACAAGACGGAAGCCGAAGCCATTGAAATAGCCAATGACACGGAATTCGGGCTTATCGCCTACGTGAGCTCGGCGGACCCCGGAAGGGCAAACCGCGTGGCGCGCAAACTTGCTGCCGGCCGGGTCCTGATCAATACAATAGGCCACGATCCGTTCGCTCCCTTCGGCGGGTTCAAACAATCGGGAATTGGTCGGGAAGGCGGAATTTTCGGGCTGGAAGAGTACCTGGAACCCAAGGCGATAATCAGCTAACCAACCAACGTCCTGTAAGCAATGGTGCTTACAGGTGAAATACAGAGCGAGAGAAACAATGACCGTCCGCCGGTAAATACTGCTTGGTCATGCGTAGTACCATTAGGTCCGTAGTGCTGAAACGGGCTTAAAATCCGTTGTCAACAAATTGAGAAATCCGATGGCAATCGCGAGTCCACTAAGAGTCCAATAAGCGTTCCCGTGGGTCTTTCAAGTGCGGTAAAGTGCTATCCATGCTGCTAAGTTCCGTTGAATTACAATAGGTCGCTTCTCTTTCACGGCGGCGACACGGGTTCGACTCCCGTACGGGACGCCATCATTCCTAAGCACGCAGGATTCGTCCGAGTACCCAGCCTCCTCCTAGGAAGGCGCCGAGGAAACGAACGTCGTGCGCCTCTTGGTTCGGGTTGGTCATCAGGTTAGTAGTTTCTCAAAAAGGCGAGTACAGTACTCACTTCAACTCTCCTTCTCCTGGATTCCCGAAGAACAGCGGAATAAGTATGAAAGAGAAAAGTAGAACCCGCCTGATTCAGGCGGTGAGAGGCAAAGCGCGCTCGCGTTCAATAATCTCTTGCCCGCTGGCGATGCTTCTATGTTTTTCTTTCGTTGTGATGGGAATTATTTTTCTATCCGAGGGCAACTTTCGCGTCGGGGCCGCGCAAAGGGAACAAAACGGTGGGGCGAAGATAAGTCTACCAGTGATGAGTCTTCACCGACTGGTTTCTTTTGGTCATGCGCCCGCGAAATCCGGCCCGTCCGAAGATCACATCTGGCATGAAAGAAAGAGGGTGGGTACTAGGAAAAGCGTTGCCGAGATCGGAGCCACGCCAAAGCTCTACCGAGCGCTGAGCCTTAATGAGATCGGACAAAGAGAAATGCTTCGCCATGCCCCAATGGAGTTCAGTAAAGCGACTGGACAGACTCAACTGATAATGTCGTTGCCAATGCCGAACGGGACACTTGCCCGATTTCGCATAGAGGAATCACCGGTAATGGCGCCTCGCCTCGCCGCGCTTTTTCCAAACATCAGAAGCTATCGGGGTCAGGGGCTAGACGATCCGACCGCTACGACTCGCTTCGATGTGACGCCCGCGGGCTTTCACGCAATCGTGCTCTCTGCAAGCGGGACAGTAATGATTGAGCCGGCCGCGCGGGGACGATCCCGCCAGTATGTTAGTTATGATCAGCGTGATGCACCGAAAGAAGCGAACACATCTAGTTGCCTTCTTTTCGGCGCCGAGCAGTCAGTGGTCCAACAGCAAAGCAAACAGATCCAGCGCAGTAGTTATTCTACTCTGGTCGCCACGACCGGCACGACATTGCGAACCTACCGCCTGGCGCTAGCCGCGACCGCCGAGTATACGCAACAATACGGCGGCGGGACTGTTGCCGGCGCGCTCGGCGCCTTGACTACGACGATCAATGCCGTCGATGCCATTTACGAACGCGACCTCGCGATCCATTTAATGCTGGTTGATAATGAGACCTCAATCATCTTTACGAATGCGGCCACGGACGGATATACGAGCGACGACGCCACCGCGTTATTAAGTCAGAATCAAGTGGTCTTAGATCAGCGAATCGGTCCGGCTAACTACGACGTCGGCATGGTCCTTGATGGTCACGTCTACGCTTACCAGCCAGGTCATTTCATATTCCAGGGAGCTGGTCAGTTTCAAAGCGTCTGTGCCAACGGGCAAAAAGGCAAAGGCGTCTCAATATTCCGTTCCACTCAGCCCTCCACGATTACCGCCGTCTATGTTCTCGCCCATGAGCTGGGTCATATGTTCGGGGCGCTGCACACGTTTAACGGCACCCTTGACGACTGCGGCCCCAGCCGTTTTGCTCAGGTTGCGTATGAACCGGGAAGTGGCTCGACCATTATGGCTTACCGAGGCGGCGTCCTACCCAACGGAACTTATTTTCCCCTTTGTGGCGCCGAGGAACTCTTTTCGAATGACACTTACTTCCATACCGCGAGTATCGAACAGATTGTCGATTACACCACGTTCGGCAACGGTAGTTCTTGCCCGTTGCTGACCAGTACGGAAAATAATCCTCCAAACGTTGACGCCGGCATCGACTACACGATTCCCGCTAACACGCCGTTCGCTCTTACGGCGATTGCCAGTGATCAGGAAGCTGACGGCCTTACCTATTGTTGGGAAGAATATGATTTAGGATCGGCAGGCCCGCCAGATACCGATAACGGCAACCGGCCAATCTTCCGTTCGTTCGCTCCGGCGCCAAGTCCCGCGCGAACGTTTCCGCAGTTAGCGGATATTTTGTCCGCCACTCCAACTTTCGGCGAATCACTACCGACTACGACTCGCACGATGAATTTTCGCGTTACCGTGCGTGACAATCATTCGGGCGGCGGTGGTGTCAACACCGGGACAACGCGAGTCAACGTAGTGTCGGGTAGTGGTCCGTTTGCGATCACGCAGCCCAGTTCTTCGACAACATGGGTAGCCAGCTCAACTCAAACAGTGACGTGGAATGTTGCTAACACCTCAGCGGCGCCGATC
>DATNNY010000652.1:0-9721 GCA_035601635.1 Pyrinomonadaceae bacterium
ATGATTCCCACAAAACACTGGAACAAGCATCGGTGATTGCCAAACAGAAAGGCGGCTCGTTCACCGGTCTGCAAGCGGCGATCGATCTGGTGGAGGCGCAGATTTCTTTGAATGAGCAAAAATTCGCAGATGCCGGCGCGACAAGCCAGCAGGCTCTCGACCTTGCCGGCGCCCAGGATAAAGCTGTGGCCGTCGAGGGAAAATATCTTCTGGGATTATCTCAGGCCCTTGCGGGTCGCGCGGCTGCAGGAACAACGTTATGTCAGGAAGCCACCGATGCCGCTGCCTCATTCGGCGACCCGTTGCTACTGGCGGAATCTCAACTTGCATTGGCCGAAGCAGCGATGAACTCAGGCGACACGAAGCGCGCAATTGAGATCGCGCTAAAGGCGCAGACCTTCTTTACTAACGCTGGGCTGGCAGAATCAAACTGGCGCGCCTGGCTGATTGCGGGATTGGCGAGCCAAAAGGCAGGAGACCGCAATAATGCTCAAAGTTACCTGAAGAGTGCCGCTGAAGGCCTCTCATCCCTACAACAGAAATGGGGCGCGGAAGTATTCAAGAGTTATCAAGCCCGCCCCGATATTCAACTCTACCGCAGACAGCTCGAGCAAAGTTCTGCGGCTGCACGGTAACCTAACCTTCGAAACCTCATTCAAAAAAGGAGAATGACGAACATGGCAACAAAGAAAAAGACCAAAAGCACCAGCAAGAAGGGCCGGAAGACAAGGCTCGATTTAGGCGATCCGCCTATCCTGGTAGGTGGAGGCGGTTCGGTGTACGTTTGGATAAGATTGGATGACCCCCCGATTCCTGTGAACCCAGGATCGAACGATCCGGGCACGGGTATAATCCCAGGTTCTCCCGTCCCCAGAAACAGATCCAGTTACTCCTGTTCGAGAGTTAATAGGGTTTACAAGCAGATCATTTTTTTCGATGGCGTAGACACGCACACTCTGGACATAAGAAACCCCAGGAAGTTCCATGTGCAGTTTATTCAGGTTTAGGAGTTAATGAACCGGGCTGGCTCGGGTAAACCCCAGGGTTAGTTAAACTGTACTTTCGCCGCCGCGCGCAACTCGCTGAACAACCTGACCAGATCCGGCAACTGATAATTCGCGTTCAGTCCACTGGGATTGGGCAGCACCCAGACCCGCGTCTCACCGATTCGTTCGGCCTGTTTGCCGATCGTTGCTTTCGGCTGTGCGAAGGCCTGGCGATATGCTCCCAAGCCGAGAATCGCCAGGACTCGTGGTTGATAGCGGCGCACTTTGGCTTCTAGTGCGCCGCCTCCCTTAACAATGTCTTCCCTTGTCAGCTCGGCCGCTGCTGCCGTGGCGTGTGCGACAACGTTCGTAACTCCGAGCCTGAGCTTTAAGAGCTCGCGCTCTTCAAAGGGCGACAACAATCGATCGGTGAATCCTGATTTGTAAAGCGCCGGCCAGAAACGATTACCCGGTCGCGCAAAATGATGACCGACCGCCGCCGTGTACAGGCCGGGATTAATTCCGCAGAAAAGGACGCTCAGTCCGGGACCGATTACATCGGGCAGAGTTTTGCCGGCAGCCTCGATTAGCTGTTGCTTCGTGGGTTTGAAAGACTGTGGCGCTTCGGTAGGCTTGCTGGCACTCATGAGTCCCTCATAGACTAAGAGGACTAATGACCAAATGCAAAGAATTGGCTCAATAATGAGGTCGGTACCGGGAGCGGTACGGACCTCATCAATTTGATCCACATCGGTATGACCAGAAAAAAATCAGCCGCGCCGCGCACGAAAGTAAGACGTCGGAAACTCCCGCCGGCAAACGCCCGGGACGCGATTTGTTCTAGTGCCCGCGCGACGCACATGCCTGAGATTGTTCATCCGATGTTGGCTACGCTGGTCGACGAACCGTTTTCTGATCCGCAATGGATCTTTGAGACCAAGTGGGACGGCTTTCGTTCGGTTTGTTTTGTTGAGAAGGGAAAGTCGCGCTTTGTTTCGCGCAACCAGATCGACATGACTCCGCAGTATCCGGAGCTGGCTTCTGTCGCCAGGCAGATCGACGCGAAAGAAGCCATCCTTGATGGAGAAATTGTCGCGCTGGACAAAGACGGCATGCCACGCTTCCAACTCTTGCAGCCGCGCGTGGGTCGTAAGAGCGGCCTCGAAGCTCTGCGAGGTTCGGGACATATCGTCTACTTCGTCTTTGATCTGCTTTACGTCGACGGCTACGATTTGATGTCATGCCCACTGGTTGAACGCAGAGAAGTGCTTCAGGAAATTCTGAAGCCCGCCGACTTCGTCAAACTCTCTGAACATGTTGTGGGCGAGGGTGAAACCTTTTTTAAACATATCGAAAAGTTTCATCTGGAAGGGATGATCGCCAAACGCGCCGCCAGCCCATACATTCAGAAAAGGACGCGGGACTGGCTCAAGGTCAAGACCATTCAACGTTCAGAGGTGGTGATTGGCGGGTACACCGAGCCGCGCGGATCGCGTTCGCATTTTGGGGCGTTGGTTGTAGGACTCTATCGCGGCCACGACCTGCACTATGTAGCTCATGTCGGGGGCGGCTTCAACCAACGCACGTTGGCTGAGATTTACAGATTGATGCAGCCTTTGAAGACCAAAGCGAGTCCGTTCGTCGATGCTCCCAAAACCAACGAGCCGGTCCAATGGATCAAACCAAAGCTGGTTGCGGAAGTGAAGTTCTCAGAATGGACCGCGGACGATCGCCTACGGCATCCGGTCTTCATCGGCTTGCGCGAGGACAAGCGGCCGGAGGATTGCAAGTTTGAGTTTGAGCGGGATACGGACAAAGTCGTTCGCCGGCGTAAGCGTTGATCTCTTCTTTGCGCCTTGGGCGCCTGGGCGTGAAATTAGTAGAAAGTCTCACGCCAGGGCGCAAAGACCGGAAAGTCACAAACTCTAAGAAGTACTGAGGATTTTTGGGGTTTGGGGCTACGCGTTGGGCCGCATGAGGCCGCGAAAGATGCCCTGGATTTCGACGCGTGAGGCGTGCACCCGCAGGGGCTCCAGTTGCGCATTTGAAGGTCGCAATTCCACTTCGTCACCGAAGCGGAACAGCCGCTTCAGGGTCGCGCGAGCGCGATCGATCAGTGCCACGACGATTTCGCCGTCACGCGCTTCGGTCCGGTTTTCGATCAGCGCAATATCGCCGTTGCAGATGTGCTCGTCGATCATCGAATCGCCTTTGACTCGCAGAGCGTAAATACGCTCAGGACGCACGCGGCCAAACAGGAAGCGCGGCACGCAAATCATCTCGATGTCTTCGATCGCGTCGATCGGCACACCGGCAGCGATGCGACCGAGCAGTGCAACTTCGCAAACCGCGTCCGCGGGAACTTCTTCAACTTTAACGGCGAGCGTAAAACGTCCAGGTTGGTGGTCGCGTTTGATCAGACCACGCTTTTCCAGCGCCGAGATATGTTTTGCGATGGTCGCCTTCGAACTGACTCCGAAGTAGCGCGCAATCTGAGCATACGATGGTTCGTGGCCGTGCTTCGCGAGAAAGCGGGTGATGTAATCGAGAACTTCTTTCTGGCGTTGAGTACGTGGCAGCATTTGAATTTAGTCTGAGGACGATTCGGATTCTAGTCGCGCAAGTCTAAATGGTCAAGCAATCTGTGTTGAGTGTAGCGCCAGCTGCCAGCTTGCGCGGAGTGGTTAGTCTGGGCACTCCGAAAATAATTTGACTAAGTTCTGCCGATCGGATAAATGTTCTGGCCTTGATGCTGGGTTTCGAAGTAGCGTGTAACCAGTTTAACCATCCAGGCGTTTTATAGTTGTTACAGTTTCTTCGTTGACGTTCTACTACCTGCAGTTTCTTACCACAACTCGATTGAAAGGAAGTTTCCCCTGATGAAAGAGACGTGTCGTTCTGCTCGCGACTTTGGCGGTCTCATGATCGCAATCTGCGCGCTTCTGTTTGGCACAATGGCGTTGGGTGCATTGGGCGCGCATGCCCAGGACCCGGTTGCTTCGCCATCGTCGGCCGCGGGTCAAAGCCCGGCCCCGTCACGAAGCGCAACTGCCACGCCGATACCTAGTCCAACACCTACGCCCGTTAACTGGTCGACTGATCCGATGCTCAAACGCTTTGTCTGGCGTGGAATTGGGCCAGCCAGCATGGGTGGGCGCATCGATGATATCGCCGCAGTGGAGAGCAATCCATACATTTTTTACGTGGGTTTTGCCACGGGCGGAGTCTGGAAAACTGTCAATAACGGCACAACTTTTACTCCAATTTTCGACACGAATTCGACTGCTTCAATCGGTGATATCGCCATCGCGCCGTCGAACCCCGACATCGTTTGGGTGGGAACCGGCGAGGCGAACAATCGCCAAAGTTCGAGCTTTGGCGATGGTATTTATAAATCGACTGATGCCGGCAAGACGTTTTCAAAGATGGGCCTCGAGAATTCGCAGACCATCGCCCGCATCGTCATCGATCCGAAGGATCCGAATGTCGTTTACGTGGCGGTGCTCGGACATTTGTTTGGACCGAACAAGGAACGCGGCGTTTATAAAACAACCGACGGCGGCAAGACCTGGAACAACGCTAAGTTCATTGACGCGGACACCGGCTTCACCGATCTGGTTATGGACGGCTCTGACAATAAGACGCTCTATGCCGCTTCATATCAACGGCGTCGAACTTCCTGGGGCTTTAATGGAGGTGGGCCTGGTTCCGGAATCTGGAAAACCACCGACGCGGGAAAGAATTGGACAAAGCTACAGGGCAATGGCTTGCCGGAAGGCTTAATGGGACGAATCGGGATTGATGTTTCGCGATCGAATCCGAACGTGCTCTATGCGCAGATCGAAGTCGGCGCCAGCGTCGGCACGGGCGGTGAAGAGCAGGTGCTGCCGGGCGCCAGCCCGACGCCAACGCCTACCCCCACTCCGGTAGCGACTGCGAGCCCGGTCGCATCGCCGACCCCCACTCCACCTGATCCGAAAAAATCCGGAGTCTGGCGTTCGGACGACAAAGGCAAGACCTGGCGCGTCGTCGCTACCTGCTTCAATACCGGTGGCTGCCCCGAAAACAATCGCTCGATGTACTACAGCCAGATTCGCGTCGATCCCAGCAATCCTGAAAATGTTTTCGTGGGCGGCTTGAACTTTAGCAAATCAACCGACGGCGGCAAGAAGTTCACCTCGCTGCAACAGGGAATCGCGCACAGCGACCATCACGCGATCTGGGTGGATCCGAAGAATGGCAATCACCTGCTAATAGGAAATGACGGCGGCCTCGACGTTAGTTATGATCAAGGCGCCACCTGGGAATTCATCAACACCATTCCGGCGGCGCAGTTTTACGCCATCGCTGCCGACATGCGTAAACCGTATTACGTCTATGGCGGCTTGCAGGATAATGGTTCGTGGGGCGGTCCGAGCCAGACCCGCAGCAATGCAGGCATCACCAACGCTGATTGGTTCCGCACCGGAGGAGGCGACGGTTTCTACTCGCAGGCTGATCCGAACGACTACAACGTCATCTATTCCGAGTCGCAAAACGGTTCGATGAGCCGGACTGACTTGCGCACCGGCCGCAGTGTCAGCATTCGTCCACGTGCCGCTGCACGTAGGGGCGGAGGCGGCGCTGGGGGTGGAGGCGGCGGTCGTCGCGGCGGCGCTCAACCTGGCGCGTCACCTTCACCAACGCCCGAAGATCCACAGGCCGCGCTGGCGGCTATCGCTGCGCAGCAGGGTTTTGGCGGTTTCGGTGGTTTGGCGGCGACTTCGAACATAGTTCCGGCTCCGTCGCCGGGCGAACAGTTTCGCTTCTATTGGAACACTCCAATCGTGATGTCGCCGCACAATTCCCGGATTCTCTACGTCGGTGGCGACCGGTTCTTTAAGTCACTTGATCGCGGCGACACCTGGACTGCATCCGCCGATCTGACCAAGCACGTCGATCGCAACAAGCTTTCGATCATGGGCGTCAAAGGCTCGGATCCGATGGCTTCAAAGAACGATGGCTACACCAGCTTCAGTTACATCGTTACCATAGCCGAATCACCCCTCATGCCGGGGATCTTGTGGGTCGGCACGGACGACGGAAATATTCAGGTGAGCAAAGACGGCGGGGCCACATGGACCAACGTGTCCAAGAACGTGCCTGGTGTTGGTGAGATGTATCACATCAACCGCGTCGAGCCTTCGCATTACGACGCGGGCACCTGCTATCTGGCCGTCGATGGGCATCGCTTTGACGATCTTAAACCGTATTTGTTTGTGACCCGGGACTACGGCGCTACGTGGAATTCAATCGTGAGCAATCTGCCGGCGTGGGGTACCGTCAATGTCGTGCGCGAAGATCCAAAGAACAAGGATCTGCTGTACGTGGGCACTGAGTTTGGGCTCTACATTTCCGTCGATGGCGGCCGAGAATGGAAGGCCTTCATGTCGGGCCTGCCGACCGTGCGGGTGGATGACATCCTCGTTCATCCCCGGGACAACGATCTGATTATTGGCACGCATGGTCGCGGCATTTACATCCTGGACGACATCACGCCACTGCAACAACTCACCTCCGCTAAGGTCCTGGACAAGGATGCATTTCTCTTTGATATCCGGCCGGGAACGCAATGGCTTAACGATGTACGCCTGGGCCGATACACGGGCGGCGCAAAGCTTTATCGCGGCAATAACCCCCAACCCGGCACCATAATCAGTTACTACCTAAAAGCGGTACCCGCCCCCGATGTGAAGATCACGATCTCTGATTACACCGGCAAAGTGATTCGCACCATTGCGGGCACGAAAGAGGTCGGCATTAACCGCATCCAGTGGAACCTGCGCGGAGATCCTCCGCCTCGGCCGGCCAACTTGCCGCCCGGATTTGGCGGTGGGGGTGGTGGAGGCGGCGGCGGGGGCGGCTTCGGCGGCTTCTTCAACCTTGGTCCCCCCATCGATCCGGGGACCTATTTTCTGAAGCTGTCGGTCAATGGTAAGGAGTTCACCACGAAGGTTGTAATCGAAACTGATCCGGGCATACAGTTCTAACACACCAGGGGTGACGTGGATCTGGGAAGGAGCGTCAAAAGCTGAACGCCAGATTTATCGCTGCGGCTCTCTTCGTGGGACTGATTACGGCTCTAACCGCAGCCGGTCAGCCTCAGGGACAGCCGACCCATCTGGCCTTCGAGGTCTCTTTCTTCGGAGATGAGCCTCCCGCCTACGTCGTCGTTCCGCCGGCCCACTCCTCGCCCGTCGGAACATGGTTCCGTGTGCCGGGCTGGACGGCTCCCGCCGGATCTCTTCAGGTAAACGCAGTTAACTTCCGCCCGACTATGGATCGTGATGCTGTTCGAGTTTCGGTCTCGGTGCTAATGGGAATCCGGCACGAGGAGGAAAAGGACGTCGCCGTCTACACGCTGCGCGAGGGTGAAGAGATCCGCGTTCGGGAACTTACTCAGTTTGGCGTGGAGCCTTTCGGGGTCAAGCTGGTCAGAGCCATATCTTCAGACACCAAGCTTCCCTCGGTCATCAGTAACGCAAAATCGATCGAATTGATAACGATCCAGGCAAATCTTTCCACTCTGCCGTCGTATCGCCTGGCCCTCCGGAACGTGTCCAGCAAAAACGTGAGCGCTATTGGACTCAAGGTTATGCAGGGGAACCGGACCATGATGATCAGCATGCCGCAGGGAAAGGAGGGAGAGCCTTTGATTTTGGCGGGCGGCGTTTCCGAAGTCACCGCTGGCGACCAGAGCCATCTCAACTCCAGGAGGCTATGATCCGATCGCGCCGCCTAATCAAAACATCGAGATTACGATGGCGGTATTCGAAGATGGTTCCTTTGAAGGCGATGTCGACTCGGCCGCTGGTTTCAGGGGCTTTGTGAAAGGCCGTAGGATACAACTCCGAAGGCTGGTCGAGGTTTTTCAAACTATCCTGCTGGATGATAGCTCGAATCCTTCAATTGTTCTGGAAATGCTGCGAAGCAAGGTAAACGCGCTGAACATTGAAGCCGATGCTGTTACCGTACAAGAAGTCGCGGGCGAGTTTCCCGGTCTAGCCGAGAGACCAAAGCGAGGCCTAACCTCAGCAATCGAAGCAGCCATGAGCGGAATTCGAAGAGACGCGCAAGAACATATCGCGCAATTCCAACTTAACCAGCCCAACATGGCTGCTCTTACTCTTCACACCTGGTTGCTCGCATCGAAAGAGCGGTACGAAGCTTGGCTCGCGCGCCTGTAGGCTAGCGCCTTATTCAAACACCCGCGCAATCACACATTTCAAGTAATGCGTTTCGGGTACGCCGAGTAAAACCGGATGGTCGCGGGATTGGCCCCGCCTTTCGATAATCTGCACTCGACGACGCGCATCCAGGGCAGCACCGGCAATCAGATCGAGAAAGAGATCCTCGCCCATGTGATAAGAACAGGAGCAGGTCACCAGAACTCCTGCCGGATTCAGGAGCTTCAATGCGCGCAGATTAATTTCTTTGTAGCCGCGCGACGCGGATTTAACAGTCGCCCGGCTCCTGGCAAAGGCGGGCGGATCCAAAACGATCGTATCAAAGCGCTCGCCGCCAAACTCCATTTCCCGCAGGGCATCAAATACGTTGGCTGTGCGAAATTCAATATTGCGTGCGCCGTTCAATTCGGCATTGCGCTCAGCGGCCGCGATTGCATCGCCAGAGATATCGATCGCCACAACCCTTTCGCAGTAAGGAGCTATGTGTAACGCGAAGCCGCCATTGAACGTAAAGCAATCCAGCGTCCTGCCATGCGCCAAGCCCCGCGCAGCCAGATAGTTCTCTCGCTGATCCAGGAACGCGCCCGTCTTTTGCCCTCCGAGTGGAGACACCACGAACCGCATTCCGTGCTGATTAACCTCGATTTCGTCGACTGTCTCCCCATAAAGGAGGCCTGACCGCAACTCGAGTCCTTCGAACTCTCTCACCCGTGCATCGTTGCGCTCAATCACGGCGAGCGGTTTTATTTCGTCAATCAAGAGTTCGGTCAGCAGTCCTTTTATTCTTTCAGTTCCCTGCGAAAGCGTCTGGAGCACCAGGACTCTGTCATACACATCAACGATCAGAGACGGCAGAAGATCGCCTTCGGAAAACACCAGCCGGAAGGCATTTGATTCCCGGCCAATTGGCACGCGGCTTTCGGCACAGCGACGCAGATGCCCGCGCCACCAATCACGATCGATTGTCTGTTCCTGCGTTGTCAGAAACCGGAGCGCGATCTCTGAGCGATCGCTGTAAAACGCCTGGCCGACAAAGTTCCCGGCCTCGTCCACCACGCGCGCAATAGCGCCGCCGTCGGCATCGCTCGCGTCAATCACGTCGGTGCGATAGACCCACAGGTGGCCCTGGCGAATCCGCCTGGCGCCGCGGGTCGAAATTTTCACTCGAGACATTTCGCGGAGAAGTTAGCACATCGATGAGAAGCCGAGCACCTTCCGAAGGGTGGCTAATCCCTAATTTGGTTTCGTGTCTTCTTTCCGCAAAACACAAGAATCACGAAATCGCGCGAACAAGAATTACATCAACCTGGCGTGTCAGTGGATCGTTGCATATGCGAGGGAAGACGTTTTGAATCGAAAGGCTTTCATTAGCATGAGCCTTCCAAAGAGAATCCTGTCGAAGTCGTGTTTAGCGATTTCCGTCGCTTCATTAAGCACGCGTAGGATAGGCAATTCTGCGCCTATCCCACGCACTCTCAATCGCAAATTACGCGAACACGAAACCCACGC
>DATNNY010000653.1:0-17086 GCA_035601635.1 Pyrinomonadaceae bacterium
AGGCGTGTTGCCGTGTGGCCTGGCGGCGCGTAACACGCTGCGACTGGAAGCGGGAATGTGTCTCTACGGTCATGAGATCGACGAAACCACGACGCTGCTGGAAGCAAACCTGGGCTGGATTACTAAACTCAACAAGGGTGACTTTATCGGGCGCGAGCGTTTGGCCCGGCAGAAACAGGAAGGTGTCGGTCGCAAACTGGTTGGCTTTGAAGTAACTGATCGGGGCATAGCTCGTGATGGCCAGGAAGTTTTGATCGGCGAACGGCGCGTGGGCCAGGTAACTTCGGGAAGTCCCGCGCCCTTCTTAAAAAAGAACATCGGGATGGCGTACGTACCCGTCGAGTCGGCGACTGAAGGCGGCACACTTGAAATCGATGTGCGTGGCCGGCCCGTCGGCGCGCGGATTGTACCACTGCCGTTCTACAAGCGATCGAAAGTCTAATTCCTTTACGCCTTCAGTATAATTTTGCGCCTTTGCGTGAAGCCAAAATCGCAAAGATTATCGAAAGGCGCAAAGCCAGATTCCGGCGAGTTGGATTGGACGCGTTCGGAACCTATAGGTTATAAACAACGATTGAAGAGTCGAATCAGTAATCGCAGAATCCAAGACTGTTTAGGAGCATCATGGCAAACGTTCCGGAAAATCTTCACTACAGCAAGGACCACGAATGGGTGCGCGTCGAAGGTGACACGGCCGTAGTCGGGATCACCGATCACGCGCAGGACCAACTCGGTGACGTGGTTTACGTCGAACTGCCAAAGGCCGGTGAAGAATTCGCGGCCCACGAGTCATTCGGATCGGTCGAATCGGTAAAGGCCGTCTCAGAGATTTTCACGCCCGTCTCGGGTAAGGTCGCCGAGATCAACGAGTCTTTGAATGACGAGCCTGAGCAAGTGAACAAAGACCCGTACGGCGAAGGTTGGATGATCAAGATCAAATTGAGCAGTGCCGGCGAAGTCGACAGCCTCTTGACGGCCGCCGAATACGAAGACTTTACGAAAGCTGAGAGTGAATAGCATTGCGTTACATTCCGAACTCGCCCGACGAACGCGCCGAGATGCTGAAACAACTCGGCGCCGCTGCGATTGAAAATCTTTTCGAATCCATTCCCGAAGATTTACGCCTGGGCCATCACTTAAACGTGCCGGCTGCGATGTCCGAGATCGAATTGCTGAAAGCGTTCGATGAAATGGGCGCGCGTAATCAGGCCGCCGGCCGCGTAAGCTTTCTGGGCGGCGGCGCCTATTCACACTACGTTCCCACCATCGTGGATCATTTGATTTCACGATCAGAGTTCTTCACCGCCTATACGCCTTACCAGCCGGAAATTTCCCAGGGCACGCTGCAATCGATTTTCGAATTTCAAACTTTGGTCTGCCAATTGACGGGCATGGACATCGCGAACGCCTCGATGTATGACGGTTCGACGGCCATGGCCGAAGCCGTGCTGATGGCCGAGCGCGTGACTAAACGTTCAAAGGTGGTCGCTTCGGCCGCCATTCATCCACAGTATTTGGAAGTGGCGCATACCTACGTGCAGCATGCGGGAATCGAGTTACAACATGCGGCGTTTGATTCCGACAGCGGTCAGACTCTCGTCGAATCAATCGACGATCAAACGGCCGCCATCGTCGTGCAGTCGCCAAACTTTTTTGGATGCATCGAAGATCTGCAAGCGCTAAGCGAGAGAGCACACGCGAAAGGCGCGCTCTTGATTGTCGCGGTCACCGAAGCGATGTCGCTCGGGCTGTTGCGCTCGCCCGGAGCATCCGGAGCCGACATCGTCGTCGCGGAGGGACAATCCTTCGGCGTGCCCCTTTCGTTCGGCGGTCCATACGTCGGCCTCTTTGCGATCCGTGAAAAGTACGCCCGGCAGATCCCCGGCCGCTTGGTCGGCGAAGCTTATGACAAACAGGGACGGCGGGGTTTTGTATTAACGTTAGCCACGCGCGAGCAACACATCCGTCGCGAGAAAGCCACGTCCAACATCTGCACCAACGAAGGCCTGATTGCTTTGGCTTCGACTATTTATCTGGAAACGATGGGCCGTCGCGGCGTGCAGGAAGCCGCGCGCCAATGCGCACAAAAGGCCCACTACGCCGCTAAAGTGATCGCGAAGATCGAAGGTTTTTCACTTCCCTTCTCGGGCCCGTTCTTCAACGAGTTTGTGGTAAGTGCGCCGGTGCCGGCGTCGCCGCTGCTCGATAGTTTGGCGCGTGATAAAGGGATCGACGGCGGGATCGCACTATCGCGTTTCGATCCGACCAGGCCCAATGACTTTCTGGTGTGCGTGACTGAGACGAACACGCGCACTCAAATCGACGCGCTGGTTGCCAGCTTGAAAGATATCGTTTAGAGGCGGGCTACTGGCCGCCTGTTTGATCGTTTAGAAGCCGCGCTTGTCCGTCCGATTAAGATCTAAGGCGGACAAGTCCGTCTTCTAAACTGAACAGAACCTCTTAATAACACCGAAGGCGGGCGGTAGCCCGCCTCTAAACAGATTCAACTTATTCAATGGAATCAAACATCACCAAAGTAACCACGCACATTAGTCATAACGAGGCTCTGATCTTCGAACGTTCGCAGCCGGGCCGGGCCGGCTTCATGCTGCCGGCTCTCGACGTTGAGGAGACTCAGCTTGATGAAATCATTCCGGCGCAATTTCACCGGGAAGACGATCTTGTCGGCATGCCGGAAGTCACCGAAGTCGACGTGGTGCGTCACTTCACGCGCATGTCCACGTGGAACTATTCGATCGATCTTGGCCTTTATCCGCTCGGTTCGTGCACGATGAAATACAACTCGCGGCTGAACGAGAAGGTTGCGCGCATTGCTGGCTTTGCCAATCTTCATCCCCTGGCTGCCGAGGGCGAAGCGCAGGGCGCGCTGCAAGTGGTTTACGAACTGCAGCAACACCTCGCCGAAATCACCGGTTTGCCCGGTATTTCTTTGCAGCCTGCCGCGGGCGCCCATGGAGAGATGACCGGCATTATGATCATTCGCGCATTTATAGATGCGCGCGATGGCAAGGAAAAGTCGGCGCAGCGCCGCACGATGCTGATTCCCGATTCGGCCCACGGAACGAATCCGGCCTCGGCGCATCTATCCGGTTTCACGGTTAAGACGATTCGTTCCACCGCGGAAGGTCTCACGGATCTCGAACACCTGCGCGAACTCTGTGCGCACGGAGACGTGGCGGGTTTGATGCTAACCAACCCGAACACGCTCGGCTTGTTCGAACGGAACATCCAACAGATTTGCCGCATCGTGCATGAAGCGGGCGGGTTGGTTTACATGGACGGCGCCAACATGAACGCGCTGGTCGGCGTGGCGCGGCCCGGCGACATGGGTGTCGACGTGATCCATTTGAATCTCCACAAAACTTTTTCGACGCCGCACGGCGGTGGCGGACCGGGCTCTGGTCCGGTCTGTTGCACCACACAGCTCGAACCATTCCTGCCCGTGCCGCGCGTTGTCAGAACCCGGAGCGGTAGCGACGGGGTCGACGACACCCCAGCGTTCAAGCTCGATTCCAACTACCCGCAATCGATCGGACGCGTCAAAGCCTTTCTCGGCAACTACGGAATGATGCTGCGCGCGCTCTCCTACATCCTTACACACGGCTACGACGGCTTGCGCGAAGCCACCGAGGCGGCGGTATTGAACGCGCGCTATATTGCGCACGGACTGCTCCCGGACTACGAAAAGCCTTTTGACGCGCCCCCCATGCACGAGGTCGTCTTTACCGACAAACGTCAGGCGCGCAAGGGTGTGCACACGCTCGATATTGCCAAGCGCCTAATCGATTACGGCTTCCATCCGATGACGATTTATTTTCCTTTGATCGTTTCGGGAGCGATGCTGATCGAGCCCACCGAATCAGTTGGGCGCCAGGAACTCGATCAATTCATCGACGCCATGCATTCGATCGCGCGCGAAGCAATTGAAGATCCGGAATTGGTTTTGAACGCGCCGCACACGACCCGCATTGGTCGTTTGGATGAAGCGGCGGCGGCCCGTAAACCAGTACTGCGTTGGAAGCCTAAGCAGGCTGCCACAGCAACCTGAACCGCAACTCAGAAGAAATCTTTGCCAGTTTGGTTTAGAATACACTCGCTATGATTTCTCTCATCGAAAAGAGCAAACCAGCACTGGTAGAGTTACGCCGACGCTTCGAAGTGCGTAGGTTGCTAGAGCCATGCCACGAGTGAACTTCAATTATTGGGCGCTTCACTATCTCAACTTATGGCTTTCAAGAGATCGAAGGTTCTGTGAGGCTTTGGAAGGCCATGACGAGGCCGCGAAACTACAGGCTCTTAGCGAGGCGGCCACTTTTTACAAAGTCGCAAGAAACCTTCCAAAGGCGTTTGACATTGAAAAGAAATTTCCACGATACAAACCGGTCTTGGACGTGATCGATGCCCTAAATCCAAGTATGTTTCAGGGATCGCGGCTGATACCATCAATAGAGCAGGTGCGTAGTCACATATCAGAGAGATACGGTGATCTGGGAGTCACCTCTCTAACGACAGAATTCCTATGGCTTAAGATGAAGAGTCCTATAATCATCTACGACAGCAGGGCAAGGAAAGCACTTGGTATGAAAGCGGACAGTCTCCGCGCCTACTACGAGAAGTGGCGAGAGCGGTTTGATTCGTCCTGTAACGAAATAAATGCTGCGTGCGCCTCGCTACCGAAAGTCCACCAATATTCCGAAGATCCAGAATTGGCCACGCCTCGATACATTGAGCGAATCGCATCACAGCCTTGGTTTAGGGAGCGAGTGTTCGATGTTTACCTTTGGACCAAGGGGAGTTGACGCCCTGGGAAGAATCAGACAAACAATCAAGGTCGACGGCCAGGAGTGCTGGACTTTATTCGATACTGGCGCTCGGAATACCTATGTGATTCCGTCAGTCGCAAATGTGCTAAGAACCTCAACTATGCAGCATGCATTCCGCACTGCACTCGGTGGCGAAGTCAGAGAGACGAAGACTTCGGCTATTCTCGAAGCCGAGATTGAAGGTCATCCGATTGCCACGCATGCGCTGGTAATAGAAGCAATCGGTAAGGACGAGGACGGCAAGGCGATCGAGATACTCTTTGGCGCCCTGGCAATGCAACAGTGGGGCATTAGGCCGGTACCGGATGAAGAAAGGCTCGACCTGTCGCATTATCCCGAAGAGTTTGTCGAATTTTAGGACTTGCGCCGAACAGACTTAACGCTCGTTAAAAATTAGACTACATCATCGAGCGAAGTTCGAAGATCAGGAGAACATCTGATGGCCGCACAACAACCTTGGACCGGCATACAGGTCGATACCAGCTTCTTTCCGCTTTCCTTTTTTCTTTATCTCTGTACTCCCACCATCGTGATTGATGGAGTGGCGCACAGACGGCCGTGGGGGACACATTCCTTTCAACTCGAAGGAGGCTTGCACACCGTCAGGATTTTCTTCGGGTATCTCTTCATGTCGTACTGCGGGGACAACTCAATTAAGGTTGTGGTTCAGCCCAACTGCATTCACCGGATCAAGTTCGAGATGCCCCCCTGGATGTTTTCGAAAGGTGCGATCAGGGAATTGCCGCCATACATCTTTGCCAGGCAATGAAGGATTTTTCGTGTGAAGTAACTACGCCTCCCAGCTCCCATCTGATATGCCGGCTTCCGTCGTCGGCTTGTGGGCAGCTCCCGCAGACGGAACAGTTAACAGGGCAAGGCGGCCAACCACGCGGCCTCCCAAGAGATGCTCTTCAATAATCTCGGACACGTCGGCGGCGCGGACCTGTGCATACCAAACACCGTCAGGATAGACCATAACCGCGGCGCCGATGGCGCAGAAACCAACCGAAGCACACTCTGTCAGTACGACGGTGCCGTTGGGGTTCTTGCCCTTTGCGGTTCTGCCAAAAAGAATTCCGCGTTCTTTCAACTGCAGCTCAAACGCTTCGATTACCTCCGCGCTGCCGACTGCGGAACAAGACTTACCCGAGCATACGAACACATGATGGCGAATAGGCGCAGTAGCCACTGGCGCGAGGTCGCACAGCGCTTCAGGATCGTCGATGAATTCGGGCTGAGCCATGAATTAACATGCTAGCACGAGCGCCGAGAGAAAGATTATCTCTGAGCCCTGATTTCAGTTCAGAGTTCAACCCTTGGATTGCTGATTACAGGGGCAAGCTCAAGCTTGAACTCTAGACGCACCAAGTCGGGGCTGTGTCTTTGCGCCCAACCGATTCCATTGTAAGATTGATTCGAAAAGGGCGACCGCCTTGATTGACCGCATCAAGCTCCATGGCGGTCTTCGGATGCGGGCGCCTGATTTGATATTGCGGGACCATAAACTTCACGAAGAGATGGCAGAACCACAGGTAAACGGGCTGGTAATTCATGTCTCGTCGCTCAACGACCGATCGACGGAAGTCGTCATGCGCGAACTCATTCGCATTGGCGCTTGTGAAGATTGCGACGTCAAGATCCGTCTGCCGCAGGGCGCCGCCACGGCCGGTCCCGTGATTGAACTGACTCGCAAGAATGGCATTTATCGAATCGGCAGCATTGATCCGAATCTGGAAGTAAAACTGAACGGGAGATCAATCAAGCCTGACAAGGGCATTCACGACGGAGACGAAATTTGGATCGGCCCTTCGGGTCCGTCGATTCATTTTTTTCCGATTGCTTCAACATCCGCTCTGGTACCCGGCCGCCGTGACGCGCACGTCGCGCCGTTTATCGAACAGGCAGCGATGGAAGCATCAGCGACGGCGCGCCGCGATGACGCGAAAATCTTCCTCCGTGAGTTCACCCGCGAGTTGGTTCGCGAAATCAATCCCAGCACCAAGATCATAGCTTTCGCAATCTTGATCCTGGCAGTAGTCGGCGCCCTCTATATCGGCTTCGCGCAATTCAACGAAGCCCGGCGCGGCCGCCGCACCATCGCCGAGCAGCAGGCCCAGCTCGTCGCTCAGCAGCAGCAACTACAGCGCGCTAACGATCAATTGAGCAAGGTCATAGAATCGACCAACCGGATTCAGAACACCATCGCGATGGGTGAAATGCTGCGCGTGAAGTACGGCGACGGCGTCTGTTTGATTTACGGTTCGTTCAGCTTCGTGGAATCAGGCACTGGTCGTCCCCTTCGTTATCCTGAAACACAGACCAATGAATCAGGGAGCCAGGTTCAGAATGGCAATGAGCAGCCCGTGCTGACTCCCGAAGGACATGGAGCCATCGCTGAGTTTCCTTTCGTCGGAACTGGTTTTCACGTCGGCGATGGCTTTGTGATATCCAATCGTCACGTGACCCAGCCGTGGGAAGCGGACGATCGCGCCCAAGCCCTGAACAGCAGCGTCAAAGGCGTACCGCGGCTAAAGAAATTGATGGCTTACTTTCCCGGCAACACGCAAGCGATCGCTTTGAAATTCAAGCAGGCAGCGAAACCGGATGATGTCGCAGTATGCACGATTGACGTCAAGGATTTTACGGCAAAACTTCCGGTCTTGCCGCTGGAAAGAGATCCTGGTTCGGTCGCCATCGGGAAGCTGGTCGTGACGATGGGTTATCCTTCGGGACCAGATCGCATCCTGGCGCTATTGGATGAAAGTGAAGCGCGCGCAATTCAACAGCGATATGGCTCGGTCGAGGCACAACTCGGCTATCTGGCAGAGAAAAAGCTTATAACGCCGTTGACCACCCAGGGAAATATTACGGATCTCAAAACGCGACGAATCGTCTACGACGCACGCACTGGCGAGGGCGGCTCCGGAGCCCCGCTGTTTGGGCCGTCGGGTCGCGTGATCGGAATTACCTTCGCAATCTTCACTGAGAATCCAGCTTCGAACTTTGCTGTGCCGATTCGGTACGCCGTTGCTCTATTGGAAAAATCCGGATGGAAGGGCGCGCCGGATTTGGGAGCTGAGCCGAAAGAAGCGGCCGCCGCTAATCAGCCAAATAACAAGTGATAATGCCGCACAAAAAGATGCCACGATCAGTCTACCCAACTGTAAGGTCAAGCCGCGCAATGATAGAGTAGTGGATCAGTTTCAATTTTGTGGCACGCGCATCTTGCGCGTGATTAACGGGCAGGAGGCCCGTGCCACTGCTTCAAACTGATCCGCGTAATGATTGTAGTCAATGGAACGTTCCCTCGATGATCGCGCCCTGATGGAACCAACCGATTCACAGTCGGTCGCAAAACCGTCAAGCGCCAAACGCTCCATCGCCTGGCTGCAGGCTGTCGCGTTTGTGCTCGGCGCCTTGCTCCTCGTTTATGTGATTCGCAAGGTCGGCCTCCAGCCAATCTTTTCCGCGTTGGGACGGGTCGGTTTTGGTTTTTTTCTAGTCGTGGCCATCAACGGCTTGCGCCATGTTCTGCGCACTATTGCGATGAGCATGTCGGTCCCGCCCAAGCATCGACGCTTTACCTTCCTGCAGGCTTTCGCGGCCCGACTCGGCGGTGAATCGATGAGCTTTCTTACCTTCGCCGGCCCGCTGCTCGGCGAAGCAACTAAGGTGGCCCTGTTGCGAAAACGCGTGCCTCTGGTTCACGGCGTTCCGGCTTTGGTCGTCGATAATCTCCTCTATAACCTTTCCGTCGTGCTTTTGATCTTTGGCGGCGCCTGCCTGATGCTCTTCGCCTATCCGGTTCCAACCCTCGCTCGCGAAATGCTGATCCTGATTGCCTCTGTTGCATTCCTCGGGCTGATAGCAGCCGCCATCGCGACTCGACGACGAGTCACGCTGCTTACCAACATTATCGACAGGCTGGGACGCCGAGGTTTCCGGCCCAGATTTTTGCGGACTCGCCGCCACCACATCTATCGCGTCGAACTGACGGTTTACGGCTTTTACAAGCGCCGGCGCGCGGCGTTTTTTTCCATGATTGGGCTTGACCTGACGTCACACGCAACCAGTGTTCTGGAAGTCTACGTCACGCTCAAGATGCTCGGCTTTGTTCCCCATGTCGGCGCCGCTTACATCATTGAGTCGCTAACCAAGGTCATCAACTTCGCCTTCGCTTTCGTGCCGGCGACGATTGGCGTTTATGAAGGCGGCACGGAGATCATTCTTAAGAGTTTGGGTTTCGCGGCCGCGGCCGGCGTTACGCTGGCTATTGTGCGAAAGGCCGCGATTATCTTTTGGACCGTAATTGGAGTTTTCATCGTCACCTCGCGGGCTGTGCCAAATGCCTGGCACCGCGTGTTGGATCGCAGCCCTCGACTACAAAAACTTATGGACAGTCTGGTACTTTCAAACCTTGCGCATCGACCCGCGCGCACTGCCGTCAGCGTTGCCGGCATCGCACTCGGCGTCTTACTGGTGGTCTTTACCGTCGGCTTAACCCACGGCCTTTTACGCGAACGCGGAAAACGTGAAGCGAACATTGGCGCGCAGATCATGGTGCGGCCCCCAGGCATGATCGGCTTGAGCGGAAACCAACCGTTTACCATGCCGGTCGCGCATGCCGACGAAGTCGGGCGCATCGAGGGCGTACGCGCTACCGTGCCCATCGGCCAGAGTTTGGACCGCAGTGACTCGGGCTTTGGCTCGCGCTTGATCGAAGGAATTCCGTTCGATCAGTACGCTGCCATAAACGGCTTGACGATCAAAGAAGGAAGAGGCCTGCAGAGCGGCGATGAAGTGATCGTCGATTCCGGTTGGCAACAGGAACAGAAGCAAAAATACGAGCTCGGATCAACCATTGAAATCTACGAGCGGCCCTTTCGGCTGGTAGGGATTTATGAACCTCCCGGCGGTGGCCGGCTCAAGATTCCCCTGGCTACCATGCAGGATCAGGTGGAAGGAGAAAAGCATCCCAGCGAGCGTCGCTGTAACACCATTCTGGTCGCCTGCGCCGATCCCGGTCAGCAGGAGCAAGTCGCCGTCCGGATCAAGGCGCGATTTCCCGACGATCAAATCATCCTGACGCGAGAATTGCCGGAGCTCTATATGTCCAGCGTGCCGGCACTGAATATTTTTCTCAAGGTCGTGGTCGGCATCGCCGCGACCATCAGCATGATGGTAATTCTGCTGGCCATGTACACCACCGTGACTGAGCGCACACGGCAAATCGGCATTCTGAAATCACTCGGCATGTCGAAGCGCTCCATCGCCTGGGTCATCGAACAGGAAGCAATCATGGTCAGCGTGCTGGGCGTCTTTCTCGGCGTGCTCCTGACCTTACTGATCCGCTTTATCTTAATGCGATCCACGACACTGGTTGTGGACGTCGAGCCAAAGTGGATCGTGATCTCTCTGGTGGTGGGTTTGATCGGCGGCTCAATCGGCGCGCTCTATCCCGCGCTGCGCGCCGCGCGCCAGGATGCGGTCGATGCGCTGAGTTATGAGTAGTGCGCTTGCAACGCAAGTAGTGATTGAATTCTGCCGCTTGAACTAGTATTCTCTGCCTCTTTTGAACGATAGGCCTTCTAAGAGGACTCACCGATGGCAAGTGGTAGCACTCCCAAACGCCGCGCAACAAGTTTGTCGAACGGAACCAGCGGCAATCCTCTTTACCACCTTCCGCAGGGCGATATCTTTTGCGGTGATGCGCTAGAATTCCTTAACGCGCTACCTGAAAAGTCTGCTGATATTATTTTCTTGGATCCGCCATTCAATCTCGGCAAACGCTATGGGAAGAAAGCCGCTAAAGCTGATCTTGTTCAGCAAGACACCTACTTCGCGTATCTCTCGTCGGTTCTGGAGCGTGCCGCTTTGGTCCTCAAAGACGGGGGGGCACTTTATTTGTATCATCTTCCCCGTTGGGCTTTCAGGTTCGCGAATGTCTTGGAACAACACCTTACATTCCGTCACTGGGTCGCCATTTCAATGAAGAATGGATTTGTCCGCGGGACCAGCCTCTACCCTGCGCATTATTCTTTGCTTTACTTCACCAAGGGGGACACAGCCCATTTTCACAGGCCTAAGCTGAAGCCACCGACGTGTCGGCACTGTCACGAATACACGAAAGATTATGGTGGCTACAAGGACTTTGTTAAGGACGGCATAAATCTAAGTGACATCTGGGAAGATTTGAGCCCAGTTAGACACAAGAAATTCAAGCACCGCAAACCTAACGAACTCCCATTGGAGATTCCAAGACGTGTTGTACAAATCAGCGGAACACCAAAAGGTGTCTTAGTCGATCCTTTCGCTGGCTCAGGCACGTCTTTGGTGGCGGCGATTGAGGGCAAAATGCGTTTTGTCGCGTGTGACTCGCAAAGATCCTATTGCAAATTGATGCATCAACGCGTACTGCGTTCCTGTGCACTGTCAGCAAACGGAAGGAAGAAATGACGGAACCCGAAAACATTATTTTTGCTGAACCAAGCAAGGCGTTCTTTGTTGGGATGCTGACGAGGGACATAACAGCAACTCAGTGTATTCTGGACCTCGTTGACAACTCAATTCACAGCCTCATACGGGAAACTAACATCGATGTAATGGATCTGCTACTTGGGGAAACGCCGTCTCGCAAAGTGAACGCTAAGATTTCCATCTTGCTTTCAAAAAATGTGTTTGAGATCGTCGACAAGTGTGGAGGAATAACTATTGATGATGCGAAGAACGATGTCTTTCGCCTTGGCAACCCGACACATGAAAAGACCCACGCAGGCTTAGGGGTATACGGAATTGGAATGAAGCGAGCATTTTTCAAACTCGGGCGTTTTATTCGGGTTGAGTCTAAGACGTCTGATGAAGAGTTTCTGGTAGAGATCGACGTGGATAAGTGGGAAAAGAAAGTCGACTGGAATCTCGAATTCACCTATGCTCGTCCGTTTGCCGGAAACGGGGATGGAGGAACCAAGATCGATGTCACAAAGCTCTATGAACCGATTAGAAATTTATTTTCAACGGCCTTCTTTCAAAAAGAGCTCATCCGCAAGCTTGGCGCTACTTACAATCTCTTCTTGAATACGGGTCTCCAGATATCAGTAAACAACGCTCCAGTCAAAGCACAACTCCCGGAGTTTCTCAAATCCAAAGACTTGCAGCCTGCTCGCCAAGTCTTTAAGGCAGATGGAGTGGACGTCCTGGTGCTTGCAGGAGTCACCCCGCGAGAAGATAAGCAACCACGAGGTTGGTACATTTTCTGTAATGGGCGAATGGTTGTGGAGGCCGACAAGACCTCACTCACTGGCTGGGGTGAAGCGTTGCCCCAGTTTCACACTAAGTACAACCATTTCCTTGGCATCGTGTACTTCAGAAGTTCGAATTTGTTACTTCTACCTTGGACCACTACTAAGGACGGAGTCGAACGAGAATCCGCAGTTTACCAACTAGCTCTTGGGAGGATGGGTGTTTTGGCAAAACCCATTTTGGATTTTTTTAATGTCACCTATGCCAAGGACGTCGCCATTGAAGGTAAGGAGCAGATTGATCTCATCGAATCCGCAAAAACAATCTCAATCCAGACTCTTGCCAGAAGCTCAAACCAAACCTGGAGTGCCCGACCACGCAAATCAACGACCGGCGAACGCGTGTCGATCTGCTACCAGCGCTCCCGAAAACAGGTGAACAGAGTAAAAGAAGCTCTAGATAGGCCGAACATGTCCAACAAAGCGGTTGGCGAGTACACCTTCGATTACTATCTGAAAAAGGAACTCTGATGACTGATAAGAGCTTTGAGAAATTCAATTATCTCTTGCGGCCTTCAAAGCAGGTTGAGCGCAAGCTCCTGATTGAGACGATGCACCATCTAGCAGCGAGTGGGTACCTGATCTACAACTATACTTACCTTGGCCTTGGATCAATTTATTATGCCGACTTTATGCTATTTCATAAATACCTTTATATAAAAAAGATGACCTGCGTCGAGTCAAGCAAAATACCGAACAGGATGAAATTCAACAAACCCTTCAAATTCATAAAACTGCAGATGAAACCAGTATCTGAAGTGATTTCCCAGTTGGGACTGAAGACCCGACATTTGGTTTGGCTCGATTACGACACGCCCCTCAGTTTGGCCAGTCTGGCTGATCTAGACGGGCTTTCTCAAGTACTTGCTCCTGGTAGCGTACTGCTAATAACGGTCGATGCTGAGACCCGTCACTTAATTGAAATGGAAGACGGACCTGAAGACAAAACAGATCTGGGAATACTGCGCTTCTTAGATGAGAATTTTGGTCATCTGCTAATCGAGGACATCAAAGAATCTGATCTCAGCAAGAATGATTTTCCGCTTTTGCTTTCGAAGATCATAAGGGCGCAATTAGATAAGTCGTTCTTATCACGACCATCTCTGAAGTTCCATCGACTCCTTAATTTCGTTTACGCAGACGGCGCACAGATGATAACAGTCGGGGGAGTCATCGATCGGATCGATGCTGCAGCGGATCTAGAGAAGTCCGGAATATTCAAAACACTGGAATATACAAGCCAATCCGACGAACTAGTGAGAATCTCAGTTCCGCCACTGACTATTCGTGAAAAGCAATGGATTGACAGTAAACTGAATAAAGGCTTGAGTGCGGAGAGACTTGATATAGACGACACTCTGCTCGCTAACTACGTTAAGTACTATAGAGACTACCCCACGTATTATGAAACTCTCCTGTGAAGAGGATCTCAAAAGCCTGCCGCCACAGCCGGATGGAATCGATCTCCAGACTCTCGGCATTGATGAAATTCAGTCCGCTGATCTGCGCGCTCGCCTAAAGACATTCACTGATGACTGGAATCGACCCGAGGCTGACATCTACGATGAATACCCACCGCGCTGATATCGTTCTAGTCCTGTTTCCAAACTCCAACCTTTTCAAAGCCGATGCCTCGACACAAATTTGCCACCGCCATCACCTGCATTGACGGCCGAGTCCAACAGCCGATAACTGATTGGATGAAGTTGCACGCGAATGTGCACTACGTCGACTTGATTACTGAGCCAGGACCGGACAAGCTGATCAGCGCCGGTTCTACCTATACTGTTGACGACATAATCCGCAAGGTTTCCTTTTCCCTTCTCCATCATGCTTCCAGCGTCGTCGCCGTCACCGGACATCACGACTGCGCCGCGAATCATGCCACCAGGGAAGAACACATCGAACAGATTCTCGAAGCCGTGCGAGTTGTCTTGTCTTATCAGATTAATGCGCGCGTACTGGGACTCTACCTGAACGAATGGGAATCAGTAGAATTGGTTTGGGACACGCAAGGGCGCGAGGCCGCACGGAACTTTTTGTGAATTGGAGTCCTGAAGATACGAACGGTGCACTAGCCCGACCGTCAGGGACGGTTTGACGTGTTTGCGGCTGAAGATTGAGCCCTCCCTGACGGTCGGGCTAGTGCACCAGTGAGTACTAACCAAGCGAGTTTCCGGGACCACACGCTAGAACGAAGCGCGGGGGACCGCTTACGAATCGGTGGCGGCCGGAAGCGATTTCAGCCGCACCAGCTTGATGCTCTTTGCCAGCCGGAAGAGTTGCAGCAAGCGGATGCCCCACCAATTGAAATCAATCTCGTACCAGGCCAGGCCGTGACGGGCTGAGGTTGGGTGCGCATGATGGTTGTTGTGCCAGCCTTCGCCCCAGGTCAAAAGCGCCACCCACCAACTGTTGCGCGAATTATCCTTGGTTTCAAATCGGCGCCGGCCCCAGAGGTGTGTTGCCGAATTCACCAGCCACGTCGCGTGCAAACCAAACGTCACGCGCAGGAAGATGCCCCAGAACATCAAGGGCCAACCGCCGACTAAGACCAGCACGATGGCCAGGACGATCAAAGGCACAAAATAGATCTTGTTGAGCGCAACGATGAAACGATCAGCCATCAGATCGGGAGCATAACGAGCGAGCACCTCTTTACTATGCTGCTGCGCGGTGCCCGAAAGAATCCAACCGATGTGCGACCACCAGCGGCCATCGTGGGGCGTGTGCGGATCGCCGCCTTTCTCGTCGCTGTGAGCGTGATGCATGCGGTGGGTGGCCACCCAGTTAATTGGTCCGCCCTCAAAGGAAAGCGTCGCGCAAATGATCAGGAAATACTCAACCGGCTTCGATACCTGGTAACTCCGGTGGGTAAGCAGACGATGGTAAGTCATCCCTACGCCGAGACTTTGGGCCACCCAGGCCAACACTGAGCTGATAATCAGCGCCCGCCAGCTCCAATAAAAAAGCGCCGCAACGGCGCCGAGATGAAAAACGATCATCCATATAGTCGTAGGCCAGCGAACTCCCTGGTGCTCCGCAGTGCCCTTAATTTCTTTCTTCATCGATAATGCTCTCGAGCTCATGCTTCCTTATCAAATTCATTTGCAGGCTAGGCCGAGGTTTGCGAGTGAATCAACCGGCGTACCCGATCAGAAAAGAGCACGTCGATCTTTTGCGGTTCAATAACGGCAGTTACTTCACCCGGACCATAAGTCGGATGGGTCAAGTGTTGGCCGGTCCGGTAAGTACGCATGCGATCATATGGAGCGCTGATCTTGGTGCTGGCGCCGGCGGCCCGAGGGCCCCCAGCCGGTTTGAACGAACTGCGAACGCCACACTTGGGGCAACTCACTCGTGAGATCTGGCCGCGCTTGGTGATGGTCGCGACGATGTGGCCGCGCTCTTCCTGGCATTTGGCGCAGAACTTGTCGACTCGATCGCCCACGGCGTAGATAGGCTTTTCCGCCTTTGGCTCTTTAGCTGGCATGAAAACAAGCGCGGTGTGCGCGGTAACTTACCACAGCACGAAGGCGCTCCTCCTGAAATAGGACCCAATTGAACTTTAATTGGAGTGCAGCAGAAGTTGCTGCACTCCAGCGAGACGAAACACTTTGCTGATTACCAGCGGGGCGCGCGATCATTGCGACCACCGCCGCCACCACCGCCGCCGCCGCCATAACCGCCGCCACGGCCACCACCACCGCCGCCACGGTTTCCACCATAGCCGCCACGTCCACCGCCGCCCCCGCCTCCGCGGCCACCGCGGTCTTCTCTGGGCCGGGCTTCATTGACGTTCAAGTTACGGCCATTGAACTCCTTACCGTTGAATTGCTGAATGGCTGCTTCGCCTTCTTCTTTCGTCGCCATTTCCACAAAACCAAAGCCGCGGGAACGGCCGGTCTCGCGATCTTCGACTACGCTGGCAGATTCGACCGTACCGGCCTGGGCGAAAAGTTGTTGTAGATCCTCACTGGAAGTTTGAAAGGACAAATTGCCCACGTAAAGTTTCATTGACATGTAAGTTGAACTCTCCTTTTAGAGCTTGGGCGAAGAAGCTTCGAATCGAAGGTGGCTTCGTAGTAACGGTTGCAGCGAAGGCTTGCGTTTCGGATGCTCATCCAAATGAGCGGCTTCTCTTCTCCGGTTGAAAAACAGCCTGCTCTCGAACTATCCGTAACGCCGCCGCCAATCCGTAGGCGCGGGGCGCATCACCGTTGATGCGCGAGAGAAGGAATAACTGGGCGCTACTATGCCTTATTTCGGGGCTAAGTGGCAAGTATTAAGTCGGCCCTGGACCCTCACAAGTCGGCCACATCCCGACCGTTTTTGCTCGAACTTTTGCCCCCAGGCAGGCTGTAATGATCGCAGTGACTGGTTGGGGAGAAACCGTCGACCGCCAGCCCTCAAAGATAGCCGGTTTCGACCATCACTTGGGTGAAACCGGTGGATCCGGAGGTCCTAACTAATTTGCTGGAGTCTTTGTGAGCCGGCGGCTCTTACGACTTGACGGAGTTTGACTCGGCATCAGAGGTTCGCCATGATATGTCGGAAATACTTCCAAATCACGAAAATGTTGAGTAGATCATCCATCGCTATGAGGAGAACGAATTTTAATGGCATACACGCATAACGAACTAAAGCACAAAACCCTGGCTGAGCTGCGCGACATAGCCAAAGACATTGAGCATGAAGCGGTGCAGGGATACACGCAGTTAAATAAGGAACATCTGGTGGTAGCGATCTGCAGTGCCCTCAACATCGAAATGCACGCGCATCACGAGGTGGTGGGCATCGATAAGGCGGCAATCAAATCGCGCATCAAAGACTTAAAAGAGAAGCGCACCAGTGCGATCGCCGCTCACGACCACACTCAACTCAAGGCGGTACGCCGCCGCATCCATCGTCTGAAGCGACAGATCCACAAGGCCACTGTATAGA
>DATNNY010000654.1:0-58361 GCA_035601635.1 Pyrinomonadaceae bacterium
CCGCAGCTCAATCGTTACTAAACCGCCGCTCTCTGACGACAACTTGCCGGCATGGACCGCCGCATTACAGATCGACGAATCGAGGGTGTAAATGTCGGTGCCCCACACCGAGCTTTCTTTGCCACCAGGGGGACATTTGAATTTGTAGGTCTTGCCGGTTTCGACGCTGAGCGCTGAAGCCGACGTGTTCCAGAGCACAGGTGTCTGGTCATCGGCTGCTCGCACTACCGCCTCAGTGTTTGGAGTTTTGAAAACGAAGCTGTGCTGATACGAACCGAAAGCGCTGGTGGTCACGCCGTTTCTTTCGCTGGTGCCATAAATGGTCCGGCCCGGGCGCAATTCGATGGTGACCGCGCCGCCTTGCTGGTAGGTGATCAATCCGCTATGAACACCGGCCGTGCAGATTGATGAATCAGCCGTATAGATGTCGCTGCCCCAAACCGCATGCGCTGCGCCTCCCGGCGCGCACATCAGCGTAAACGTCTCTCCGTCTTTGCCGTTTAGCGACGCGGCGTTGGCTTCCCAGGTCGTTGGTGTGCCTGCACCGGCTGAAGATGGCGGCGCAGAAGGCGAAGTGTTTGAGTTGTCTGGTGAAGTACTTGTGTGGCCACCGCCACTCGCGCTGTTTTCATTTCTCAGTTTTGAGCAACCGGCGCTGCCGAGCACGATTGCGGCCAGCAAGAGCCCAACCCAGCGGCCGACGATCCTTCGCTCGATGCGGAAGATTGATTGGTACGATGGTGTCACGTAGACGGATCCTTTCGTCTTGCCAGGTTTAATGAGCGGGGTGCAGTGAGTATACCAGTCAGATGAATTGTGTGAAACGACCGCGTCGAATCGGTTGTCCGTCATGAGGCCCCAAGGGCCGTCACGCGATAGCCACGATCAGGGTCCGGAATGTTGAAATCAACCGGAGGTCCGAATTAACGGCATTACTGTCGCGCATGTCGGCCCTTCGGGCCTTGTTGTTTTTGGACGGACGACCCCGACCTGACGGTTGGGGCTATTTCATGTCGGCGCTTCGCGCCTGATCAATACGAAAGCGAACCACGCCGGCCCGACCACCGTATTACCTGGCGTCAACAGGGTATTCACCGCCTTACAATATTTGCGGCCGCCGTACGTCTACAGTAATGGTTTGATGAGCTGTCGAGCACCCGCCAGATGAACGAGCAAGGCTTCGACCAGGATCGGCAAATCTCTGAAGTCATCGCGGCAGAACGATCCCGGCTGCGCAATTTCATCCGCCGGCGCGTGGCCGATCCGCGCGACGCTGAGGACATTCTGCAGGACGTCTTCTACAAGCTGGTGGAAGCGAACCGCCTGCTGATGCCGATCGACCACGTGACCGGCTGGCTGTTTCGCGTGGCGCGCAATCGCATCACGGACCTTTTCCGGAAGCAGAAGACAGAGAGCTTCAGCGACTCGAGCGTAGAGGACGAACAAGGCGAACTGCTTCGGCTCGAAGATCTTCTGCCATCGCCGGATGCGGGACCAGAAGCGCTCTATGTCCGCCGAGTACTGCTCGATGAGTTGGAACTTGCTCTCGAAGAACTGCCTAATAATCAACCGATGAGCCAGCGTGAAGTATTCATTGCTCACGAACTCGAAGGGCGCAGCTTCAAAGAGTTGTCGGCGGAGAGCGGCGTTAACACTAACACGCTACTCGCGCGCAAGCGCCACGCGGTCCTGCATCTACGCCAGCGACTGCAGAGCATTTACGACGAGTTTACCAGTAATGGCTAAGTTGAAACGCACTGCGTTCTCTGCGAAGACCTCGGCGCTCTCTGCGGTTGAGCGTTCTTGAAGGTGTTATTAACCGCACGGGCCACAGGGGATTTCGCAGAGGGACGCAGAGAAGAGCGAGATTAGATCACGAGCAGTTAAAACAGGTGAGGAAACACAACATGAAAAAGAGAATGATTTGGATGGCTCCCGCGGCGATCCTGGGGATGGTGGTCTTCATCACGATTGGCGGCACAGTAGTGATGCTTTTGTGGAATTGGCTGGCGCCGGCGTTGTTCGGATTGCGGTTAATTACCCTCTGGCAGGCTATCGGATTGCTGGCTCTCTGCCGAATTCTGTTCGGAGGCTTTGGTCTTGGTAGTGGTCATCGCTCCAGTTCGCGAGGGCGAATGGGCGAACGCTGTAAGCCGATGACGCCGGAGGAACGGGAAAGAATCCGCCAGGGACTTCATGATCGCTCGAGGCAGACGGCGCCGCTGGATTCGAATCCCCGCGACTGATTGCGGACCGATCTGCTTTGCACGAACGCTTGATTCAATGCACGGACAGGGAGGAACGAGTATGAGCACATCTATAACGCTGGAACGGATCGCAGAAGCATCGCCACGGCTGAAGGCCAGGATTGCCGGCGGTTTGTGGTTGCTCTGCATCATAGCAAGCGTCGGGGGCTTCATCGCTGCGGCTCCACTAATAGTGGCCAACGACGCAGCGGCTACGGCGAAGAACATTCTGGCGAACGAATCACTGTTTCGTCTCGGATTTGCCGTCGATTTGACTAGCGGCTTGTCCTATTTGGGGGTCACAGTCTTCCTCTATTACGTGCTGAAACCCGTCAGCAAAAGTCTCTCACTGCTGGCGGCGTTCTTCGGCCTGGCAGGCGTCGCGATCGGAGCCCTCGGGTGGGTCAGTCATCTCGCGCCTTTGGTTCTATTGCATGGTGATCAATACCTGAGTGCGTTCACATCGAGTCAGTTACAAGCGATGTCGATGGTCTCTCTCAAGCTGCAGATGCAGGTCTTTAGCATCGGCATGGTATTTTTCGGAATTCAGTGCATCTTGATGGGATGCCTGGTTGCGCGATCGACGTTCCTGCCACGCATCCTGGGCGCACTCCTGGCAATCGGCGGCACAAGTTACGTAATCGCCTCTTTTGCGAACTTCTTATTACCACTGTTCGGCGCACGCCTAATACCTTTCATCATGCCCGTGGCGCTGATCGGCGAAGGATCGCTGAGCCTGTGGCTCCTCGTTAAGGGCGTGAACGAACAACGATGGTACGAGCAGGCCGGCGCAGCGGGGATTTGACCGCAAGCGCAATGCATTCTTGATTCGATCAGTCGCTCAGGAAATGAAGAGCGTTCAACGCTGAAAGGCTTGTCGACCGCGAGATATAAGGAGACAGAGTCATGCACCCCACCAAAAAGGCCGCACGCATAGCAGGAGCGCTATATCTATCCATGGCTCTCTTTGCTCCCTTCAGCCTGATCTATATTCCCAGGACCATGATCGTGCGCGGGGACGCAACTGCGACCGCCGGCAGGATCCTCGATCACCAGACGGTTTTCCGCCTCGGCATCGTCGCTGAGCTGATGTCTTCCCTGATTTTCATCTTCCTGGTCCTGGCTCTCTACCGTTTGCTCAGCGGCGTCAATCAGACGCATGCTTCGTTGATGGTGGTCCTGGTCCTGATCGCGGTCGCCGTCGGGTTTGTGAATGTGTTGAATAACGTCGCGGCCCTGACGCTCTTCCGCGGCGAGAATTTCCTCGCGGTATTCGACAAACCGCAGCGGGACGCGCTGGGCATGTTGTTCCTCAGCTTGCATCGGCAGGGACTTCAGGTTGCCGAGATCTTTTGGGGCCTGTGGCTTTTCCCCTTCGGCGTACTGGTAATGAGATCGGGCTTCCTTCCCCGGATTCTGGGCGTCTGGCTGATCGTCAACTGCTTCCCTTATCTGGCCCTCAGCCTTACGGGCTTACTGTTCCCGCAATACCAGGAGATGGTTTATCGCATCGCCTTCCCCGTTCTGTTCGGAGAGTTGGCGATCGCGCTGTGGCTTCTGATTAGGGGCATAAAGGTGCAACCATTGGCCGCCGCGGCCTCTTAATCGAGCGGTCGTGGCGTCATACTCACTTGATTGAGTCGCTACGCATTTTGATCTTTAGGCATAAGGAGAAGTCGGATGACTCGCACCACGAACGCCAGGATCGCCGGCGCCACATTCCTGCTCTACATCGCGGTCGGCATAGCCGGTGTGATCCTGTTCGGCCGGGCGACCAGCGGAGACGGGATCGCGGTCAAGCTCGCGAGCATCGCGCAGCACACGACAGAGGTCCGCGTCGCGGTGGTGCTCTCGCTGCTCACTTGCTTTACGGCCCTCGTGCTGGCCGTGACGTTGTATGGGATCACGCGCGACCAGGATCCCGACCTCGCGATGCTGGCCCTGACCTGTCGCGTCGCCGAAGGCTTGCTCGGTGCGATCTTCCTGCTAGCGACGCTGGGACTGCTGTGGCTCGGGACGACCGCTGGAGCAAATGCCCCGGACGAGAGGGCGGCGCGGGCGCTCGGCGCGTTTCTTCTTAAGGTGCAGAGTTGGAGCACGATGATCGGGGCGATCTTCTTCGCCGTCGGCAGTATGCTCTTCTCCTACCTTTTGCTGCGCGGCCGAATGATTCCCGCGGCACTCGCATGGCTCGGGGTGATCGCGTCGGTGCTGCTCGTTGTGGGCCTTCCCGTTCAGCTCTCTGGATTCTTCACCAGCCCGGTTTTCGGGCTGATGTGGTTACCGATGCTCGTGTTCGAGTTGACGCTCGCGCTGTGGTTGCTCATCAAGGGAGTAGCAAAAAGAGCGGTCTAGGCAAACTGGCAAAGGCGCGGGAATGTGAAAGGAACAGTGTCCAGGTTGGTTTCGTCGTCCTAGGTTCTCATAGTTATTGAAATCTGGTCGATGAGATTACAAGAACTTACAAGACTTTTCTCACAGTTAGTGAATCCCGATTCTCATTGTTAGTGATTTCCTGCTTACAAATTCTCGTTGTTCTCGAGTTCAGTGTCACCCAAGAGACAAACTAGGGACGTGGCCTACTGAGAATTAGATTTCAATAACTATAGTGCGGTCAATCTTCAACACTTTAGAAGAATTTTCTCACAGTTACTGAATCCGGATTCTCACCTGTTATTGATTCTTATCGGCCCAACTACATCAGTTAATGCCGCTGGCTTCGCCCACCAATCTTCCGATCTAAATGGATTGCTCCTGTCACCAGGCGAGGCGCAACCGCTTTGGTATTCTTGCGCAGTTCTTTGCTATTGACAGATTTCTTCTGGGGCAGTAGAGTGTCGAAGCTATAAGCCAGCGGAGTTTTCGGCGGCGTTTTGAAGTTTGTCCCCGTTGACTGCGATCACCGCTTCAGCATCACACACTTCAGCTGCCCTCTCATCCTGCGACAGCCGCGAGTCCAACAAGGATAATATCGTCGATGGCGAGCAGGTCGCATTTACCAGCTTTTGACCTTGGCAATCGCTATGGCCTCACAGCATAACTTTCACGCTTCCCTAAAGAATCTTCTTCTGCCCGACCTTCGCGGCATGCGTAAGTGGGTGCTGATTCTGGGCTACATCGTTCTTGCAGCAGCCTTATTGGGAGTCGTCTACGTTCGTTTTTACGAACGGTTCAGCATGAACGAGTGTAAGAGCGATGGGCCGCAGAAGAATTGCCAGCAGCAACTTACTGCGGTTGAAGTTCCGCCGGTTAAGACAGCAGCAAACCATTCAGGGATGTTCCCAGCGGGCGATCTGCTTACGGGAAGCTTCTTCCCGAATGTTCGACAGGCAACTGTCGCGAGTCAGCATTCTGTTCGTTACGCGCATCATCATACGCAACCAACTGGAAGCGAACAGATCAAAGCAGAAGACGGAACTGAGGAATCAAATTCAGCCAGTCTGTCGACGAATGTTCTACTTCCCGTTACGAGTGGCGTTGCGCAACCTGAAGCTTCGCCATCGCCCTCATTGCAGGCGCCACAAGATGCGACGCCAAAGTCGGCAAGTAAAAATAAGAAACCTAACGCAATCAAACGGTTTGTCTTTTGGCTATGGAGTCTCTTCGCACCCAGGACGCAGTCTTTCATACCTGGCTTACCATCTCTGACATTTTCACCGTCAAGTTCCGCAAGCCCTTCAACCACGGTTCGGCTGCACTGTTTGCGCGGCAGCCCATGCGTTGTACAGTTTGGCGATTTGCGGGAATTCTACCGACCTACATTCGAAGTAACCACGGGCGAAATACGGAAAGAACGTGGGGCGATGATTTGGGATCTTTCGGGAACGGAATCGGGTCTCTATGAGATGCGGATGCAGTTCGCAGGAAGTAGCAGAAAAGCTTTCGTAGCGATCGAGTGTCCGGATTGCGAGACTGGGCCGACGCCGACCCCAACACCACAGTCCACCCCTACACCCCTGGCCACCCCGACGCCGATCCGGACGCCCACGCCAACGCCGACACCCACGCGGACACCAACGCCGCAACCGACGCCGACTCCAGTATGGACCCCAACACCATCGGCGACACCAACTGTGGCGCCGCCATCGCCAACGCCGGCGCGCACCCCGACGGCAGGACCAACGCCGGCCTGGACTACATCGCCAACGCCAACGCCTTTTGCAACCCCAAGCGGTTCGCCTGCAACTTCGGCAACGCCTCTACCTTTGCAGGAGACTGACTATGCGAATCAATCGTGGCCCGAAAAACTTCCCAAAGCCTGGGACAGTTACATTACGGTTGAGTTTCAGAGAACCTATGGACCGAAGGAACGACCAACCCCATCGCAATCCCCCGGTATTGTTTCAAGCTCGACTCGCCTTCCCATCGTTCCCGGCGGGGAAGGAAATCCCGATAACGAGTTGTATGAAGCTTCTGCTTCAGTGGAGATAGCAAACACGAGCGACCTTGAAGCACTACCGAATGGTGATAACGGAGACAAGTCGCTCGACGGGCGAAGACTCGTGCAGTGGACAATTCCGTTTAGATTGAAGAGCAATGTTACTCAACAGCGGGCTTTCGAGCTAATTTTCAACGTCAAGCTAACAAATAAGAAGACCGGCCAGTCGAAAACCACGTCGTACCATCTCGCGCCAGCATCAATCAAGGTGCACTGGATTCCGGGAACCAAGCTGCAAGCCTATGGTCTCTTTGGAACCCTTTTCCCGTTTTCATTCGCAATGATAATTTTTCCTGCAATAAAAGTTCAGTTCGGCGCCCTGGCGGGGCTCGGGCAAGAAGACGGCCAGTTGGCGAGCACGGGAGAATCCGTGATCGAGGAAGAAAACGTGCTCCACGCCAACCTTTGGCTTGAGGACAAGGACAAGAGACCAATCCCGCCACCTCTCAGTCTCGAGTGGGGATCTGAGTATCGTCTGCTGTTTGCGATCGAGCCTGAGCTTAGAGAGTTCCTGAGCAGCAGCCAACTATTCATTGAGCCGCCTGAGCTTCAAAAAAGCCGGAGCACTGATGTCGAAATCCAGGTGATGAGTAGGTTGCTGAGAACCAAACTCGGATGCGAGACGCGTAAGGTCGCATATTATTCAGGCAGGGGATTCGCACCTGAAGCTTTCGACATTGCGCCAGTTGCCGAGGGCTGGTACTCAATTACGGTTCGCCTCTTCTATCGAGAAACCATCATTTATCGCGAGAAAATAGAGGTGGAGGTAAAGGGCGCAACGAGAGCGGCGCGCGCTTGAAAGTTCTCCTGCTGACGAAGGCGAGGTATTCGCGTCTCTGCCTTTTTGGCTCATTCGTTCACGAAAGGTTAAAGGATATTCGTTCGAAAATAAGAGACTACCGGATCATAAGTGAGCTCGGGAGGGGCAGCATGGGTGTCGTCTATGTCGCCGAACACCTATCGCTCGGTCGCCTTGTGGCGATAAAGACTCTTAACCTGAAAGCTGCGAAGGAAGAACCGAATTTCCGCAAACGCTTCTTGCGCGAAGTTCGCACAATTTCGGCTCTTTCCCATCCGCAAATCGCGGCAGTTTACGATTACGGAGAGACCGAGGATGGAGAACCCTTCCTCGTCATGGAACTGGTCAGAGGCGAGACCCTCAGCGATCTCATCTCGACAGACTTTCTCACAATTCCGCGCTCCCTCGACATCACTAGACAGGTAACTGAAGCGCTGTCCGTAGCCCATCGCCATGGTGTCATCCATCGCGACAGGTGTCATCCATCGCGACATTAGACCCGCCAATGTGATGGTCAAACCGAGCGGAGAAGTGAAAGTTATGGATTTTGGTATCGCTAATCTGCGGAAGCCCGGGGAGACCCCACGTTACGGAAAGCAGTCGACCGACGTCCGCGCAGTTCGTAGCGCAATGAATTATGCGGCACCTGAGCAGGCATTGGGCGAGCCGCTCGACTCGCGCGTCGACGTTTTTTCGACCGGTGTTTTGCTCTACGAAATGTTGACGGGCAGATTGCCTTTCCGGAACGCGCTCCTGAACGAGGAACCACCGCGTCTGACTGAGGTCAGCTCCGGACCGACGCCCGAAGGCTTGCAGCAAGTCTTGAACCGCGCTCTAGCAAAGGATCGTGGGGCACGCTATCACGATATTATGGAGTTCAAGGACGATCTGAACTCGGTCATGCGGCAACTCGAAAGGAGCTATGCGAGCAAGGCTGAAACATCAGACGAGAATATTCTGCACGCTAATCTATGGATCGAGGACGATTATCGTGAGCCGGTGTCGCAACCTCTGATTATCAGCACTAGCGACGCGTACTTCTTATTGTTCGCTATTGAGAACAAAGTCAGAGAGCGCATTAGCAGTACCCAATTATTCGTTGAGCCGGAGTCGCTGCAAGAGAAGCCTATATCGGTCGTGGAAATTGTGGTTTCAACCGATCTCTTGAAGGAAGCGACCGGCCAGGAGACCCGTCAGGTTGAATACTATGCAGGGACCGGCACTCTTCCTGAAGCTTTCGCGCTCTATCCTAGAGTCGAAGGGCGTCACCCGGTAACCATTAGACTCTTCTATCGACAGACCATTCTCTACAGAGAACGATTCTGTGTGGACGTCATTGCCCGTCTCAATCAGGCTCATACAGAGACACTGATCATGCCACGAACTCAGGAGGTAGCTTATATGGCTAATTTCGATGAATTCATTCAGCCTAACTTGACGTTGACGCTGGACCTCGACGGCAATTCTCTTTATTTGAGTTATCGAACTCCTGGGAACGAAAGGAAGGATCGAATCCGCCTACCCGTGCCGCCGGATCAAATCACCGACCCGGTAATCCTGATGCGAGAGGAACTCTCAAATTGGGCTAAGAAATACGAAGAGGTTCTGGATAAGGACAAGAAAGATAGGTTGAGTTGCGATCCTGTAAAAATCAAAGATATGTGGACGTACCTGGCTCAAGAAGGACAGAGACTATACAGATTAATTTTTGATCTCGACGACCAAACCGATCTTAATCTGGTCAAGCTAGCTGAAAACATCAAGGAACGGCTCGAGCCGGAATCAACAATAGAGATTGACGCGAGTCAAGTGCCTATCCCATGGTCGATGTTGTTCGATGATGAGATCCCTTCCGTTGACGACCCGCTTTATCTCGAAAAGTTGCTCCCCCATTTTTGGGGCATTCGCCATCAGCTCACAGTCCACCCGCCTTTAGGCACCAACACGTTCAATAACAAGCCTTACCTCGCGAACACTGATGGCACGAGACTTACGATCGGGGTTAATAAACAGACCGATCTGGAATATCAGACCGGCCAAATGACTTTCTTTCAAGGCATGGAAGAGAAATTCAAGCAACTAACGGATCCAGAAAAGAGGTACTTGTTAATGCTCGGCACCTCCAAGGAGCAGGTGATATCGAGCTTGACTAAACGGGAGGAGCCGCAACATCTCTACTATCTTTTTTGTCATCACGAAAAAGGCGAAGGCGAGATCACGATCTACGGAATTTCTGACAAGCTTAAGAAGACCCAGATCATTATGGAAGGGCAGCAGCAAGGCGTAATTACTCTCCAGGAGTTATCTGACAACCGTGCGATCCGCCCGTTTCGTTCTCCGCCCGTAATTTTTCTAAACGCCTGCCAGTCCAGCAAATTAAAGATGGGCGATCCGACCTCGTTTATGACTTACTTTATCAGGCGCTTGGGATCCTGGAACTTCGTGGGTACTGAAGCAGACATCCCAGCGCCGTTCGCCGATGCCTTTGGGCAGCGTTTCGTAAAGGAGTTTTTGAAGGGCAAACGAGTAGGTGAAATCCTATTCGATTTCAGGAAAGACTATGCGCGTCGGTATTTCAATCCTTTTGGTCTCTACTACACGCTGTTCGGGCGAGGTGAAATTCATCTGCAGAATCCGGTTGCGGGAGTAACGCCATGACGCGCCACTACGTAATCAGTGATTTACACCTCGGCATGGGTCGAATAAATGAAACGGAATGGCATCCGCTTGAAGATTTCAAGTCGGACGAAAGTTTTCACAAATACCTCGACTTCATCGACAAGGATGGAGGCGATGAACTGATTATCAACGGCGACTGGATCGATTTTATGCAGTTAGAGCCGTTAGCGTATGATCCCGATCACCTGCACTACTCGGAAGACGGTCACATTCTAGGATGGACCGAAAAGGATTCCCTGGCCAAGTTAGAGAGCTGCAGAGCTCAACTTGCACATAAAAACTTCTTTGACGACCTGCGGCATTTCCTTAGTTCTGGAAAGAAATTAACGATCATCATGGGAAACCATGATCCCGATCTGTTCTGGCCGGGTGTTCAGGCTGAAATTATCAGCTATCTGAATCCGCCGGAGAAGGATCGCCTCGAGTTTTCCCAAACTTTTGTCCGTCGGGGCACCGCTCATATCGAACATGGTAATCAATACTGTTCGCCTGAAAACAGATTCTACAATCCTCAGAACGTTTTTCATCGCAGCACTGAAGACAACCTCGAACGGCTCGAAATGGCGTGGGGCACCATCTTTGTGATGGAATTCTTTAACTCGATTGAGGAAGAGTTTCCTTTTGCCGACAACATCAAGACGCAGGTACGAGCCATTTGGCTGGGGATTAAGAATGGCTGGGTTGGCGGTAAGATGGCCGCTAAGTTCGTAAAGTTTATGATCAGCGCCGGCATTCCCTGGAGCTCCATTACAGCGAATGTTTTAGGGCCGAAAAAAACAGCGCCTCATCAATTGATTCAAAATCTTGGCGAGCCCGCAATCACCGCCGAGCTGCTGAAAAATTACGGATCCAATCCTGCTTTTAAGAAAAGCTTTGACGATGAAATAGCTCGCACCACTAATGCTGAGTGGCGAACTCTCCAGCTGCAAAATGTCCGAAATGCAGAGCTATCCGGACCTGACAAAAGACCTGTTACAGCCGCTGAACTTACGCCGGATCCGGCTGGCAGTCCGGTGATGGGTGTCTTTCGCGATGAGCCTGAGTTTCGAGGCGCCACCGAATTGTTGAAGCGAAATCGAGGAGGTGAGGTGATTTTTGGTCACACGCACACGGAGATTGACGGCAAAGATCCTAAAGCCAAAGTGAAAAATTATTTTAATACGGGAACGTGGGTCGATAGTCTTGATCTTTCTCAACCGGGGAAACGCGAGATTCTCAAGAACATAAAAGGACCAGACCTAAAGAACGATGCAATCTTCGATCTGCGGTTAAGACAAGTCATTATTGATCTCGACGACAACAATGCTACTCGAGTATCTTTGGAACCTATTAAGCCTTAGTCACTTAGTCTCACAGAACAAACCTAGAATCATTTGATCGCCTGGATAAGGCGCGCCAGAAGCAAGACGCCACTCTCGAGTGAACCAAGTGTCGGTTGCTATTCCGGCAGTCGATTTGTTGATTTCTTGTAATGATGGAATTAATGCCCGAAGTCTCTACTTATGGGTGGACATAAACGCGGGATACTTACAGTGTGTACTGTCGGAAACGAGCAGTTCGTGCGCCTTGTCTTGATCGTGCAGCATGCGTGAACGTGTTTTCTGGTCGTTCATTATGTGAGGGAGATTATAGATCGGCTGCCAGCAATGCAGATATTGGCGGGACGGTACGAGAGAACAGATCGACGCGCCGTGGCGTGGAATCACTAACTATGGTGCGGATTTCACTAACTATGAGAACCGACATCGTCTCTAGGTTCTCATACTTAATGAAATTTCGCTGGCTAAGATACAACAACTTACAGGAATCTTCTCAAAGTTAGCGCGTCCAGATTCTCGTAGTTATTGATTTTCTTCTGTTCAATTACCGTTGTTCATAAAACCGCTAACCTAATAACCAAGTCTGAGGTTCAAGTCCCCACGCGCCTAACAATTCCCTTCAATAACAATCTCGCACTGCTTCGGCGGAAAACAATTTTACGCAGTTGCGCTGGTTTGCGGCTATTGTGATGTCTCCCAAGTTATTTTCCCTACTGATGTCTCAGGCCGCAGGAAGGCAATCCACTTAAGTAACGTGCTGTACTGCAAGTATCGTCTACCGAACCTTGGTTTTGCGTAGAGTCTGCGTGCCAAAAATCTTCTTCGACGCATTGTCCTACCAATTGCGCTCGAACGAATTCGCTTGTCATAGGTCGAGAAGGAGAAGTCATTCGACCTAATCGCGTTATTAGCCGACTGCGCAGCAATCATGCCAAGGGCAAGAGCAGACGTGATCCCCTCGCCAAACAAGGGGTCGACACCGGCAGCATCGCCAGTTAGGAGGACTCGGTCCAGGCTGCATGGCGCCCGTGGTTCATAGCGCAGGAGAGGGTGTGATTTTTGTTCGAAACGATTTGCATCAATACCGTGTTCCCCGAGCCATTCGGCAAAGGAATCTCGCAGATGGAACGTTTCGTCTTTCCTGAATGGCGCAGCCATGATTCCCAAACTTACGACTGGAGGCTCTTCGGACACCGTTGGGAAGATCCAACAGTATCCGGGAACTCCCCGACTCGTTACACTAAGATCAAAAATGGCCATGTTTCTCGAAAAATCGGGAATGTCCGTTTCACCAAGCGAGGCAAAAGTCTCTATTGCAATCATGAGCCGATCGTGACGAGGCAGGCCCACTAGCCTGCGCACTGTGCTGTTCGCTCCGTCGGCTCCAATGACAATCTTTGTTCGATATTCGTTCTTCGAGGTCCTAATAACGATATCCTGCGAAGTGCGGGTGATATTATCAACTGACTCTCCGTCCCTGGTAACAACGCCACGCCGACGTGCTGTTTGAAATAGAAGGTCATCGAATTGATCCCGACGAATCACCCGAAAATGATCAGGATGTCTAACTGTTAGACATCCGGTGGGTAGAACGAACTTCGAAATGTGGACCGGATGAGATGGCAAATCAATTCTTAGACCCAACTGCCCCAGAATGACATCGGCGTCCTTGATCATCCCGCCAGCACATAGCTTAACGCGAGGAAAGACCGCCCTATCCAGAAGGAGCACGCGACTGGTGATATCGGGATCCAGCTTGGCTAACTCGAGGGCGGTCGCACAGCCGGATGGACCTGCTCCGACGATTATGATCTCAAAGTCATGCATGGACGAAACCTTCAAACTTCAAGGCCTATGTAATTGGGAAGGAACAATTGCACGCGCTGGGCATTTACGGTCCCAGTAAACGAACAGGTTTAGTTTCGATCATGAAGGCCTTGACCTCCGTTAATTCGCCATAATAGGCTCAGCCGGCTTCAGACGTAAATCAGTAGACCGTTAGAAGACGGATTCTTCGGCAATCTCGCGTCCTGAGCCAGGACAAACGAGAGCCGCATTCGATGGGTGCTTAAGTCTGGCGTGTCTGAGTATTCCGATGATAACCCTTTGAAACTGCATGAATCGCTGCTGGGTTTCACCGCGACCGCTTAACTCACACGTCACGCGTTAACCGGGACTGAGGAGAAATATGGCCTCCAAGACAATAGTTGAAAAAGTAAAAGAGTCTTTGGCGAGCGAGTCACCGGAGTATATAGACCAATACTACAAGGCATTGCTGGAGAATTTCCATCGCCTGGACCAGAAATTTCATCGCGCCCTCTTGCTCTTACTATTCGCGATAGCGTCGTTTGTGCTTTTAGCGCATACCTCAACAGTCGAAGTTGCGCTTGGCCCCTTTAAGCTAAAGGATGTTGGGATCCTTCTAAAGTATTTGCCACTGATAGTCGCCTACGCGTACTGCTCAACGAGCTCACTAGGCACCATGCGACAACATATGCGCGACCTTACGGCGGCTGTGGTAACGATCAATCATAAATCCATTGCTAAGAACTCAATGGACATCTTTCTACAGCCACATTCGTTATTCCATTCATCAGAAACAAGCCAAAAGTTCTCCTTTGGCATTCTTTCCAAGACGTTCCTCCATATTGAGGCAATCCTCGTGTTAGCTCTGATGATTGGCCCCATTATTTTCCTCGGGCACGCCTTCTATCACTGCTTCTTCGTGTTTGGTTTTAGAGATGTGAATCTCTGGGTGTCGTTGATCCTATCCTTCGTTTTCGTCTTTCAGGCAGTTTTGGTTTTCGTGCACTATTTTCGAGATATGTACATCATTGGATCGGAGCGCACACAGGACCACCAAGAGGCGAAATGAGAAGCAAGGCTAATCTAAATTCGACGAAGCGGTGGACCGCCCTCTCGACTGTGGCTTACTATAGAATCAAAGAAAACTGGAAAGAAAACGAGCAAGCCGAGACAACGGGAAGCGGCTGATCTCGACTCTTTGCTCCGCACTTGGTCGGGCCAAAAGGTGAGCCGGTTAAATCGGTGGTCTATCTGCGTCATAGGATTTGCTGGCGATGTGTCGATAGAGGTCAAAGAAATAGCTGGGAAATGAAACAAATTGAGAAATCTTATATAGACCATTCTCAGACTGAGTAGCTTTTATATTGTCTCGACACAATTTTGAAGGCATAATACGCCGACCTCAAACGAGCAAGTTTCTGAAGGTTTAGGCTTTACCCAGACTATTGTATATAAGGATTATTGTGCTCCTTCTCCGCGCGATACTGCGACTTATTAGGTTTAGCACCTCGCTTCTTTGCGTTTTGGCAATATTCCTTCCGTTATTAGCCAGAACCAAGAATCTCGTTTTAAGCATTAGTGAAGCGATCCCTTTACTTTTCATTTGCATGTGCACATTTATTGCGAATGACCTGGACGATATCGAAAAAGATCGCGTAAACCATCCCGAGCGGCCGCTGCCCGCCGGCGAGCTGACTTCAGAGTTTGCCGCGGTTCTTTACTTCCTTTCGCTTGGTTTGGCACTTTTTTTGACTAGGTACTTTGTCCCACAGGACATTGCCTTTTGGTACTACGGCCTAATTACATTAACCATCAGTTACCGATATGTAGTTGAGTTTTTGCCAAGCGTCAAAACCGTCTACACAGCGATTGGGAGTTCGATTCCGCTTTTGCTAATCGCAACTTCATATCCTCATGAGCAGAAATTGAGAGTTGCCGCAGCTTCCGTTTTTCTTTTCATATTGGCGCGAGAAATATGCGGTGATCTCCAAGACAGATCGGGAGATGCGGTTTCGTTCATGCACCAGCTTAGTCCCTCATCGCTAGCCGTTACTGCATTTATCCTTCAAGTGTTGGGATTGGTGTTGCTGGCGCTCCAAACGACCAATCGAGGAGATGTCATTGCTCTGACTTCGATGACACTGTTGCTTACATTGTCGAGCGTCTATTGGTTCAAACTAGCGCACTACCGAAGAGCAACTCTTCTAATGAAGATTCAGTTGTTTGTCGGGCTTTATTTCCTGATCTGAACCATTGAAAAGAGACCGTTTGCTTCTCAGCCGCTGATTCTTATGACGGTTTAATGATAGCCCGTTGTCCAGGAGATTAACCTCATGTCCACCCCCCAAGACACTGAAAATCTACTACCGTCCGAAGCATATAGACAAGCCACTAGCTCGCTTGTGTATAGGCTCTCAGAATTGATGTTCGGGAGTCTTTTGGCGGCCTATTGCCTTGGCTTCGTAGGAGCAATTGCTGCTGCTGAGGCTAGTCTACCTTCCGTATACCGGCCTTTGGGAATTTGGTTGCTCGCAACCCAATATATTTGCATTTCCTTAATGTTTACGTATCTTACAACCAGCTTCTACCTCACTTATCACGTGGGAATACTCACTCAGCCCAGATTGCCTTTCGATAGTCTCGGACTAGATTTCACTATCGCGGTTCTACAGGCTGTCTTTTTCGGATTATCGCTGCTCCTTCCTGCACTATTCCCAGTCTTACTGGCGGTGAATGTTTTCATATCAGCGTGGCGTAAGAACCAGGAATACACGCGATTAGTGGACAATCTATTTGAAGATTGCAAAGGTCGTGAAAAATCTAAACCAATATTTCGTAATGAACTCGCGGATCTCTTGCGAGGCAAGCGTCACCTGACACTTTGGGCACCCATCGGGTCGGACATTCGAAGAAAGGGACTCTGGGCTTTCTTGATTGGTGTGTTTGTAGTCGGTCTCTATTCGAAATCGGATTCCATTACGCCGCACAACTTCCTAATCTGGTTACTTGATTGGTTGAACAACAGGTTGCCGCAGTTTCTGATTGAATGGATAGCACGGCCACTTCTGACTCCATGGGGGTTAAAGCAGCTCTTAATTACGGGTGAGATCCTATTGGCTACATATTTTGTGTATCGCCATGCGCGAGGGGTTTTGGGAAAACGCGCCTCCTTCCGCGGGTTCCCAATTAAGAGTCTTGACTCTTGCAGGTACCCTGCCGACGTAGGAGTTGAAGATTTTTGCAGGTATCAAGCTGAGGCTGGAGATATTGGGAAGACACTAGACGGGAAAGCGCAATTAAGCAGTCCCGGTAAAAGTCAAGAAGGTGCAGGCGACGTTCACGGAGGCTCGAAAGCGAACTCTCCTCCCTCCATGGACGAAGAGTTCGAAAACTTACCAGTTGAGGTCAGGAAATTATGCGAAAAACTGTTCCCTCAGAGTTAAATGTGCGTCGGCTGAAGCCTCAAGATTGCACAGAGGTCGCGATGAGTATTACAAATGCATCGGTCGCTTTTCTTTAATGTCGAATCTTACAATTCTATTCGATTAGATTGTCTTAACTAGAACCATGCCATTTAATACGAATGTAATCGAAGGCTTCACGGAATCAGCCGTCCGAACCCTCGCGGCAAGCACGCCCGAGGAAAGAGTGGTACTGGTAAACGAAGATGACGAAGCAATCGGAATAGAGGACAAAACCAAGGCCCACCGGTTGGGGAAGCTGCACCGGGCTTTTTCGGTTTTTGTTGTCAATTCCGCAGGCCAGCTACTGGTGCAAAAAAGAGCGGTGACGAAATATCATTCACGCAACCTGTGGTCGAACACGTGCTGCGGTCATCCCCGACCAGGTGAAACCATTGCGCAGGCTTCGCGACGACGACTTGGAGAGGAAATGGGATTCCAGTCGAATTTGAAAGAAGTCTTCAGTTTCATTTATCGCGCCAACCTTGAAGACGGATTGATCGAAAACGAATACGATCATGTTTTGGTTGGCTACTTCGAAGGCGTTCCCACGCCTGATCCGGCCGAGATTTCTGAGTACAGGTGGGTAGATATCCCGGGCCTTAGCGTCGACCTTCAGAGAGACCCTGAGAATTATACGTGTTGGTTTCGGATTTCTTTTGACCGCTTTCTTCGCGTCCTTCAACCTCTCTAGCGTCGATTTCACTTGCTCTAATTAGCCACGGTTTATGATTCTTTCACACCTTGTTGCTGTACTCAGCGCCTTTGTACGGTCACTTCAGTATGCAGGAGTGCTTCGACTCTCTCGAGCCGAACGCCTTAGGTGTACAAAAAAATCTATACGTCTCGCGCTATGTTATGCGGGCTTCGGAACTCCTTGGAATTTGAAGCAAGCATGGAAAGCTGGCGAGGCAGCGTTTTTATCTTGCGCCTACGATGTCGTAACGGATTGGCGACATTTCGACAAGGGAGCTCGCAGCTCTTTTGAGAGGATTCTAACTAACTTGTCGAAAGTTGAGCTTCGAATATTGGCAATGAGGTTATACGACAAGGACTTGAACAATCAGCTATCCGGCGACGGCCTAGAACGCGGTGCCATAGCATTAGAATTCACTCTCAAGACGATGGGATGTGAAAAGCAGCGAGCAGCGACGTGGGGCGATTTGATTCAACTCGGGGAACTTCTGCAGATTGTAGATGATGTGTTTGATTATGAAGACGATGCAGCCGTCGGCGATCAAAACTGTCTCGCGACGCCCAACCGGACTGCTCACCTTACACGACTCCTCGAAGATCTAAATCGCGAAACTTCTCGGCGATTATTCGGTAAACGTTCTGTGTTAATCTCTGCTATTGCTCACGCAAGAAAGAAGGCCACTATATTGCTCTCAAAACCGTCAAGGAACCAATAGCAATGGCGTGGGTAAATGCCCGTTAGGATTTGTGAATTATCGAGGGCAATGTAACCCTCCCTAACACTGTGCCATTGTAATGAGAGGGACCCTCTCCAATTTCGAAGCGAAACTAGTGTTCATTGGTAGAAGCTCGAGGTGTCAGCACTTGCCGATTCTAGATGAATGCCCGTAGCGTCAAAATACCCTGCAAATTCTCCGGGATATAGATCGTTTATTCCGCCTTCCGGGTCATGGGCTTGTAGCGTTACGTACAGATCGAGCGGTCCACGAAAATTAATTCGGTCGTTTGCCTTCGAAAAAGTAATGGAGGCGACTCTTAATTCGTCAATGACGGTCACGAAGGAAATGGAGTCCAGATCATCTCCAAGGTCGTAAGCATGCGGATTGCCATCGAGCTTCTCTTCGACAAATTTAGAGATTCTGAAACCAAACATTTCCTCAATGGAATCTTCATCTTCTAAACCTGATGCCAGTTTGAAATAGCCCTCGCTCGGAATTGAGCCTCGATAGGTATCGATCGCAAATTGGATCGCGTTATAGCGGAGATCAGGGTCGAGGTGATACTCAGCCAGCGCTAATATGTACAAGTAACATTCTTCTCGGTAGACCGCATACAAGCGCGCGAGCATTGACATGAAGGCATCGAACTCAATCTCTTCGGTTGAATGCGCAGCTTGGGCCGGGTTACCTTCGACTACTAAGATTCGGATTACTTCATCAATGGCTCGTGCTGACCGAGTGTCATATGGCCAAATTCGCGAACCCTTCAACTGAAATCCAGAATACGGCCTAACTAGGCGCATGACTTCATCCAAAACAGCGTCTGGAAGCTCGTCGCGAAAGCTTAAAACGGCTCCCTCAAGTGAGGTCAGACCCTTCACTCGCTTGTAGCTTTCTGGGAAGAACTGTTGGAGAAGATCATGATATTCAGGATGAAGAAGAGTTTTGGTCAGTTCGGATTTATCCCAGACCCACGTGTAAATGTCCCCGCCGTTGCTTTTATCCAGACTGTCTAACATCTGCTTGGCGGCAACTGACCTTCTCCCTAAAAACAGTACCAGATTAAAATATAGAAACCCGGATTTTGTTGAGATTCGTTGAAGAGCTTGGCTTGACTTAAAAACGCACTAATGGGCTCCTTTTTCAAATCTACTTTGAGCTTTGATCACATAGGCAAGCTCCCGGCCTGTCGCCTTCAATTCGGCCTCCAGTAGCTCAATTTTCTTCTTTCGAAATCCAAACAATTTCTTCGCTAACTTACTCCACTTAAGCTTAACAAGGTCTTCGATGATCTCCGTTCCGGAAACGATCGCAGTTTGGAAGATGCCTGGTTGTGTTCTCATTTTGTGGAGTTTCATGTGTTGCTGGAACCGATCGATCAAATATTCGGCCTTCTGTTCGACCTCTATCTTAGACAATTTGTTGCGTGCAACTTCATTCATCCAATCGCGCATGGCTAGAAACTTGCCCTGAGAATCGGGGTCCGACCTGAACTCAATAATCTCTTCCCAAGATGTTGTCTCACTTGGAATCGGCAGTTGAGGGATAATAACTTCCAGCACTTGTCTCGGCGATGCTTCGGAAAAATATTCGTGGCATGAATGAGAAAACGTCCAAGATGCATCCATGTGTTCGACTTCGCGCAGATAAAGACAAAGCGCTCTTGTATCAAGCTGCGTTGCGACGACCACCATTTCGTAAAGCATTCTAAGTTGCTGATCACTCTTTCGTTGTGGCTCCAGCTCTGCAATCAAGTCGAGAAAATCATCAGCACCCTTTCGGTATTGCTTATATGACTTACTAAGGCCGGTTTTCTTGCGGTCTTTTGGCGCCGGCGGAATGTAAATAATCCCTTCGTCGCGAAGCCAAAGCAACTCATTGACTAAGTCTTCCGACACGCTTGAAGGCCTATCTTCAGTGATTAGTTCAAATCCGTGAAAAGCAATTTTATCAAGCAATAGCGCTTCACGTTTCAATGTGCTGCTGACGTCGTCAGTGGCGAGCATGATATCGAACGAATTCTTTACACCTACTAGACCATTCATAAGATTTCCGTGAATTAGTACCCTTGACACTTTATGCTAGCCCGGGTGACCCGATGCGAAATTAGTTTTCATTGGTAGAAGCTCGAGGTGTCCGCACTTGCAGATTCTAGATGAATGCCTGTGGAGTCAAAATACCCCGCAAACTTTCCTGGATATTGATCTCTTATTCCACCTTCGGGGTCATGCGCTTGTAACGTTACGTGTAGATCGAGCGTTCCACGAAAACTGATTCGGTTTTCGGCCTTTGAAAAGTTAATAGAGGAAACTATTACTTGGTCAATAACCGTTACAAAGGAAATGGAATCTAGGTCATCTCCAAGATCGTAATCATGCGGATCGTCGTCGAGCTTTTCTTCTACAAATTTAGAGATTTTGAAACCAAACATTTCCTCAATGGAATCTTCGTCTTCCAGACCGGAGGCTAGTTTGAAACAGTCTTCGAGTGGAATTGAGGCTCGGTAGGTATCGAGGGCAAACTGGATTGCGTTATAGCGAAGATCGGGGTCGAGGTGATGCTCAGCCAACGCTAATATGTACAAGTAACATTCTTCTCGATAGGCAGCGTACAATCGTGCGAGCATCGACATGAAAGCATCGAACTCAATTCCTTCAGTTGAGTTAGCAGCCTGGACGGGGTTACCTTCCATGATCAAGATTTGGATTACGTTATCGATAACTCGCGCCGAAGGAGCGTCATACGGCCAAATTCGCGAACCCTTCAACTGAAATCCAGAATACGGCCTGACAAGGCGAAGCACTTCATCCAAAACAGCCTCTGGAAGCTCGTCACGGAAGTTGAAAACGGCGCCTTCAAGTGAGGTCAGCCCCTTCACTCGCTTGTAGCTTTCGGGGAAGAACTGTTGGAGAAGGTCGTGATATTCAGGCTGAAGAAGAATCCTGGTCAGTTCGGATTTATCCCAAACCCACGTATAAATGTCTCCACCGTTGCTCTTATCCAAGTTGTCTAACATTTGCTTGGCAGCAACACCGGGAACTGTTGTGGTTACCAACAGAAAGCCATCAGCGCGATGTTGAGCGAGCTTATCCTTTATTGAAGGAAGATCAGATTCGGTCACAGATTTGCCGCTAGTTGCGTTGTCCTTACAACTGACCAGCCATCTGAGTCTTTGAGTGCTGAGGTTTCCGAGTAAAACTTCGGTAAATAGCAGGTCCTTTCCTCCATCCGGACCCCGGCCCGACCAGATAGGTGATAATTTCTTCTTAAACCCAATCTGGCGGGCCAAATCTTGCAGACCTTCGCCTGGAACCGATGATACCAACTCGCGGAAGTCAATCAGGTTAGAAGATCTAAGCATGATGAATGATGATCGGCGCGCCAATGCGACTCAGGGAATTAACTGTCTATTCACTAGCCGTGAGAATGAGTATTCCTTAGAGCTTTCCACATAATATCTTCGACAAAGTATATATCGATATTACTGAAATCGTTACGCTCGGCAGTTACGAAGATAGACTGAATTGATGCCGACGCTGTAACCATCTCTCAGCAACTGAAGATGTAAGATTCCGCCCGACAATCGGCGTGCTTCAGCCTTGGTGTAACCCTTCCCCAATTTAGGGCCAGTTGGGTGGAGAAGGTCAGTGCTTCAATCTCAGCGAATCGCGAATTCTTTCCACGTCTGTTTTCAAATACCGGCTTCGACCGTATCCGTCGACATTCGGCCCTGATACTCTTTCCAGTACTCCTTTTTTCACTAATCTGTTAAAGACGCCCTTGGTTAGCTGAAGAATCTCCGCAGCAGCTTTTGCTCCGACACGATTCCTATGTGTTTCAACGAACGCGTCAAGGTCTTCCTCTACGATATAAAAACAGTGAAGGTGTTTTTCAGATTGTATAGCTGGCAGTGCTCCGCGCAGAATTGCCTTTCTAAGTGTGCTCACAACTATTCCGACGCGTTTCGCGGCAATGTAGATAGACAGAAGTGATGCGAACGGGAGTTTTCTACGTCTGCACTCGCCGACTAATTCGGGCTGTAGAAAATATCGATTTCTGGTGGACGGCCGACGGTACCGAATCGAAGATCTTAAGAACCCGTTTTGGACCATGCGGTGAGCTGAATCTTCGTCGATGCTAAGCGCGCTGCAAACTTCTTTGAGGTCAAGGCTGCAGGTGGGCACCGTCGAGTGGTCCGTGGCTCGATAGTTTGAAATAAGCTCCCGTAAATCAAGGTTTGCCAAGTCGACTTGGCTAAAAATATATTGAAGGCCTCCGTCAATTGTCCGTCCTGAGATGGGATGGATATTCTTGTCCCGGAGAACCGCAACAATGTAACCCGTATCGGTATCCAGTTTTTTCGCAATGGTCCTTGTAAGCACAACATACTTCACGCTGAACGCACTAACATCCTCGCTATTTATGAAACGGCCGAGGGATTCAAAACCCGGAATTAGTTTGGCGTTCAGCAAACCCTTGTTGGCAAGAAAATATACTTCCATTAGATTCGTTTTGAGCAACTGAGCAGTTTCTTCAAGCGAATGCACTTTGCCCGTGAATCCCTGCATCTTACCGCGAGCAAAATCTGCGATCTCGACCGCTGAGAAAAGGATACTAGATAGCACGGGTTTTCTGGTTTTGCTGCTGATATGTACTTCACCGTCAAAGACAGCTTTGATTAGGGTTCCGCAGTGACCGCCGGCTCGTCTTACGGTCTGAAGAGCATTGCGAAGGGTCTTTGTTTGATCAGACTTCTGGGTTCGCGCAACCACCGATTCAGCCAGACGAGTTAAGAACAAATCGATACTTGCAGAGCTAAATCGCCACTCGTGATTTCCCTCGATTACTGGACCGCGTATCGGGGTTAACAACTTGCTTTCGACAAGTTCAATCAACCGCTTCGCATGAGTTCCCAATTTGTGAGCTGTTTGATTAAGGCACATTGAGTCTTTCAATTCGTCTCGTAGGTTAATAACACTCTCTGCTTCAATTAGTAGTAATCGGGACTCGCCGGTTTTCTTAGCTTCCGTAAGTTTTCCAGCCGCGATTAGTTTCTTGATACTTCGAGGTGTAACGTTAAGGATCTGTTTTGCCTCCACTACGGTTAGATACTTCCTTTGAGCGGTATTGCTCAGACGGGACAATGTCGTCGGGTAACCGCCGCGCCACTGAGTCGCAATATATTCTTCGAAACCCTCTCGTAAGAAGTCATAACAAGGGTCGGCTAACTGAACGTAGAGAGCAGATTTGTACTGACCGAAGTCTCTTCTTAACCCTCGTCCATGTCTGCTATCCGGATTGTTTTCGCGTTTCCAATCGAGAAATGAGAAAAAGTTGTTGGGCCAATTTTGGAATACTTTGTAGGCTTTGGCGATAAGTGAGTGAATCTCTTTGTTGCGAAATGAGTTTGAAATCCGCTTGCCTCTAGTATCCATTAATCCTTGGAACTGGCCGACAATGAAAAACAGAGCGGATAACAATTGACTAAGACTCAAGGTTGTAAGAGGACATTCGGCGTCGACCTTGCTTTTGGATGGATCTGCTTTTATTAGGTTGCATAATTGGTAAATTCTTTGTGCTACGTGCAGTTCGTCATTTGTAACTTGCTGGCCTTTCCACGATCTCCAATCGAATTCACAGACACAAGTGGCAATTGCAGTTCGACGCCAACCGATTCTTTGGTTGCATCGCGGACATCTATCAAGGAGTACACGTCTATGTAAGGGACATGCAGTGACAGCAGCGAATTCCCAGATTTTTCGCGCGTAAAGGCGTTCTCTTAAACACTCAGGACAGATTTTAGATTCACAAACTCGAATAGTGTATCGAGGAACGGGGTTACCGAATAACGAGTAGTCGTGCAGTGTTCCTGCGCGGTTAACCGGCTCGTACCAAAGGTCCCTCAGTGCAGATTCAGAGACGCCAGTCAATATCTGGAGTTGTTGCAGGTTCCACACGCTAATGGACGACAGTGAGAAGTCCCATCTATTGGTCGGAATCTTTGCGAGATCCAGAATCCATGTGATGACATCGTACTGGTTGAGTTCGGTCAGTCTAAGCACGAAACCAGGAAGACTCTCATCGGCATAGGGAGTTGCTGAGAAAACCAGCCTTTGATTGTTTGTCATTTATTCCGACGGAATTGCGGCAACCTCCAATAATGACTCAGCGCTGCGAAAGCACATCGGACATCGAACGCTTATTCCTCCGCGGCTTTATTCTTTTGTTTGTTGCATTCGTCGAAGGAGTTGCGCGTTTCGCAGGTGTTCTAGGCTTAGCGCAATTACTCATTTGGCTAAAGGGATTCGGACGTTTGACAAAATCCTGCGCTACCCTTTCTTCATAGGCTCGAGCAAGGAGTGAGTGATCGATTTGTTCGGCACCGGTCTGAATAGCCAGCTTTGCCGCCCACCGAAGGAGCTTCATTACATAGTTGATAACGCCATCCGTTGCCGAATAGATCAAAAACGCAGTCTCCTTATCTGCAAGATGCGAATTCTCCAAAAGCGGCAACCTATCATCAATTTCTTTTAGTAGTTGTCTAAACTCGGGGTCTTGAGCTTCAGCCTCCCAAGCAAACGGTGCGATCTCTTCTCGAGAGGAGAAGCGACGTTTGAGTTGTTCGTTTCCCTTGTTCTCTAAGACGCTTTCACAGCCAGGCATTCCGACAAGAACGATTGGCCGACATGTTTCATTAATCAGGTTCTTCAGCCAATCTGAAATGGTTTTTAGTATGTTCTTTGTTTGCCTGTCGTCGAAGTGCTGAAACTCATCGAGGATGATCAGTTCGACTTCGCAATCTCTTATGTATTTTCTCAGTCGCAACGTAATCGAACTAACGGTGCCTTTATCCGCGGCGGGATCTCCCAATGCTTCGAGCATTGCAGAACCAAGGCCTTTGACTGTTGCCGGTGAAGGTACAGTCACCACAAGGACGGGAACGATTCGTTTCTCAGGCGTCTCACGAGCCGGAAAATTGCTGGCGTACCATTTAATGAGTGTCGTTTTTCCGGCTCCTTTAGTCCCCGTGATCAACATGCATTCAGGTTCAGCTGAGATCTTTGAAAACTCGCGGCAAAACTCGATCTTCCCGTAGAGATTTTTCAACCTGGGGTATCTGACGAACACTTGCTCGATCATGACAAGCCGTTCAGCTGTGCTGAGCTTACCAAAACGGTCAGTCCGGTCGTTTCTTCCCTCATTTTTGCGATGCTTGATTTTCCGTTTCATGATTTCCTCCCGGGCAAGTTGTAATCGGACTCGAATTCATCCAAATCCAAGTCCTCCTCTTTCACGAGATCCATTTCAACCGGACTCACCGCGTCTTTCGTAAGCGGGTCTAGATCGCTTTGCTTTCTAGTCCGTTGGTTGTGAGATCGAGATGTCTTGTGCTTGTTGACGTAAGGTTCGACGACATTGGAGCTTGAGGTTGCACCGTTAACATTAGAAGTCTGAGTTTCATCAATTGCAATTGTCTTTGATTTGGAGACCACATCGAAAGCGTCGACGCCAATTTCAGAGTCGGCTCGCGTACCATTGGAGGATTGGGTGTCCTTTTCTTGGGGAGGTGTTACGCTTACTTCGACTCGACCGGTCGACTTACCACTGCCGCCCTGCCAAAGCGCAGCTTTGACGCTAGAGCTACTCTTGCTACGCACATTCAATTCACTGTTTACAATCTTCTGGATACGCTCCTTAGCTAGGCTGAGCTGCTCTCCATCTACATAGTCCTCAGCCGTAAGGCGGGCCTCTCTTTTGATGACCTTGTGCTGCCACAGGGTCAAACCGGACGTGTAGTCTTGGTCTACAGCAGGCACAGGCAGATAAGAATTCGTCTCGCTGTCGTAGGCATGAATCAGCGATATGTCCATTGGATCATATTTGATCTTCACCTGATCGCCTTTCTTGTGACGACTCTTCAATGGACTCAGACAGGGATGGTTGTAATAGAGCCCCCAGATTTCGATTCCTGAACTGGAGATGGAACGGTGCTCGATGTGGCCCAGTAGTATGTTCAATTCTTCAGCCTTGTAAGGAAGGGCTGGAGGAAACTCCTTAGTACCTTCTTCCCACCTTCTGGCGGGGACGTCACCGATTCCCCGATGGATACTGCGGTGGTACACATCGATGATCGAAGTGTGCAAAAGCTCATCGAGAGTTTGCATCGAGACCAACGCGTTCTTCTTTGGATCGTAGTCCCACTTCTCTGCAATATTTGAAAAAGTGGTGCCCGGAATCTGGTGCAATAGTCTCTTGTTGAGAGTCCCGAACATTCGTTCAACCGATGGCTTATAGTAGGGGTGCCTTATCGGCGCGTACTGCGTGATGATTCCCAGTTGCAGACACGCTTCATCAAAACTCCTGCTGTAGTACTGTTTTGCATTGTCGACTACCAGCACTTCGGGAAGGCCATAGGCATCCCAGGAGTGAACAATTCCTGGGTAACGTTCTTTCACATAAGTTTTGGGCTTGATGCTATGTAGCAGAGTCTGCATAACCGAGAGATAGCTCGGCCGCACAAAGCTCAGGTAGTAACCCAGGATCATTTTCGTGAAGGCGCAAATTGCGATCATCAGCCATGGCCGCCCAATTGGGAGATTCGTTTTTTCGTCGATAACAAACAGGTCAAGTTTCGTGTCATCCATTTCGACTCGCTCTAGAGGACGAGTTGGGCGGACACCTTGCTTATTAACTTTATGTCGAAGGTCGGCGATGCGCTTGCTGTATCGAGCTTTGTCCTTTTCGTAAGGATCTAGTTTGTTGATCACGCGGTAAAGAGTGTTTCGGTGAGGAATCGGTAGCTTGTCTCCCTTGTCTCTAAATCTATTCTCTTCTCTAATCCGGGCTTCGATTAGGTCGTAGGTGGACTGCACCGTCGGACGCGTGCGTGACAAGTAATGCTCATTCACAACATCGTCGATAATTTTCTCGACCGCCTTGCATGTTTCGAGATCATCGCTGATACGTCTGCCATCGTTGTCGCTGACTTTGCCTCTAGCCTTAAACGCAGGCGCCAAAGCCCGAATATCATCGCCAGCCGCCGTGTAGGTTCTGTGCCAGCGAGAAACTGTTATGCAGGTTGGTGGGTTGAGGTCTTTGATGTCCTTGCTGACCTTATCAATAACCGGCTTCAAGTTCTCTGCGTTCTTGCCAAAGCTCGTTAGCGCTGATTTGCAAATGCCTTCGACGTACGCGAGGCGCCGCAGCGCTTCGATTTTTCTAGGATCGATGTCTTCGAGCGCTTCGAAATCATTGATGCTCGACCATTGTCGCCGCGCCTGGACATTTTCAACCGGAAGTATGTACTTTACGCAAAGGGAAGGTCTGACGGTTTCATGAGCCGCCGGAGCGGGAATTTTCAGAATCTTACTTCGGCCAGCCCTCTGCGGGTTTCTTCTTCTCTAGCGACTTCTTAACTGCATCTTTCCAGTCGCCTTCAAGTTTCAGTATATCCGCTTTAGGCCCCGGCTTGGCTCGTTTCTTTTTAGCGAGTTTCTTTTTCTTCACAGCTTCATCTTATCGTCAATCAGCGCATCTACAATCACTCCGGCCAGTCGCGCGTACTTGAGCAAGACTGGCAACGATGGTTGCCGCTTGCCACTTTCAAACTGAGAAATAATCGCTCGATCCGTCACGCCTAATTCCTTTGCAATCTCGCTCTGAGACAATCCAGCTCTGATTCTCACTCGCCTCAGCTTTCGCGCCAGCTTGCGCGGATAGTCTCGCCCCCGCTTGGTAGTTCCCATCAGGACTGACCTCCTGATGGATTTCCCTTGCAGCTAGGAGCGTTCGCTACTAGACTATGCGCCGTGCTAGAGGATGCCCGGACGATTTGAAGCGTCCGAGCGAGAGGCATTAGCCGCTTTGTCCTCTTGCTCTAATTTTCAAAATAACGATCTCTTTTCAAACAGCATATGGGAGCACAGTGCAAGTAAGCAAGAGTGAGCTTGCCGAAACCATGCTCCCATGTAGAGAGCGGGGCGACGTTGGGGTGAGGACAACCGTCGCCAGCTCTCACTAAGCGGGGAAGTCACTTGTGAGCGTAGTGGGACGCTCGCCGACTTCCCCGCTCTAACATCATGCAAAACATCTACGCCGCGACTCCCAAAGGTCTTATCTATCACCTGCTGGCCGAATACCATCGCACCCTTTGCGGCCTGTACATCGTCGGCGATCTTCACTTGTTCGCCGGGATACCAAAGGATCGGATTCTCTGTAAGCATTGCGAGACGATAGCTTCGCAAAACAAGTCTACTTCCGTCTCCTGAATTGCTGTACCCTTAGACCTATAAAACGACAGGCCCCTTATACCTTAGCCGTTTTCCTTCAGCTTCGCGGATCGCCAAAGCCATTCGCTCGCCATCGTTCAATTCCCGGTTGTTCCACATGAAATCGAACTGCCAGATGTAGCGATGTAAATGCTTCTTGCTTACGTTGTGATAGATACCAACGATGCCGCGCTTGACTAGCGCGAATGAGCTTTCAACCGTGTTCGTGTTGACATCACCACGAGCATATTCCTTCGCGCTATGGCACACTGTTTCATGGCCCGCATATTCAAGGTCGATCCCGTTGTATGACGGATTCTCGTCGGTGAGGATGAATGCTCGCTTGTCTACTACTTCGCGGATTGCATCTTTCAAGGTGTCGCCCGTCACGTCCGCAACCACTCGCCGTCTGATTCTACCGTTGCGTTCGACAGCCGCGAAAACTGGCTGTTTGTTGGTTCCGCGTCCGCGCTTACTGATGCCCTTGTATCGCGGTTTTCCGCCCACATACGTTTCGTCACATTCAACAATACCCGTAAGCTTTGGCGTGGCATCGTCTGGGGCCATCGCAAATCTGATTCGATTCATGAGGAATAACGCCGTGCGATAGCTGCATTGGGTGTGACGTTTAATCTCAAGCGCACTGACACCTTTTTTCGAGGTTGAGGCTCGCCAGAACGCATAGCACCAATGACGAAGGGGAAGCCGTGACTCTTCAAACACAGTTCCAAGACGAACGGTGTATTGTTGTTTGCAATCGTGACAACGCCACAGAAAACGCTTGCTCCGTTCACCCGTCTTCCGGTCAACCATTTTATAGACATCGACGCTACCACAGTGAACGCAACACGGCTCGTCGCCCCAACGCTGAGCCTCAAAAAATTCCACGGCGGTTAGTTCATCAGCGCACGCGAGCGGCATCTGCTTAATAACAGCGGAACTAGATAGGCGATGCTTGTTCTTGTTCATGTTGCTAATTTTACACTTAACGCAATTCACTGTCAAGAGGAAAGTTGCGGCTCGGATTTCGACTTCCCGAAATAGTCCCTTGACTCCATAGAAAGGACGGGTTAGAGTGCAGAACGAAAAAGGGAGCGAGCCGCTACAAGCTCACTCCCCGGTTCACGGCCTAACTGGAATAGGCCCCCTAATTGATACCTACCATCTACCAACAGACAGGGACATTCTAGCATCATATAAAGGTCTTTGACAACACATAAAATGGTTGTGGGGACGACAGGAATTGCACCCGCACGAGCCTTTCGGCTCACCGTATCGACAGTACGGCGCGTCTGCTAATTTTCGCCACGTCCCCATATCCACGGTCGGGCTTGAAAATGTAATGGGGCGAACTCTGGGGATCGAACCCAGACCTTCGTAGTACTGGTACGACATGCTACCGTTACACCAAGCCCGCCACACGGCGGCGGAGAGGTTTTCATTTTTGCGAGTGAGCCTCTTCGCCGTTCTGGTTTTCAAACACCTTCACTAAATCACAGACAAGACCTTGCTGCAAGCACTATTTCATCGGTGAAACAATTTTTCAGAATGGTTCCCTCAGTCGTCATCAAGACTTAGGGCTACCGGTTCGGCTTTCTTATCAGACACCTCTGGTTCGTCTTCCAAACTGAGTCCGGCTGGCGCTCTCTTGTGGCCGTTACTACTCACGGCAGGTTCATCTTCATCTACTGTCTCGACGATCATGAATGGGCTGCTGTTACCTTTTTTGAACGCCTCTGCGGTAGTCCATTCCAACAGCCCAAACTCGTTCGGGCCAGTCTTAACAAAAATCTGATCCTTCCGGGCATAGAGCCCTAACTGACCAGCGAGCGATGCGCGGGTTTTCTTGTTGATCTCTTTCCCGATTGCGGTCAGCAAAGTATCTACGTGAAGCGGCTTGCGAACATCGCGCAACGCATCGCGTGCCTTGCTCGCTTCACTACCTCGACGAAGCGCAATCTCCGCGCGGCCTTCGTCGCCTTCTTCATCCGGCAAACTTTTTAGTACGGCCTGAAGTTCCTGCATCGCAAACTCATTGGCTTCGATATCGCCAAAAATCTCGCTCGCCTGACCGTGCAAATTTGCTAACGTCATCTGAATCTTGTCGATACGCTTTTGGATCGCGGCGCGTGCGCTGATGGGCATAACTAAAACCTTCCTTTCGGGCTTTTGGCTTGGAAATCCCGGCAGGCCTAAGGGGGAACCAACTGAGACTGGCAAACTGAGAGAATTTTAACCTCCGATTTTGCTGAGGTCAAGAGAAATGTTAAAAAGTGAGAGTGCGTGATGTTGGCGAGAGGGTAGGGCAGCCGTAAAGTCTAGCTTTTGTTAAACGTTTGGCGTTTTAAGGTTAATTGCGTAAAGTACATACTTCCGTTTTCAACTTCTCCGTTTGCGCCTAACAGCTCGGCGATTCCCTCAAATAGCGCCTTCAGGATTTCTGCCTCCGGTTTGGAGCACAAAGTTTCGGTAGCCAGGTGTTTGAGTTGGAGTTCGCCATTGGCCAAGCGTTTTTCAATCGAATAGCGTTGGCCGGAAAGTTTGATTTGCAGCCCTTGTCGCAGCCTTTGGCCTTTCATACTTTTCCTCCCTGGTTGCTTTCTGGCTGTGACAGGTAATAACTAACAATCAGCTTGGTGAGGGCGCAGATTTTAAGCGTCAGCCACGGTCGGCCAACGGGCAGTCTTGTCCTTTCACCTACGACGAACAGATCTAGTTGTGTATCGTCTATCTCGAGGTTCTCCAGCGGGCGGTAGTTATTGTCTCCTTGGTCTGCGTCACGCTGACTAGTCGCCGAACAGCGCAGGCTTTTTTGCGAAACGGAAACGTGGTCGTCAGTGTTGTCAAAGCGATTCATCCTTCACCTCCATCGTTGTTTTCAGAGTTAGTTGGAAGCCATATCGGGCTCTTCATACTGAGAGGAATTAAGTAATCGGTAACGATAAAATGGTGGTACATCAGCGCCAGGACCACCGGCCTTTCAGCGCCTCGTGATTCAAAAAGCTCGAGAAGTTCCCCTAGCGTTGCTGTTTGGCGATGTAAGAAAAATTCATGGCATAAGAGATGGTGTTGTGGATGAATTGACGTCCGCGAGTAGTATCTCAATCTCTTGATCGTAGTTAAGAACGGTTCGACTAAAATCTCGCGTTCGGTTTTGACGAGAAAGTCATAACCCGCACGATCACATATCGGCGTGACGATCCGAAACAATTGCTCGAACCAGGGTGTAATCAGTCGTTCATACTTAACCTCAACAATCAGCGGACGCTGTTGTTTCCGATAGACCAGAAAATCGGCCGTAAACGATCGGCGTTTTCCATTCAACTCGTAAAAGACTCTTATTGACTGTGTAGAGTAGGAAATGACGTTTCGATCGTGCTCGCACCGTAGGGCAAGGCACAGTTCAGCGATCGATTCGGTCCAAATGTTTCGACCGTTCTTCTGGCTCGGAAGCTTGCAGACATTTATACGGCGTCCGCCGTTGTGGATTTTTCTGAGCATGGTGCCCCCTGAGCTTTATGGTTCTTGAGAATGCGAGCTGGGAGATGTTGCGCATTCGGAAGTGTTATCGGCACGGCTATGACAGTGAGCGTTTATTCCTCGGGTGATTTTAAAGAGTGAGGAACGATCTAGCTTCAAACGTCTGGCAGCATGGCTCATATTTCCGTTATAGCGACGCTTCACAGCCTCGATAGCTGCAGCTCGCACGCGTTGCGTAAAATCGTGAAAAGACTCACCCGCAAAAAGAGTGCGGCAGGAATCAGGCAGGTCGATCGTCTGCGAATCGAGATATTTGAACCGGGCCAATTCGGCGTGGACATTTGCAGCGGTGACGTTGGTACCGCCGGCGTAGCAAGCGAGCCGCGCTATAACGTTTTGCAATTGCCGAATGTTGCCTGGCCAGTCATAAAGACAAAGTTCATTGAGAGCGGCTTCATCTAGTTGCACGGACTTAACTGAACTCAACTCAGATCGCTCTGCGGCAAACCTTCTGAAAACGAGTTCCGGAATATCCTGGCGACGTTGGCGCAATGGCGGAATGTCAAGTTGGAGTACTGCGAGGCGGTAATAGAGATCGTCTCGAAAGCTGCCGACCGCGATCATTCGATGGAGGTTACGTGACGACGCAGCAACGAGCCGCACGTTGCAGTCAATGTCAGTGAGCCCCCCCAACCGTCGGATCTTTCGGCAATCAATCGCTTTAAGTAGTTTCGCTTGCAGTTCCGGTTTGAGTTCGCCAATCTCATCCAAAAACAGTGTGCCGTTGTGCGCAACTTCGAAGAGACCTTTCTTGCGCCCCGTGGCACCTGTAAAAGCTCCTCGCTCGAATCCAAAGAGTTCGCTTTCAAGAAGGTGTTCGGGCAGAGCGGCGCAATTGACGTCAACGAAACGCGCGGCAGAATGTTTGCTGCGCTCGTGAATGATCTGAGCCACAGTTGTTTTGCCTGTGCCGGATTCTCCCGTTAGCAGCACGGCGTGCTGTACTCGCGCCGCGTGAGATATTTGTTCGTCGAGACCGCGCATGCTCGGCGATTGACAGACCCATTGGGCGTTCCGCGAAGATTCGGAAACGGTGCGGCCTTCAGCCACTGCCGAAAAAGCTGCTCTGAGTGTGGTCGGTTTTTTTCCATCGACACGTACATCTCTCCTGAGAAGAGGTTTTTTGAGAATGCGCAAGCTAACCATGGAGAATTCCCAAGACAGAATCTCCATTAGACATACTGAAAAAGCGTGAAAGTGTGACAGGGGTGAAGGCGGGGAACCGGGGAAATGCCCGGGATCTTCTAACAAATAGTTAGCTTTAAAATTAATCTAGCAGAGCACTTTCGTTCTGCCTTTCAAGTTCTGATTTGACTTGCGAGAGCCAGGTCAAGGCTAATTCCAATGCCTCACTTGGATCCGAGATCCTTGCTGAAACCCGCGCAATTTTATGAGAGTTTTCCGTCAAAAGCTTGACGGCTTCGACGTGAATCCGATAGGCAGCAAAAACTAGCGCGCTTGATCTCGGTGAGGTGGTCCATGGAAGACAATCGTTTGATTCCAAGCTTTGAAGGTCAAGTAATTTTATTTCCAAAGCATCTGCTAAGGCCATTGGTGCGACACCTAAACTTCTCCTGAATCGGCGAACAAAAGAAGAAAGAGTTGTTATTTCAACAGATCGAGTTACGGGCCGGTTACGAAGGAAGGAAAGTAAATCACTCGGAGTCTTAAATACGGGAGGCTCCACCTTGGGGATGTTTTCCTCTTCTTCCCTCTCACGACGAATCTGTTCCAACAGGTTGTTTATGTGATCTTCGTAGCTCATCGTTTTCCAGCCTCAATATTTCTCGCTTCAGTTTGCGAAGTATGCGTGAGAGTCGCTGTCGGATCGCAGTGTCGGTTGATCCTAACCTGCGCGCTATCTCGGGCGACTTTAGGCGTCGACGAAATCGAAGTCGGAGAACCTCGCAATCGATTTCCTTAAGTGATCCGCTTTTTCTGAGCGATCTGATCGCCTGTTTCAGCCATTTATGCCTCTTCTGATTTCCGCCATTATTTTCTTCGTCGATTGTAGCTTCGATCGATGGTTCTAGAATGTCCTCGATGGATTCTGGCCAACGACGTCGTTCTTGCTCACGATTGCGTGCGAAGTTCTTTGCGACTGTTAGAAGCCATTTTGACAATTCTCCTTCGTCCGGATCGTACCCAGCGCATTTTGTTCTTTCTAAGATTAGCCACAAGTCCTGCCAGACATCTTCCTCTTCATGAAAGCCGGCCCAGCGAAGAAATGGAACTACGTTTGCGATTCCTTCTTTCCACAGGAACTCAAACGCTTTAGGATTGCCCGCCTTAAGCTTCTTGATAAACTGTATACTGTCAATGATGGCCTCGAACATCTGTGTTGCTCAACTTTCCGGCACACCAGAATTAAGGCTTGCAAAACCGTCCTCCCTTTTTGTACACTGATGACGGTTCGCGCCTCTGGCGCCTATAAAGATTTTGATTTAGCGGCATAACTTTTCGAGGGTTGACGCCGCAGGATTTCTAAGCCGAGTGGGGTTGACGATCGCCAAATCGTCAACCCCGCTTCGTTTTTATAATCTCCGATTCCTACATCGTACGAATCTCCTTTTTATCAACATCCGATCGCGTCCATACTTCGCGCTTAACTGAGCAACGTGTGGCAGATAAACTGAAGCTAAACGTCGAGCGGACTCCAAGACTGCGTCGGCTTCTTTTTCACTGACCGTCCAGGACTAGCTTTTGGATCGGCCGCTGCCTCACACTAGCAGAGTCAGTGTGACGACCCCTGTGACGGGGTTGGGCGGTTCGAGCGAAAGGGAGAGTGCGATAGCTTTGGAGATGGCGAACACACGGAAGAGAAATCGCAGAAAGACGAAGACCGAAGTCCAACCGCACAAGGATGACTCCGAATCATTCGGCGAATTCGTCGGACGCACGCGCGAACGGTTACGAAATCCAGAGCTATCGCAAACGAAGGCTGCCGAGAAGGCGGGAATTAGCCGCGAGACGTGGAATCGAATTGAACGAGGCAAACAACTACCAGCTCCCGCGAATATCCCTGCCATCGCTGAAACCCTTAAAACCGACGTCAGGAGACTTTTCATCCGCGCGGGTTACGAGGTACCCAGTGACATCGAGATTGACAGACGGAAAAGGCTTGTACGGGATTTCCTCGTCTACTGGGACGAGGCAAGTTCAACCGCGGGATTTATGTTGGGCATACTCGCGATCTGGTTAAGAGACAAGCAAGAGGGCGAGGAGCGAACCCGAATTTACTTGGAACCTGCCTTCCTGCAACTTCTCATTGCGATTCAAGAAAACCTCTCTAGGAATCAACAACTTCGTCTTGCTGCTGAACTCATCGAAAGAATCCCAGTTACTGAATTGAGAAAGGATCGAATTGACTTCAATAACATGCTTGAAGAGATCGATTGTGAGTTGGAATGGAATAAGCGCGCATCAGTCAGAGCCGCCGGTGGTCTCTATGAAATTCGATCACTGCCTGGCATGGGGCATTATCGCCGTTTGCTTACTGACGAAGAGCTAACTAACCTTTTGGTATTCGCCAAGAGCCAAACCAAGGAATAGCCATCAGTGGAAACCTGCGGGAGTTGCCTCAAATTAGCTGGTAGTTCGACGTCGTTGCGGATGACAAGAACCGCCTCAGGAGTGGCTCTACTCTTGGCGGATCTTGAGCGAGCCGAGATTCTTCTGAATAGGACTGCGCCGTAATGACTTCTCAACAGGAGGGCAGTCCTGATGGGAAGAGCGTCGCGTGAAACGCCCAAGCACTTAGGTGAAAACCTTCTCCAAATACGAACTGAGTTGGGTTTGTCTCAGGATGGAATGCTAAGGCGCTCAGGGCTCGCGCAGGAATACGGCCGGCACTACATCAGCGGTTTCGAGACTGGAGAACGCGAGCCCTCATTTCTGGTATTGTTAAAGTATTCTGAGGTGGCAAGGGTTTGGATCAACGCCCTCGTGGATGATGAGGTGAATCTTCCTCGCCGAATTTCCAACACTGAAATGCAGCCAGGAATTAAGCAAAAAAGGGCGAAGGACCCGCAAGCGACGCTGAATCTTAACGGACAAGTACTGGATGGCGCCGCAATGCAATCAACCTCTTACCGCCTCCGGCCCTTTCGCCCTTGTAGGAGATCGCTAACTAGGGTGATTGCCACGAAGAGTCCCGCAAAGAGCCCTACAGCTTTTAGAACCTCAGCTGCCTGAGGATAAACTGGCTCGATTTCGACACCTAAATCGTAAACTTTCTTGCATTGGGGACAGACCACACCTACGCCCTCCATCACTAGCGGAAGCCACGTTGGAGATGTGAGCGGATTGCCATACGGACATGAATGCAGCACACCGCCGTCCTTCTTACATGGGCAGAGCAGCTTCTGCGATCCATCGTCATAACATCCAGCGTGTTCCAGATAAGTTTGTTTGTTGCATTGCCGACAGTCGATTCGTCCATTGTATCCAATCATCTCGGACCTCTCTTCGTCTTATCGCGGCTAGAAGTTGCCTGCTAAGTTTTCGTCATCCTAGTCCCTTTTAACGCTTCTAAAAAGGATAAAATATGGGCCAAAATATTCCGGCTCCAAGCTCAATGATTTCAAGCAGTTTGGGACTTCGGGATGTCGAAGACAGCCTCAAGCAAAGAGTTGAAAGACTCGTTCGAAGCCAGGTCGGCGCGCTCCTTGTGCTTCAAGAACGTCTCAAACCTCTTCCTGGCATTTTCCTTCATGGTGCGGAGCCAATCGTTCAGGTGCACTTGACCCTTATCTTCAAGTTCTTTCCAATGAGGCGCACCTATTCTTGAGTTTTGCGCGATCCACAGGGCGATCTCCCAAATGCGCTTGCTTTCAGCTTTGGTCGGTTTGCGTTCTCTAACAAGCATGTACCTGGTCCCGATGTAGAATGCATAAACGACATTTTCGGCGGTCGGATCTTTTTCGAACAGGTAACGGTCAGCGATTTGAGCGAGCGTACTCATCTCCGCTCCCTTCTTAAGAAACGGTTCCACAAATTCTCTGATTTCCAACTGTGAAACTGGAACACTCGGCTCATTTTGCATAAGCGCGCTCACATTGACCCCTTGAGTTTCTAGAAGTGCCTTGAGTCCATGACTCAGAAATTCAGGACCCCGAAGAACCAACTTTAAGCCGCGGTCAATCGCCGTCGGATCCGAGCAGGCGTGAAGCAGTCCGAAGAAGAGAATTGTGGAATCAACGGAGATCGACTCCCTATGTCGATTCTTTGTATTATTCAGATCTGTCGACATCGAGGTTCTATTCGGCACCGCAAACCGAAGTTTTTGCGAGTGCCTGGAGCGAATTCCCTTTCTACATTTTCGATCTTGCCGGAAAGCCGAGATTTGAAGCCAAGTCTCTGTCTTTCTCCAGTTTGTTCTTTCGCATCTCTATACGCGTGCGGGCTTTGCTGCGAACGCCACCATTGAACATTTCGACATCGCTCCCAACGCAACTAAGCCACTGTCTAATCTGACCTAGCTCACGATCGAATTGGCTGCGAATGGCGGTAGCTTCTTGCTGACCCGCTGCGGTGTATATCAGCACCAGCTCACTTGCATTCACTTGGGCGTGGGGCGGATTAAAGTTGAAAGATGACGGACGACACTTGAACAGCTCCTTCTCTCCCAAATAGGGCACAAAGAATTTGTAGCGCGTACCGGAGACAAGGCCAGAGCCGCCGTGATAGAAGAATCGATTGGGCGTCCGTCTCACGTCGATTTTCGCGTCTTCGTGATCGACGGTGATGCTCTTTTCGTCTAACGCCGGGACGGCAATCGTGTATTCTCTTTCGAAATAGTCGCAGAGAGTCTCAAGGTCTTCATCGCGGATGCGAGCTGGCGGAAAACTCTCAATTTCTTTGAACATCTTCTGCTCATGCCCATATAAAACGCTCGAAAGATCCACGTTCGAAAAAAGAATCGTTCTTTCACCCATATTCTTAGTGGCCTCCTCGTCAGAGCTTGTCTAAGCTAGGTCATTTTTAGCGCCATTAGCAGTCGCTCATTTTCGTCAATCAGAACCTCATGAGGCTCTCCTTTACCCGCCTTCATTTGTAGATCCTCGGCACTAGCATGTTCCAAACCGTCTTCACTCGTAAGGTCGCGAATCTGATGACCTTCGCCGAGTAATCTAAAGTCAGGGTTGTCGACGTCGCGCTTGAATAGGTACGTGAAATCAAGGACGTGCGGAGTTATGTGAGCCGGTCTGGCAATGTCCGGTGCAAAGTACTCCGACGGTAACGTGTAATCAGTATGATAATAACCTTTATATTCACAATAGTTCTTGTCACGAACCTTTTTTGAGAGCTTCACTGGACACTCCGGCATGCCGATCGGACTGGGCCATAGGTCAGTAGCCTTTCCTGAGACCGCGTTGGCAGCCATATCAATCGTTCGCATCGCTAACTCCAATGCTTTGCCTAACGAATCAATTTTAGACTCAGGATAGCCTTCAAACGGTCCGCCAATTTGGCTGTCCATCTCTTTCATAGCGTTTGCGACGATGCCAGATTTTACTAAGTGACCAACAGAATTGACGGAGAAGGCCATGCCGCCTGGTATACGGTGGTCGTGCCACCAGCGACCATCCCCTTGCGCGCAAAAATAATTTACTCCGGTAAGCCACTTCCACGTCGTCAGTGACGAGCCGGGCTTCTGAAGGTAGAGTTGGTCGAGATGAATCTTGTCGGTGAAGATGTCGGCTTGTAAATACAGAAAGCATAGCCTGCGAGCCAGTTCTAACATCGCGGGGCTCGGCACCGCGGATGCGAGTAGTGGAGATATCGCCAGCACAACAAATCCACTTTTACGACCTTCGAAACCGTGTCGTGTCCATTCCAACCTTTTTGACTGAATCTTGTTACTAATGAATTCATCGGATTCTCGAAGGTCATTCTCCGTGAGAAAACAATAGGTCAGAGCATCCGACTTAGCTGCAATTCGGCCAAACAAACAAGGCTGCCATTTTTCCAGCCACCGTCCGAGAACTGCTGCCGCCTCTGCATCACTTCGCGTCTGAAAGAGACAGGTGTTGGCAGACTCGATCTCTGGAGAGAAACCAACATTGTCGCGCCAATCGTCGGGCTCCAATAACGAAAAATAGTGGGCAACAGAATTAGGTGTAACCATATTCCACAGACTCGCTACGATCTAACTCACGTATAACGGTATGTTTTGTACCGACGAGGCTTCACCGTCGTGTTCTTTGTTGTGCGCCTCCACAGCCCTTCTTAAGACTAATAACTTCGATTCACTGCCAGATAGCACTTCGAGTAGTGCTTCATCAGAAGTTTCCATTAGCTCATCGATGGAACATTTGCCTGCCTGTAACAGTCGGCGGTAGTCGCCGCGCGTAAGTCGTGTGCCTGCTAATGTTGCCAGTTCCACGGCGGTTGGTGGAACGCCAGTTTCGAGCCTGATTAGTAATCGATCTACGCGACCATTTAAATCGAGGCTGGGATGCACGGCCGCGGCAACCCTGCTAACGGTATGCAACAGGTCGCACGTTCTCGACCTAGATCCCAACACAGGTCCTGAAGCTCCATCGAATCTACCGCCGTGCCTCGTAAGAATGTTTTCGATTTCCGACATCGGAAGATCTGAAATCCAAAGTAGACAAGCGGCGGCCTTCTTTGCTCGACGAGCCAATTGAGCTGTGTCTGAGACTCTCAAGCTAAGCGTCTGAATAAGACTTTCGGTTACACCTTGCCTACGGATTTCCGATGTCCAAGAGTTACTTTCTTTTGCAGCGCCCTTCTTATTAACTGGGAAATAAACTTCATCTAATTCGACCGTTATTTGCGCGGCCGTTATGAGCGCCGGATCGGTAACCTGCTCGGGCCGCACACGTCGGAACGCATCCACTAAGCGAATAATCGACTCAACCTCAACGCCGGCTTCACCGGCGAATCGCCCTAAATCAGTAGGCAAATAACGCCCATCATGACCCACTTCGACGAGTCCGTGAGTCTTGAGCGATAACAAGGCCTCCAGCAGACGGGTCTTGTCCCACGACCAGTTCGGTTGCATTTGCCTTTGCTGAAACGCGCCGAAACTCTCTTCCAAGAAACTGATTACCTGGTCCGAGGTAAGGCCGCCGGCTTTCTTAGGTGTGGCCGCGAGCACTCGTAGAATCAGTGAGCGCTGATCTGTTTGACCCGACAAGAATCGGGAAACGACATCCTCCGGCTGGCCTTTGATGTATCTCGTCCAAAGATACTCCTCCGCTCGCGCAGTTAAAGCTAAAAGAAAAGATGCTCCTCTTTGCGTGAAGGGTAATCTGCCGGCGCGACCAGCGATGTTCTTGTATTCGGCTATCGAGTAGGGCTGGGGAACATCTCCAGGGTGTTCAAGTCCCGCAATAATTACGGCTTCGGCCGGAGTATTGATACCCATTGCCAAAGTTGTCGTTGCGGCTATGACTCTGATGGATGACTGCGGCAATCTAAACTCATCTTCGATTACCTGCTTTTCTTCTGGGTCCAGGTCCGCGATATGGAAGGCAACACCTCCCTCAAGGCTTTGCTTGAGATTGCCGGACGCCAGTGAAGGATCTCCTATGGGCAGGAGGTCGATTGCTGACTTCGCAGGCGGTAACCGCAAGGCTTCGGCTAAATAGTGCGCACACCCCCTCGCTTCGCCTTTCGTCTCACGGAAAACGATTACGCTCTTATTCTCAGAAACCAATTTTCGGGTAAGAGGAATGATGTAGTTCTGGCTCGCGTTGGGGTTGGCGCTTCGATACTCAGGAACAATAACTCCCTCTAGAATTTTCTCCTCACCGGTATCCGATGATACAAAGCGGAAGCTGCCATCGCGCCTAATTACGCCTTCGTCAAGAGGCACAGGTCGTTCAGTACGCTTCAAGAGCCTCGCGCCGACCCATCTTTCCAATCCGTTCGTGTCCCCAATTACAGCTGACAAGGCAATAAACTGAGGTTCGGCGCCTTGACGTCGGCTGATGCGGAGCAAAGTCAGCAGGAACTCAAGATTTGCGCCGCGTGATAGGTCGGCGATCATCTGAACTTCATCGACTACGACAGTACCTACCTGTCCCATGAGATATGGACTTCCAAGTGCCAGCGCAGCGAATTTTTCGTAAGTCATCAAGCAGATGTCGTATTGACCGCGCATCAGTGGGCCAATATCATCAACTGTGCTGTTGCCGGTGGCCATGATTGTTCTTGCGCCGAAGTTGCCGTAGAGCTTTTCAAAATGTCGTAATTTGTCATTCACCAATGCCTTTAGTGGCAGCAGGAAGAAGGCGCGCTGGCGATTCAGTATGCCGCGCAACGCCGCTAGCTCACCGATCATGGTCTTGCCGGAAGAGGTGGGAGCCGAAACAACTAAGTTTTCCCCTGAAAGTAATCCGTATTCGTTAACCGCGCTGATCTGTAATTCGTTAAGTGAAGGGATAACTCCGGCCCAAGCATCAATCAATTGCTGCGGGAAACCGTATGAGTTTAGACTTTGGACGTCTTTCGTAACCGGTTGGCGTTGCGAGTCAGGGAACAGGGCTGAGTACCGAGGGCCAGGGGTGAATATTGGCCAAGTAATGTCGCCGTCAATCTTACCCCTCACCGTCGGGTTCTGAATCTTACCCAGCTTAGCTGAGAAATCGGTGACTCCCTTTGTAACGTGTTCGAGGAGACGGTAGAGAGAGATTTTTCCCGCTTGAACAACTTCGTCAGCACCTTGCAAAGCCATAATCAGATGGTGGGTCAGTAGGCCATGTTTGAGCTTCGCATTTTCCCAAGCTTTTTCTGTCGCAGTTGATGCAGTCAGCACCAGCCTACCGGCACCAGACATCTGCTCTAGCAAATTCTCAACGGAGGAAAGTTCACGCGCGGTGGTATCAACGTCCAATCCTTTTGCACCCATGCCGCCCGAGAAACAGCAATCCAAGATGCAAATGAGCCGCTTCGCCGGAACTTGTGACAGTGAGCGCGCAAGTAGATCGAGAGAGATACAGCTGCCTTCTAGATCACGAAGGTCTGCGTCGTATGTAACAATTTGGTGAGTGGGGGAGCCGTGGCCTGAAAACGAGATGACAACTACATCGGCGGCGGAGCACGATTTCAGCTTCTCCAGATTGTCGATAATAGTCGCACGAGTAGCTTCTTCATCGACAATGAGTTTTGTTGCACCACCGAGAGTGTCAGTAAACAGTGCGTGCAGAGCGGCAGCATCTCGAGCAGCGAAACTCAGTTCATTTATTAAAGTCGATGAATGCCGATTGATTCCAATGAACAGACCATAAAATGCCATTTCGTTCGTTGACCAGAAGTAGCACCCTCAGTGTTTCTTATCTTTGGGAGGATTCGGGTCGTTGCCATAACTGTCCTTGTCTTTGATTCTGTTTTCGCGATTATGAATAACCAATTCAGACCCACGTGTTTTAGCGAGCGGCGTTGCGGTCTTAATGGCTGCCTGCTGTGTGTCATGGAGACTAGATGCTCTTTTATCTCCTTCACTTATCACTGCCCAACTCTTATCCTTGCGATGTGTGACATGAACGTTCTTCTTTGCCATCGGAGCTACCTCCCTCGGAATGTTTCATTGATGTAGCTGAGTTTCTCAGATACAATGCGCCCATGAAATCACCTTTTGTTTCACTAGTCAAGCATTGTTCCACATAAAACACAGCTGGAAGGATTGGAATTATGGCGACTAGAAAACTTAGCAGCTTGGGAGCACTAGTTAGGAAGAAGCGCGGCGAGCGAAAATTGCGCGAGACTGCTGGGCAAATTGGCATTGGTCCAGCAACGTTGATGCGAGTAGAGAACGGGCGCATTCCGGACATAGAGACTTTCGGCAAGCTGTGCAACTGGCTGAAGATTGATCCTGGTAGTTTCTTGGGATTTCAGCCAGATGTAAGTCAAGCCGCTCAGTTATCACCGAATGAGCCAGCGGTGTCCTTGTCCGCCCACTTCAGGGCAGATCGAACACCAGAGCCGGCGACCGTGAATGCCCTTGCGAAAATGATTCTCTTAGCTGTTCACTCGCAGCGGGGGAGCGAAGTCTTAGAAGAAGATGACCACGCTTGAGCGAGGCTTCAAATCCTGGGCCGAACGCACCTCCCTTGCATTTCGAAAGGAATTGGGCGTTCCCATTGACGCTCCGCTTAAACCTCAACAGGTAGCAGAGTATCTCGGCGTTGAATTATGGACGCCAAGCCAGGTCCCCGCGATAACGAGGGAAATAACGGATCAATTACTGAAGATCGATCCTTGGGGATGGTCTGCAGCGGGCATGCAACTTAACGATCGAGGAATTGTTGTTTACAACCCTCGCCATTCACGGGGTCGCCAAGTTTCTGACATTACCCATGAACTTGCGCATTTCATATTGGATCACCAACCCGCAAAGATTATTCTGTCGGCCGACTTGGATGGTATGAGCATGCGATCTTTTAATCAGAAACAAGAGGATGAAGCGAACTGCCTCGCTTGGACCCTTCTTCTTCCGCGAGAAGGATTAATGCGAGCGAAGCGGCGCCGTCTGACGGCGGACCAAATCGCTGAACAATATGGCGTAACGAAATCGCTCGCAGTATATCGGTTGAATTCCACCGGGGTGGAAAAACAATTAAGAGCTCGACTCGCGCATTAGGGAAGAGGGTCTTTCAAAGGATTACCACCACTCCTTAAGCGAAATGTGACAATGGATCTAACGACCTTTTTTGGCCGGCTCGGTTATCTGGAGTCGCCGCACTTCTTGCGACGTGGCAGTGCTGAACTGCGCGCGGCACCGGACTTTGGCCACATATTTCGAAAGGCGACAGCTAAACCGTGCCATCTAGAAGGTGTTTATACGCTACGGCGTACTCCCCAATCCAAGACTGAGCCTCTTGTCCCCGTCGTCTATGTCTGTACTGCGGAGTCCGAACAGGCTGCAGCCAAAATCCATGAACTGGTGTGGAACCAGGATATCGTTCCTTTCCTACTGGTGCATTCGCCGCGCGGAGTTTCCCTATATTCGGGTTTTAAGTGCCAACCGCTAAAGAACGGCTTAGAGCGAGGAGTCTTGAAGCCATTGATGCAATTCAATGAAGTGTCGGAACTCGCTGAGTCATTTCATGCCGACGCTATCGACAGCGGTAAGTTGTGGAGAGATTGGGGCCGACACGTCACACCGGAAACGCGGATCAACTGGAAGTTACTCGGTAACTTGCTGAAGCTCGATCGCTGGCTTCGAGACAATGGCGGCTTGGAGAAGGATGTTTCTCATGCATTGATAGGTAAGTACGTTTACCTGCATTACCTGCGCGATCGAGACATTCTCTCAGATGCGCGACTGGCCGAGTGGCAGCTCGATGAATCGGCGATCTTTGGGGGTACTGCCACCCGCGCTGGATTGCAGGCCGTCACCGAAAGGCTGGATGAGTGGCTTAATGGTAGCGTGTTTCCGCTAAAGCTGCGCGGCCGCGGTGCGCCAGATGATGAGCTGATCTCACGCGTCGCAGCTACCTTTCATGGTGACGAGATAGTGGGTGAACGTGACTGGCAGTTGCATCTTGACTTCCGCGTCTACGACTTTTCCTACATTCCAATCGAGACCCTGTCGGTAATTTACGAACAGTTCTTACATATGCCCGAGGAGGACGGCGGAGCTACGAAGGGCGAAGAGGCCGCCGCTTACTATACGCCGATACCAGTCGTCAATTTCATGTTGTCGGAGATGGAGGAACGATTACCGCTTCAACGTGGAATGAAGGTTTTCGATCCGGCTTGCGGCTCTGGGGCTTTCCTTGTTCAAAGCTATCGTAGACTTATCGAGCGTGAGTTTCCGGTTACGAAACAGAGGCCTACGCCGCACGAACTTCGCGCTTTATTAGAAGATCATATCTTTGGAATCGACAACGACCCTGATGCATGCCAGGTGACAGAGTTGAGTCTCATTCTCACGCTACTCGATTACGTTCATCCGCCGGACCTATTGCCAACGTCGCCTGGGAAGCCTAACTCCGATTTCAAGCTCCCTGCCCTGGTTGGAACTAATATTTTTCAGACAAATTTTTTCAAGCTAAGTAATGCCGCGCGTCAGAACTTGGCCGAAATTAAGTTTCATTGGATCGTTGGAAATCCTCCCTGGAAAGATCTTAATCCCGCCAAACTGATCAAGCAAGACGAGCCGGCTTGGGAATGGATGCGCGATAAGGAGAATGTGAAGCAGCGGCCGTGCGGTGACAACGAACTGGCTCAGGCGTTCGCGTGGCGATCAAGTGAGTTTCTGTTTGACGCTGGAGCGACTGCCCTACTACTGCCAGCGATGACGCTATTCGAAGATCCGTCGCGCAAATTTAGAAAGAGGTTCTTCAAAGCTCAACGAGTCACCGCAGTGGCTAACTTCTCGAACCTTGCGGAAGTCCTCTTTGCTAGCGGCAGATCCACCGTCAAGCGTCCTCGGATACCTGCAGCATCTTTCTTCTTTTGCAATCGCGACCAAGTTGAAGTTGATCCCGATGACTGTATTCGCGTGTTCTCACCAATGGTAGCGAATCAAGAACCAACTCGACCGAGCGTTCAGGGAGAACGGGTGCCTACTTGGAGTTTGGTCATTAGCGCTAATGAAATCCGCGATGTTTCAGTGGGAGAAGTCGCTAGGGGAGATGCTCTTCCTTGGAAACTTGCCATGTGGGGCTCGGCGTCCGACATAAAATTGTTAACCCGCACTGCGAGCCGCATGACGAGTATTGGAGAACTCGAAGCTGAAGGAGCGATTGTGGTAGCTGAAGGCCCCCCGCTAGTATCTTCACATGTCAAGAGCGGTAAAAACCGAACGAAATATGTTCCCGAAGTGGTCGGTCAACCGCTGCTAACGATGAACGCTGCCGCAAGACTCCGATATCTCTTTGACTTTCCGAACAATGCTTTTCTTGAGAACAAGAAATACTACGGTCACCTGCGTCGCGGGATCCGCGGTCTAGCTATTTGTAATGCCCCCCATGTTGTCGTAAGTGCCGCGCGCACGTTTGCGATCTTCAGCGACAAGTACTTTATTGTTCCGACCCGACAGATCGGCATAATAAGCACGACAGGCGATGATGCTTTTCTCAAAGCGCTCTCGCTTTATCTAAGTTCTGACTTTGCGTTCTATCACCAGTTTCTTACATCTCCTCAATTTGGCGTGAAACGTGATGTGGCAACCCTCAATGCTCTCCGACGCATTCCAGTACCGATTGCAAATCGAAGCCGTGAATATCTTGAACCGTGGTTACAACTGCATAACCGGCTGGTCAAAACTACTCCCGTCGATGTACGCGACACCCGTATCGAGCAGCGCGGAGAAGGCCAAAAACAACTTCAATTCGGTATCCCTGATCGTGACAACCTCGTTCCTCTGTTGAACGAGTTGAACAATCTCGTGTATGACACCCTTGGATTTGACGATCATGACCGCGCATTAGTCCATGACCTTGTACGCGTTCGATTACATCTGATTGACGGGAATATCGGAAGGCCAGCTATTCGTCCGCCGAAGCAGGCCGAGATGAAAACCTATGCCCGTCGATTAAAGGCTGATCTTGATGCTTTCGTTGGCGACGAACTGGACAAGCGGCATCAGGTCGGTATTGTCTATGACAACGAGTCCGGTATGATCCAAATCGATCTAATTGCCGACAAAATGGCAGCTCGTAGTCTCACTGTTGTCGCGGCAGATCAATTGACCGCGCGACAGTTGGAAAAGACGCGGCGACGCCTCAGAAAACAGCAGAGCCAGTGGCTCTACTTCGATCGTAATCTACGTGTCTACGAAGAATCGAAGACGTTCGTGTTGAAGCCTATGCAACGGTTCCATTGGACTGAAAGCCAAGCGATGTTAGATGCTCAAGAAATCATTGCAGGAACCCTACAACTCGGAGACCAAATCCAGTGATAAATGCATCGCGTCCTCGGCCCGGCGGCTTTTCAAGCAATTCTGTTTACCTACGAAGGGTGTTTGTTCGACGGGTCCATCAACTGGTGCTACTCGGCTATGACCGATTGACACCTTCTGCTTACGAAAAAGCGGAAGAGCCTTCGATCTCAGGCGATTTGGTTGAAGCAATTGACCATGTTTTGAGCGAGCGCGACGAACCATGGATGTCTATGTTCAGCGTACACGACGATCCCCCTATCAACGACGGTCGACGAAAAGGAAAACGCCGAAAACGCGTTGACCTGCGGATTGATTCGGGAGCGCTTCGCCCTCGTGCCCGTTTCCGATTTGAAAGTAAGCGGCTCGGTAGACGCCACACGGTAAAAATTTACCTTGGGACTGATGGTCTCGGATGTTTTCTGCGCGGTGATTACGCGCGAGAAGAGGACCAAGCCGGTATGCTCGGCTACGTACAGCGTGGCAACCTAGGAGATTGGGGTAAGAAGATCGCGCAAGAATTCGCCAAGGCTCCGGCTCTTTATGCGGTGGACTCAGAAGCTCCGTTCTCCGTCGAATCAACACGTTCAACTGTCTCGCAGGCGTATCATTCGCGACACAATCGCAGCGCCGTGGGTCGACCAATTCTCATTGACCACATCTTGCTAATATTCTACTGAGACTATGTGCGAGGCAGAGTACGGCAGGCGATAAGATCTAAAGCCACTCAGTTAATACCACATGTTTCAGGACTTCCAACCACCTTTCTATTGGCAACAGTTTGAAGATCTTACCGAGGCTGTTTTCCCGTATTTATATGGGGGAGCTCTCGCGCAAAAAATTGGTCGGGCTGGTCAAGCCCAACACGGGGTTGATGTGTACGGGCAATGGCTACCCAGTAAAAGCCGCATCGGAATTCAGTGTAAACGAATGGATGAGCTGGACGAGCAGAATCAACCGCGTCCCGGAGGAGCCGTTACAAAGAGATTACTTTACGATGAATACGAACAAGCTTTGAAGTTTAGACCTAAGTTGGATGAATGGATTCTCGCAACTACGGCGAAGCGAGATGAGAAAGCTCAACGTTTAGCTCGGCTGCTCGACAAAGAGTCTCAAGATCGTGGCGACTTTGCCGTTCGAATCTGGTTTTGGGATGACTATCGTTCCTACCTTAATAATTTTGGCGAGTTACAGCGACGGTACTATCGTCACGTCTTAAATGTGAGATCGTCTAAGGATATTGACAAACTGACACTCGAAGTCTACGCGCACGCATTCTCTCGGCCCGCCTTCCAGGATCCCATCTACTCTGAAAATGCGGATGATTTTCTTCAAGCCATCCAGGACACGATGCGCGCGCTGAATACCGGTGAATTGGTGGACCGCGAAACAAGGAACATAATTAGAAGAGCGATTGGCGGCCGTCGCTCCATACAGGAAGATGTTTGGCGGCTCGCTTGTGACAAAGTCTACCGTCGACTGTTGGAACTAAAAACGACATTCCAAAGCGGTCTCAAAGATGGGATGATAGTGATTAAACCTTATGACCTTCAAATTGAACGTGGCCTTAAAATGCAACTCGAATATCTGAGGGAATCCGCCGTTGCAGAACTCAATTCCGTCCTTAAGATGGCAAGTCTTCGACCCATCTAGAGGAAGATGCATTTACATTAGCCGCATATACCCCTTCGCCAGACTCAGTCAAATAAGACTTCTTTTTGAATCTGAGAATACCCCACCTCTCCGGAGAAAATGGGGTTAAGTACGTCTGGATACTTTCCGTGATAAACAAAATAAAGATATCGAATGGCCGCGCACAAGTGTTCCAATTTTGATTTATGATCTTCGAACTTAATAATTCGCGCTACAGTGCATTCTTGGAAGGCAGCCAGTAAATCAAAATTAAAATCTTCGCGGAAGTGCCCGCAGATATCTTCAATAATCTCAGGTGATGTCAGATAATGGGAGAACGTCTGAGAGCTAGTGTAATCGGCCATTGCCAGTGGCAGGATCAAGAATCCGTATGGTCCCCAATGGATGGCATCCTCGAGTTTTGAATTGTATTCATAGATCCCGCTCAAACTTAGCCGAAATTGATCCCAATCTTCTCTTGAGACAATATGCTGGGCTAATTCAAATAGCGCTTCCCATAGCGAATCAAGCACTTTGGGAAGTGGCAGAATACCTTCAGTAAAGGTCGTGGATCTCAGAGTACGGGTAAGATGAAACCAAAACGTCGTGTCGAAGGGTTTGTCGGGGACTACGAGATTCTTAATCGGTCGTAGAAGAAACTCATCAGACGCTTCGTCGAGATGAGCCAACTCCGCACCCAATTCGTCAAACCATTCGTTTAGCGAACCCTCGTCGATTCCGAATGATTTATGAAGCGACTCATATATGGACGGCACACTCTCACAATCTAGAATTCTCTTGGATGCCGTTAACATCTCTTGTTGGTTCCTTAAGGGTTGTGTCAGGTGATTGTACAGTCTGCAAGCGAGAACCGACACGTGTCCCTTGTGACGTCGAGATCATTGAGACCAACTAATATCATTGGAACCACTAACTATGAGAAAAGATATCACTAACTATGGTGCGGATTTCATTAACTATGAGAACCGACATCGTCAGAGGCGGGGCAGCGTCACCCCCCGCTGACCTTGGTACTTACCTCCTCTATCTTTATAAGAGGTTTCACAAATCTCGTCAGATTCGAAGAAGACCACTTGGGCGACTCCTTCATTCGCATATATCTTAGCCGGCAACGGTGTGGTGTTTGAAAACTCGAGAGTCACGAAGCCCTCCCATTCCGGTTCAAATGGTGTTACATTGACCAAAATTCCGCATCTCGCATACGTGCTCTTCCCGAGGCAGATTGTTAGCACATTTCTAGGAATTCGAAAGTATTCAACTGTGCGCGCGAGCGCGAAACTGTTTGGGGGAATGATTACGGAGTCGCCTCTCACCTCAATAAAGTTCTTTTCATCGAAGTTTTTTGGATCGACGATGGTGCTGTTGATGTTTGTGAACAGCTTGAACTCATCTGAGCAGCGGATGTCATAGCCGTAGCTGGATGTTCCATACGAGACGATCGGTTTTCCATCTACTGCCTTCACCTGGCCCGGTTCGAACGGCTCAATCATGGCAAACTCCAGAGCCATGCGGCGGATCCACTTGTCGGATTTTATGCTCATGCTCAGTGCTCTTTCGGGTCGACGCTGCGGTGAAATCTAATTTTTTCGGTCGCTCTAATGAATGCGCAAATTATTGCATATTCTTAAGTCGTTGGTACTAGAGTCAAAGTCCGTCTAAATCCTCTCTTTTTCCGTGCACTCGGTTAAGAGAATCTCGCATAGGTGCTCTTTCCGAGACAGATTGTCATGACGTTCCGAGGAATGCGAAAGTATTCCACCCTGCGCGCGAGCGCAAAACTATTCGGTGGAATGATGACGTGATCGGCCTGGATGTCGACAAAACTCTCTTGGCATCGAACTTCTTTGGATCGACGATGGCGCTATACACGTTGGTGAATAACTTGAATTCATCTGCACAGCGCACGTCATAGCCGTAGCTGGAGGTGCCATATGAAACGACCCGCCGCCCATCTACCTCTTTTACCTGATGCGGCTCGAAAGGCTCAATCATGGCGCATTCCTGCACCATGCGCCGGATCCACTTGTCGGATTTTATGCTCATGTTCAGCGCTGATTTATTGAGTGCATCCAGGGTTTAAGATCGAAGCGCGTCAGAATACGCGATATGGAGTGCGGCGGCAAGCGAAGGTACAGAACCGCTTGCGGTCGCAAGCGGGTTAATAACTCAATCTTCGCAGGACGGTGAATTTCTTTTTGTGCGGGAGTCGTAGGTGGAACTCGTGAACCGCTTGCTACTGCAAGCGGTTCTGTACCTTCGCTTGCCGGCGCGCTCCATATCCAACGCGTTGACCATCGACGATGCTCATTGTTAGCCTTGCCGATCATGAAACTCATCGTTCTTGGATCCGGGACTTCGGTTCCGCATCCGCAAAGGGCCGCTGCTGCTTTCTGGTTGGAAACGCCGGCGGGTAGTGCCTTACTCGATTGCGGCGCAGACTCAGCTCACCGCATGGCTCAGGAAGATGTCGACTGGCCCAACCTCGATGTGATCTGGATTAGCCACCTGCATCTGGATCACTGCGGCGGGCTGGCGTCGCTGCTGTTTGGATTGAAGTGGGCCCCGCAGACGCAGGCCCGTCAAAAGCCGCTGCGGATTTTCGGATGTGTGGGAATCGGAAAGCTCTTAAGAGCAATCGACGAATCGAACAACTACGCGTTGTTCGCCCAACCCTTTCCCATCGAGCTCCATGAAGCCTCAGCCGACAACGCCGGCTTTGAATTAATGCCGGGACTTGCCGCGCAAACTTTTTCGACCCCACACACTCGTGAAAGCCTGGCGATTCGGCTGACTGACAGTGACGAAACATCACTCGTCTATACATCGGACACCGGATATTCTGAAGAGCTGGCAACATTCGCACGCGGCGCTGACCTGCTGCTGCTGGAATGCTCGTTCTGGCGTAACAAGCCGACGCCAAAACATCTCGAGCTTGACGAAGCTATGCGTCTCGCGCAACTGACACAGCCACGTAGACTAATCCTTACGCATCTTTACCCCGAATGGGACGGCGTTGATCTTGAAAGCAAAGCTGGAGAGCTGTGGCCGGGTAAGACGATCGCTGCCTACGACGGGCTATGCGTCGAAATCCAGCGCAAGTCAGTACCACCTGCGTAAGCGGGCGGGTCAATCATTCAGGTTGGGCATTAAGTTGAGCTATGGATCCACCTGCTGACGCAGGTGGTACTGACCTCATCATCTCAGCGAACGCTCACGGTAACATTATTGGCTCCCAGCGAATTTCCTGTCACGCGCTGTAGCTCAGCAATGGATTTGTTGAGATCAGTCTGCGCGCGCAACTCGTTGCCCCGCGCGGTGGCCAATGCGGTCTGCCGTTCGAGCACCAGAAAAACTGTTGACTGGCCGACGTCGAGTTTGCGTTTCTCGCTTTCGTATTGTTGCTCGGCGGTCGAGCGGGCAATCGCCGCCGATCGTAGACGGGCCGACGCGGTAGTCAGCGACTGCAGCGCGTTGCGCACCTCGACCTGAATCAGTTGTTCGAGCTGTTCACGTTGGGTCGCGATGCGCTTCCCTTCCACGAGCGAATGGCCGAGCTGGCCCGCGGCGGTGCGATTGCGCAGCGGCAAACTGATCGAAACTCCTACCCGAAAATTGTTAAATTGATTCGAACCAAGATTGGAAAGGGACTGTGGGTAGCCGCCGAGCAAGTCAGGCGAAATGGTGGTTGCCGCCGGAGCCGGCAGCGCCGGCAAGCCCGAAAGCAACGACAACTGGTTCACTCGGGCCCGCACTTGATCACTGCTGGCCGAAAGAGGATTACTACCCGTCAAAGTGCCGGCGTTACCCACCATCCCGTAACTTCCGACCAGATCGATCTCCGGCTTGGTCTGATCGCGATAGAGTCTCTGATCCAGAAGATTAATTTCGCGCGCCAGATCCGATTGACGTAATTCCTGTCGATTTTGGATCGCGGAACTCATCGCATCAGGCAGAGAGACCTGCGGCAGAGTCAGATCGGCCTGATCCGTGGGAATGATGGACAGGCCCCATAACTTAGCCTTCTGATCTTCGGCGATCATGTTTTTCAGACTATTCTCGGCTCGGTTAACGTCTTCGAGGGCGCTGAACTCGGCTTGTTCGAAATTCGCGACTTGCGTTTCGGCCGCGACTACATCAATGGGCGCGAGCGAACCTTCGGCCACCATGCGGCGGTTGTGCTCGAGTTGGCTGCGCGAGTCGTTGAGCGAATCACGTTGAATCTGCAGATTGCGCAGCGCAAAAACCAGGTCCCAATACGATCGCTGCACGCTGGTAATTACTTCGATCGCCCGCTGGCGAAACTGCGCGTCGGTCAATGAAAGATTCTTTTTGGCCACTTCGATCTGACGCCGTGGCAAGTCAAAGCGCAGCCCGCGAACCAGCGGCTGGATATAGGTGAAAGTCAGCGCGGTTGGATACTGCGGATTAAGCGCGGTGAACAAACTGTTACTGGTCGAGCGGACCGATGAAAAGTCCAGCCGATAGTTGCCGCCGTACTTTGGGGTCAAACCTTCCAGACGAGTGGTCGCGGTAAAGTCCGTCGCCTCGACGGCGTTGCTGGCCCCGCTGAGAAAACTGGCGGCCGGGGTTTTGATTCTCTCGTAATAGCTCTGCGCGCTGAGCCTCGGATCATACGCTCCGTGCGTCGATAACAGATCGTATTCGGCGATCTTAACGCTGTCGCGCGCGACTTCGATGTCTTTATTGTTGACGAGCGCCAAAGCAATCGCTTCGCGCAGGGTCAGTGGTTGCTGATCGTTTGTCTCTACACCGACTCGGCTCAGCGAAGGCAGGGGCCGATTTGCGTCGGCGCGATAATCGATCACTACCGAAGGGGCCTTTGGACTCTGCTGCGCCGAAACCATGGGCGAAGCCGTCGGGACTGGCGCGGGTTCCTGGGCAAAGGCGTTCGAATGTGCAAGCACAAATACCAACCCCATAAGCGAAGCGATCGTTAATATCGTCCGCGCAGCGGAGGGGCGGTAGCCCGACCGTGAGGGAGGGCGTTCACTCGTGAATGCGAGAGCCGAAGCCATCTCTGACGGTCGGGCTGCTGCCCAGTCCGCTGACGCACGTCTCACGGATTCAGATTGATTCCGCCCGCTTCGCGGACGCGGTTGACTGGATGCTCGTTTTACTTCAATCATGACTTTCTTCCATCATTAGTTGACGATCCTAACAGGTGTTCGCGATCGAGTAACTTGCTTTGGCTTTTCATTTAGCCCGAACCACGAACGATCCACGAAATCACACCAACAAAACTTTCGCTTCGGATGTTTTCGTGGATCGTCTTATCTGCCAAGCGAAATTTCTCAAGAAAGGACACCACGCGTCTAGTGCCTCGACGTTATTCCCAAGAGCGAGGCCGCCGCTGTCGCCGCTCGCCGCCGCGCGCGCCCAAAGACGCCGGAGAACGTCGAGCTGATGCGGGACCAGATGTGGCTGCGCGCCAAATCATCAAACAGTGAATAGAACACCGGCACGGCCAGCAACGTCAGCAGCAGACACAAAGACTGTCCGCCAATCACCAGCACGCCAATCGATCTGTTGGTACCCGCGCCCGGTCCGCTGGAGAGGACCAACGGCGTCATGCCCGCGACCAGCGCGATCGTGGTCATTAAAATCGGGCGCAAGCGATCGCGATTCGCCTGGATGATCGCGTCATGGCGTTCCATGCCCTGCTTGCGCAAACCGTTCGTATGATCGATTTGCAGGATGGCGTTCTTTTTCACCACCCCGAACAGCAGCAACAAACCCAGACCCGAGAAAATATTCACCGTCTGTCCCGTCACCAGCAACGAAACGATGCCGAATGGAATTGCGAGCGGCAGCGTCAAAAGAATCGTGACCGGATGAATGAATGATTCGAACTGCGCCGCCAGAACCATGTACATGAAGACAAACGACAAGACGATCGCCAGCAGGAAATACTGCCCGGTGCGAGCCAGCTCTCGCGTCCTCCCGGCCAGAAACGTTCGATAAGAGCTGTCCATATTTTCCGCTTTGGCATATTCGGTGAGCTTCGCGGTGACTGCTGTTTGCGATCCTCCCGGCTTGGTGTTCGCGACCAGCATCACCTGGCGTTGACGGTTGTAGCGATCGATTGAAGAGGGGCCAGTGCCTTCCTCGACCCGCACCAGATTATCGAGGCTGACCCAACCCAGCTTTTGTGAAGATACCAGCATTCGTTTCAAGCCATCGGCGCTGGCGCGAAACTCTCCCATCGCGCGCACCCGCACGTTGTATTGATCGGTGCCGGCGTTGAAAGTCGAAACCTTCTGACCAGCCACCAGAGTGTTGAGTGATTGAGCGATGTCGCCAACCCGCACTCCCAGATCGGCGGCACGGGCCCGATCGATTACCACGCGTAATTCAGGCTTGCCCGTGATCAGCGTCGAATCGACGTCGACGACATCCGGAATTGTCTTCAGTTTCTTGAGCAGGTCGTCAGCGTACTTGGTGAGCTTGTCCAGATCCGGGCCGCTCACCACAAAGTTGATGTCCGCGTTACGCTGCCCGCCGCCGGAAATAGCCGCCACCGGATTAACACTCGTGCGCAGCTGATCCGGAAATTCTTTCAGGTACTTGCTCACGATCTCGTTACGCACCCGAATCATCAAATCCTGTTGCGAGATGCTCCGCTCGTCAACCGCCGTCATCTTCACGTAGATGTTTGCCAGATTGACGATCTGTTGTTGCCCACTGCCAATGGTTACCAGCGTGTCGGTGACGCCGGGCAGCTTTCGAACATCAGCGGCAATGCGTTCCGCCAGACCCGAGGTCGAAGAGAGTGTCGAGCCTTCGGGCGCGCGCACATTGATTTCGAACTGCGCCTGGTCGTCAACCGGCAAGAAGTTCTTCCCGACGAACATGAAAAGCGGCACGGTGCTGAGGATCACCAGGACCGACAACAACACAATCGCCCAGCGATGATTCATAGACCACCTGAGCATCCAGGTATAGGTGCGATCGATGGGACGATAGAAGCGCGACTCTTTCGATTGCGCCTGGACGTACTTGTCCTTGAACTCAGCCAGCGAACTGCGCTTCTGGCCTTCCGGCGAAGTCGAGATTTCCGGGCTGGGTCCTTTTGCGGTCGGCGCGTGCTTGCGCTTGATCATGCGCGCCGCCAGCATAGGCGTCAGCGTAAACGACACGATCAGCGAAACCGCAATCGCGAACGAAGAAGTAAATCCGAACGAAGACATGAAGCGGCCGACGATGCCGGCCATGAATCCGACGGGCAGAAACACTGCGAGCAAGGACAAGGTCGTGGCCGTAACTGCCATGCCGATTTCGCGCGTGCCTTCAATGGCCGCCTGAAACGGCGGCATTCCTTTTTCTTCGATGAAGCGAAAAATATTTTCCAGCACCACCACCGCATCGTCGATCACAATTCCGACCATCAGTGTGAGCGCGAGCATCGTGATCTGGTTCAGAGTAAAGCCCATCGCCGCCATCAGTCCGAAGGTGGCCACGATCGAAGTAGGAATGGCTATGGAAGCGATGAAGGTGGCGCGGAAGTTCCAAAGAAAGACGAAAACGACGATGGCCGCCAGGATACTGCCCTCAATCAGGTGCAGATTGATCGAATGCAGGGCCGCTTTGATAAAGATCGTCTGGTCCCCAACGATTTGTGTTTTCACATCATGCGGCAAGTTCGGCGTCAGCTCGGCCAGACGCTCTTTAACCGCGTCGGCAACCGCCACGGTGTTTTGGCCCGACTGCTTCGACACGACCAGCGTTACGGCGGGCTGGCCATTCAAACGCGCTTCCGTGCGTTGCTCTTCGGCCCCGTCTTCGACATAACCAATGTCGCTTAGCTTGACCGCGTAAGCGCCGCGGCTTGCGACCACGATATTGTTGAATTGCGCCGGATCGGGAACGCGTCCCATCGTGCGCACAGTGAACTCGCGCTGCCCTGATTCAATGCGACCACCGGGCAGCTCCATGTTTTGTAGCTTGACCGCATTCGCGACGTCGGCAGCTGTAACATTAAAGGCCCGCATCTTGTCGGGATCGACCCAGACTTCCACCTCACGCAGACGGCCGCCCACAATTTCAACGTTGCCGACCCCGTCGATCGATTCGATCAGGCGCTTGATCCCTTTGTCGGCGATGTCGGTCACCTCGCGCAAGCTGCGCGGCGCCGATACCGCTATGCGCAAGACCGGCGTCGCATCAGTGTCGAGCTTCTGCACAATTGGGACTTCGGCCGTCTCAGGCAGCTGGTTAACGATCAAGTCAACTTTGTTGCGCACTTCCGAAGCGGCCACGTCGGCATTCTTCTCGAGCACGAAATTAACGAACACCTGCGAAACGCCTTCGACGGAAGTCGACCGCAATTCATCGATGCCGCTGATGGTGTTAACCGCGCCTTCGACCTTGTCGGTGATTTCGGTTTCTATTTCCTGAGGCGAAGCGCCCGGATTGACGACCGTAATCGTGATCGTCGGCAAATCGATCTTAGGAAACAGATCGACGCCGAGCGATCTAAAGGAAAACAGGCCCACCACCGTAATGCTCAGAATGAGCATGGTCGCGAAGACCGGACGACGAACACAGATTTCAGCAAGTTTTTGCATCTTCACCCCGCGGAGCGCAGGCATCCTTGCCTGCGGAACGCCGGCATCCTGCCGGCCCCTCCCCTACCCACTCGCTACTGCGAGCGGTTTCGTACCTATTGCGTGACTGCCGCTCCATCACTCAATTGATCGACTGGAGCGCAGGCATCTTGCCTGCGGAACGCCGGCATCCTGCCGGCCTTTCTTTTTGCGAAAAACCCGCTCGATACCGCGAGCGGGTTCCCATCTATTGCGTGACTGCCGCTCCATCACTCAATTGATCGACATTGCTGGTGGCCACTATTTCATCGGCCGCGACACCACTCTTGAGTTCAACCAGGTCACCCTCAGTCTGGCCGGACTGCACCAGGCGCTGCTCAGCATGGCCGTTCTTGATCACGAACACGTAGGTGGATCCCGAAATTGTGCGCAGTGCTCGCTGCGGCACGAGCACGGCTGGCGCGCTTTGCGGCAAAAGAATTCGCACAGTGGCGAACTGGCCTGGTTTCAACTCGGCTTTTGGATTCTCAACATCGGCCTCAACCGTCAGCGTCCTTGAAGCAGTGGTGACGTTAGGCGAAACCCGCGCTACGTGGCCGGCAAAATTACGATCGGGATAACCCGATACGCTGACAGAAACACTCTCGCCGGTACGCACCTGTGGAATCGCCTGTTCGGGAACATCTATGCGCACGCGCAAAGGGTTCAGGTTGACGACGGTGGCGACTTTCTGTTGCGGTGAAACATATTCGCCGACGTCGGCGGGGCGATCGGAGACATATCCCGGCATCGGCGAGACCACCACGGTATACCCGAGACTGCGCTTCGCAAGTGCGACCTGAGTCACCGCGGCATCGACCGCCGCTTGCGAGTTGGCAACGGTGGCGTAGTTTTGCTGGGCCTGATGAATCAGGGCCTGATATTGCTCAGCCAACTGATCGCGTTGTGATTTCTGCTGGTCGTAAGCCGAGCGCGAAATGTCGCCGGTCTCGACCAGTTTCTCGTAGCGCCGCAAATTCTTCTCAGCTAACTCCAGCGCTGAGCGCGCCCCTGCCACCTCGGGAACATTCTCCGGATTGAACTTCTGCCCGGGCCGCAGACCGATCTTTGCCTCGTTCTGGCGCAGCGTGGCTTTCGCCTGGTCCAACTGGGCCTGCGCCTGTTGGACGCGAATACGAAAGTCCGCGTCATCAAGCTTGACGATCATCTGCCCGCGTCGCACTGAACTGCCCAGGTCGACCCCGACGGCGACGACCTTGCCCGACGTTTCCGCCGCGATGTCAGTTTGCTCGTTCGCCGCCAGGCTGCCGTTGGCT
>DATNNY010000655.1:0-34919 GCA_035601635.1 Pyrinomonadaceae bacterium
GGCGCGCGCCAAACCCGTCAAGCCATCGGCGGCCGTCTCAACGCGATAGTCTTCCGCGTTGAGCAGGTCCGTCAGGGCCATCGTGATGCCTGAGTCGTCTTCAATCAAAAGGATCTTATTTGCCATCGTCGCTGTGAAAAAAGTTGAGATGTCCGACAGACCTTAGGAAGGTCTGAATAAGTTTCTTCGACGCGTAGCGTCGGTATGAGTTTAGCCCGGCGTTTCAACGCCGGGACCGGTTAGTCACCGGTTCTCGTCGCGTAGCGACGATTGAAATTCAGAGTGGCTTTCAGGCGTCGCTACGCGACGCGAAAACTTCGTCGGTCCCTTCCCGGCCTTGAAAGGCCGGGCTAAATTCAGATCGACGCTACGCGTCGAAGCACTGTTCAGAGCTTCCTTTAGTTTGTCGCAGCGCCACGAAAAGCTAAAGCTTATCGGACATCAAACCACTCACGAAACCGGCAGATGCAACGTAAACGATGTCCCGTCATCTGGCGCTGACCGCACCGTCACGCTGCCGCCAAGCGCGCGCAGGTTACGCTCGACGAGACACAGCCCCAGTCCCGTGCCGCTAGTCGTCGCGGCAACACTCTGTCCGCGATAGAAAGGTTCGAAGATATGCGGCAGATCCTTCGGCGCGATTCCGGGCCCGCGGTCAGCAACAGTGATTTGCACTTCCTTGCGCTTCGTGTCTTGCACGGCACACGCGCTTACACTCAGCCACTTGCCTTGCGCTGCGTACTTCAACGCATTCTCAAACAAATTCTTCAGGGCACTTTCCAACGCGGGACCATCAGTGACCACCAGAGGCAGATCTTCTGCAAAGTGCTGTTCGATTTGCCAGCGATCTTCTGCGAAAGGCACGGCGTACTCGGCCAAAGAGCGTTCGGCTATCTCAGTCACGTTGGTCGGTTGTAGGTCATAAACTCGACGACCCGATTGAATACCCGCAAAGCTAAGCATTCTCTCGATCTGATTGATCAGCCGGCGCGCTTCACGTTGAATCACGTCACCGTATTGTCGCACCCGACTCGGGTCCTGGATCGTACCCTGCGATAAATTGTAGCTCGTCGATTGAATGACGGTCAGCGGCGTGCGCAATTCGTGAGAGACGCCCGCCACGAACTCCATCTGCTGTTGCGCCAAACGGCGCGCGCGCATCGTGGCCAACATCAACATGACTGAGGTCCCGGCCAACAGCACGAGCATCCAGAAATTCAAGCCAACGGCGTGCTGGCGCCAATATTCGATCAGCTCTTCATACGAACCGGCTTGGCTTTTCACCACCAACACCCAGGCGCCGATGCCAGTGCCTCCTCGACCGCCAGCGATCTCAGCAAGCGGCACCCCGGGCGAGCCCGACACAATCGGTTGTTGGTCTGCCAGCGGCGGTGGTGTCACTAGAAGATCCTGCGGAAGATTTGCGTCCAGCAGGACAATGCCCCCGTCAACCTGTGCCAACGATTCGATCGTCACCGTTGGCTCCAAGGCATAGATCAGGCTCAAGGGATCGCGGGCAACAATTGCCGCCTGAGTACGCGCACCACCAAAATGCCGCGCCACTAGTTCGGGAAGAAGATGCTCACGGAGATACGTACGATCAAATTCAAGAAAACACCAGCCCTTGAACCGTTGCGATTTCGGTATAGGCGAGGCACCCGTAACGATCGGAAATATCAAAACCGCGGCGCCTTGAAATAACGTAAGAATAGCTCCGGCCGAAAAAGGCGGGGCCAAGTTGCCGGATGAACTTTCCCGCTCGTCCAGGACCCGGCGATAACCCATAAACTCGGTGGGCCAGTCCGCACTCTTGAATTGGTCTTCGCCGGTCGGCAGCCGTCGGAAGACGACTCCCTCCTCGCTTTGCGTGCCGATGCTGATCGAGGCGAGTAGTTGCGGACGGTCAGAGTTGCTGTGCCATCGTTTTGTATTCTCGACCAGATAGGACTCGAGCGCGACATCGTTTCTTTCGTCCGGCGGTGGCCGGAAGAAAGGCAGCGGTTGCAGCAGGGTAGCTCGGAAGTCGCCGCGGAAGTTCCGGAGCGTTCTCTCCACGTCTCCGCGGCGTTGCCGCCGGACGGCGTCGCTCATGCGATTGATCCCGCGAAATTGAAGCAAGCCGGCGAGCACCGTGACGAGCAAGACCGTCACGCAAGCCGGCACCAGCCAATTTTTTCTGACACGTCTGACCCAATCGAACATCACTCGCATTATAGCTTTCAATTTTGGTCACCGGCATCGGCCGGGACCAGGAGTTTACCTCGTCTTTACAAAGCGGTGGTCACTTTACGCACACTTTACACAGCCACGCCCGCCTTTCGCTTAGCATAGCGGTCGATCGTTGCAGTTCCACAAATCAAAGGGGAGAACCAATGCGAAAACTAGCAATTCTAATCATCCTGGTTGCGACGGCCGCCGTCGCGTTGCCGCAGCAGATGCAGATGCCGAAAACGTCTGGCCCGCAGTCCGACGCACAAAAGGCGTTTGAGAAACTGAAGACTCTGGCCGGTTCCTGGGAAGGCACGGTTATGGGAATCCCGATCAACTTCACAATTCGCGCCGCATCCAGTGGTACCGCTATTCTGCACGAAGGGAACACGGAGAAAGGGGTGCCGAACCATGAGATCACAATGTTCTACGTCGAGGGGGATCGTTTGCTCGCAACCCATTATTGTGACGCCGGAAATCGGGTTCGCTGGGAGGGAAAGATGTCGCCGGATGGAAAGACGATCGAGTTCAGTTTCCTAGATGTCGCTGGCAGCACGAAGGGCGGATTGCTAAAACGCATGATGTTCACGATGATTGACGCGAACAAGCATGTCGTAGATTTCACTTTCATTATGCCAAACGGCAAGCCGGTTGAGTTGCACGGCGAATTTCAGCGGGCAAAATAAAGTTGTGCGCCATAGGGCGCAAAAACAAGGAGATGTCATGTTTGCGTCGGCGAAGTTGCAAGCGATCATCTGCACGTCCAAGATTCGGCACGCCGAGCAGTTTTACGGCGGCGTCTTGGGTCTGCCTCTGCAAGCGCGGTCACAGGGTGCTTTGGTCTACGATGTCGGCGGTACGTCTGTACGAGTTTCGCCCGTCCCGTCTACCCGTCCCTCCGAGCATACGGTCCTGGGCTTCGCTGTTCCAGACATAGCATCCGTTATTGGAGAGTTGCGGGAGCGTGGCGTCACGTTTGAACGGTTTCCTGGCTTTTCTCATGATCAATCAGGCGTCGTGTGCGCGCCAGATGGGAGCCGGGTGGCATGGTTCCGTGATCCAGATGGGAACCTTCTTTCTGTCGTTCAGTATCCAGAACCGTGAGAGGCTGATGAGGTTGGGCGTTCTGAAATTTAGTTTGCGCACAACAGATCGTTGCGCACCGAATTAGTTACGAAACACGCTACCGCCGCTCGCGCGCAATGTGCCTCACTGAGAGGCACACACAAATCTAACCAGGAGAATATCAAATGAAAAACAGCTCTATGTTAACCATCACGTCTCTGCTCCTGCTCCTCCTTCTTACGTTTCACCTGGCGGGCGACATCGTGTACGGGTGGGAGCCGGGAGGGCTCGCAAACCTCATTATGGTGGTGCCCTTCTCCGTCGTCTGGCTGTACGGGACGCTGGTGCTTGCCGAACGGCGATCGGGATACATCATCATGCTCCTTCTGTCGCTCTTTTCGTTGGTCGTCCCCTACGTCCACATGAGGGGGAAGGGTGTCGGCGTCGCCAGCAGGCTCGCCGGTACCAGCGGACACTTCTTTTTCGTCTGGACGCTGCTCGCGATCGGCGTGCTCGGGCTCTTCTCCGTCATCCTCTCGGTGCGCGGACTGTGGAGCCTGCGACGGGGCCAACTGGGGAGGATGAAGTGATAGAACGAATTGCAGAAACGTCGCCGCGTCGCTTGGCCAGAATTACCGGTATGTTTTATCTGCTCACCATCCTGACGGGAATATTCGCTCAGGGTTTCGTGAGCGGCAGTCTGGTGGTAGATGGCGACGCTGCGGCTACGGCGACCAACATCCTGGCGCACCGGGGCTTGTTTCAGTTCGGTTTCGCAGTCTACCTCATTGAAATGGCGTGCCAGGTCGCCATGACGGCTCTCTTTTATGAGTTGCTTAGGCCGGCGGGCAGGAGCGTTTCATTACTGGCAGCCTACCTGGGTCTCGCCGGTTGCGCCATCAAGACGTTTAGCCGCGTCTTCTTTATCGCCCCCTTGTTCGTCCTGGGAGGCCCGCACTACTTGAGTGTATTCAGCACGGAACAGTTGCAGGCGCTCGCGCTTCTCTTTCTCAAGGTGAATGACCAGGGCGCCGGCATTGCCCTGGTATTTTTCGGATTCTATGCACTCCTGACGGGCTTCCTCGTTATCAGATCCACCTTCCTGCCTCGGTTCCTGGGCGTCTTGGGGATACTTGGAGGTGTGGGTTGGCTGAGCTTTTTATATCCGCCGCTCGGATATCGCCTGTTCCCCATCATTGGGCTCCTTGGACTGCTCGGATCGGGAGCGAAAATCCTGTGGCTGCTCGTGTTTGGCGTGAACGAACAACGATGGAAGGAACAGGCTCAGGCAGCGGGAGAATAGTGATCGCGATGGGGGATGCACGCTGATTCAGTCCCCGGTCTGCACCGGAGGTTCACATGAAAGCAATCGTCTATTCCAATTACGGTCCACCCGATGTTCTCAAGCTGGATGAGAACGACCAGAGGGTTCGCGGGGACGATGAAGTTCTAATCGAGGGATTAAACCTGAAGGCTGATTTTGTTTCACCCTCACGGCAGCTTCTCGTATTCCAACTTAGCTTCAATCAGAATAGGAATATCCGGGTCGGCGTCTTTCCAGAGCGCGAAAAAGTCCTGATAAGCCTTGCGCGCTCTTGCTGTATCGCCTTGAAGGACGGCTCCGCGTGCGAGGCCGACGTATGCAAAAGGATACAAAACCCCGCGAACAGACCAGCCGCGATGACTAAGAATCTCTTGAAACTCAGCTGCAGCTTCCGCGCCTTTGTTCAGTTTTAGATAGGCCTGGCCCCGAACGTATTGCGGGCCAAAACCGCCAGACGAATCGAAGCGATGAGCTGATTCCAGCAACTCGATCGCTTGTGCAGCATTGTCGCTGTGCAGCGCAATTTGAGCTCGATACAAAGGAGCGCCCACTGCATTCCAGAATGTGTTTTTCGGAAACCGTTTGGAGTATTCGTCCATGAGCGGCTGCGCACGCACGGAGTCCCCACAAAGAGAAAAAGCATTAGCTGCAATTGCCACTGCCGCGCTGCTGCGCAAAATACCAAACGCCCTGGCGACGAGGCCGCCCACCTGGTCGCCGTGGCCGAAGATTGCTTCCGTTACCGCCCGGCCAGCAAGGAACTGGGCCGCGGCCTCTTTCTGTTCGTGTTGCAGCGCAAGTTCAACCGTACGCTGGCTGAATTCCCGCTCCTTTCGCAACTGGCCGCAGAAGGCCGCCGCCTCGGCTTGCCATGCCTGGGCCAGGTATTCATCGGGCCGCCCTTTGGCCCAGTCGATCTGTTGCTTCATTGCCGCCGCATCGCCCTGCACGAAGGCGATCGAATAGCGGTGGGAATGCATTGCCGTGGATTCGAGTTTTTGCGCCAGGGCCTCCTGAATTACCTGCCTGGCTTCATCGAACCGATTGAGAGAGATAAAGGCCAGCGCCAGGTTACTTCGTGGAATCACCCAGTTTGGATTAAGGCGAATACTCTCGCGGCAGGCTTCGGCAGCTTTCTCGAATTGGCCCACTGAATTGTACCGGTTACCCAAATTGTTCCAGGCCACAAAGTCGCGCGGATACGTCCGCACCAGCAACTCGTAACCCTCTATGAATTTATCGGCCTCAAATGTTGCGAAGGCGTAATAGTCCGCGGCAATCCTGAGCTTTTCATACTCGCTGGATCGTTCTCGCAGATCAAACGCCTTTTGGAAGGCTTCTATGGCCTGCTCGTGCTGCCCGGTATTACTATATGCTCCCGCCAGTTTGTCATAGGCTTGAGCGAAGTTAGGATCGAGTTCGACTGCTCGTTTTAAGAACGGCATAGCGTCGCGATCCCGGTTCCCAAGAGCGAGTTCACGGCCCATACAATAGGTTTTGAGCGCGTCGAGCGATGATGTCGTAGCTTGCTCAATCGGCGCGTCAAACTTTTGAATTGAAGCCAGCGATTCGCCCATTTTCTCGCGCAACCTGGTGGCCGCCTTGCCAAGTTTTTTCAGCACCTGCTCTTTGTTTTCAGCTTCAATCTGCTCGCGCGCGATCGCGTCGCCAGTCAGCGCGTTAATTGCTTCGAGCGTGATTACGTAGTGACTGCCCAAGGCCGCGATTGAGCCGGCCAGCAACGCTTTCAGTCCTTGTCGCAGGCAGATCTCACGGCCAACATCTCGCGTTACTCGTTCGTCAGGCGAGCGGTCCATAAAGCGCAAGGCCTCACGGAGGCGATCGTCGCCAAAGATGTTCAGAAATGGCGACTGGCCCAACTGCACCGCCAGGGCCAGCTTTAGCGTGCCGTCGAATACTGCATCGCCTGTGGTGTTGAGAAAGTCAGCGAGTACGATGGTGTCTTTATCAGTGAGTGGAACAGCGCGAGGCCTTCTCAAATACCAAAACAATATTAGACACAGGGTCAGTGCCAGCAGTGCAATCGTTAAAACGGCAGCGCGAGTGTGGGTGAAGTACCATAACAAGATTAGCGCCGCGGCCAGTAACAGCAGTCCCATCGTTACAATGGCGCCGGGTTTATTAAGCTTAGCCTGGCTGATTAGGTACTCTGCACTGGAGGCGCGCGCCGGCGTTGAACTCGAGCCTGCGCTTTCCGACGGACTTTTGAGGTGGACGCCGGTCGCGGCGTCGATCGATACAGGCTCTCCGGTGATGTCGACTCCGGCAGGGTTCGCGAGTTCACGGTGCAGTTCCCGCAACTCAATGCTCAGGTCTCTAGTTGTCTGATAGCGATCCTTCGGATTCTTCGCCAGACATCGACGCACAATTCTTTGCAGACGATTCGAAGCATCGGGCCGGAAGTCGGTGATCGGAGGCGGCGACCCACGAATGATCTTGTTTAGGGTATCGATCGCGTCTTCTCCCGCAAAAGCTTTCTGCCCTGTCACCGCCTCGAATAGAATGCAGCCGAAAGAAAAAATGTCTGAACGTCGATCGATATCCTTTGTTCGGCCCCGCGCTTGTTCCGGTGACATGTAACCAACGGTGCCGAGCACCATGCCGGGTTGCGAATGCTGCAGGGTGATCGCCGTGTCAATTTCACTCGACGTGCTTGACAGTGTTTGGGCCTCGATCAATTTTGCGATGCCAAAGTCCAGAATCTTTACGTGACCATCGCGCGTCACCATGATGTTGTCGGGTTTGAGATCCCGGTGGACGATGCCGGCAGCATGGGCCTTCGATAAACCTTCGAGAACCTGTTGCAGATAGCGCACAAGCTTTCTCAGATCAGTCTCGCTTTGAATCACTTCACCGAAGGTGTGCCCGTCTATGAACTCCATCGCAATGAAGTGCACACCGTTGCTCTCGCCGATTTCATAGATGTGAGCGATATTCGGATGATTCAGAGACGCCGCGGATTTCGCCTCGCGCACAAATCGCTGCATCCGATCGCGATTCGCTGCCAGGTCCGCAGGCAGAATTTTCAGCGCGACTTTGCGATCAAGTCTTGTGTCCTGTGCGAGGTAAACTTCGCCCATGCTACCTGCACCAATCCTGGAAACAATGCGATAGTGGGACAAGCTCGTATCGGGGGATAGCTCTGCCATTTCAGTTGTTTTACGTCACTGTGGCATATGGCGCAAGCTCAAACTGAGAATCGGTTTGCTAATGATCTTGCATCTGATCTTGCATCGAAACGCTGCCATTAAGGATTGTCCAATGGAGAAAAGGATTCTTTGCTTTGCAAGCGAGCTATCAAGATGCTTAATCTCTTCGCCTCTTCACGGGCTCCTTAGCGGCTCTTGCTCGCCCACATGAGAAAATGGCGCGTTCGCCGAATTCTTCTTCGGACCCTCATCTCCAATCTATATGATTGTTCACGTTCTAATAGTCAAAAGAACCAAATCCGTAGCAAGGCAAAATCGAGGGACGAATGAAGACAAGTTTACTGTTGCTGGCCTGCTGGGTTGTGGTCGCGGGCAGCTTCTCGCATAGCGAAGCTCAAGAGATTTCACTACCAGCCAGGCTTACGGGTAAATGGACTCAACATTACACGGGCATGACCCTTCAGGGGGCGACTTTGAACATAACCTCGGTTGACTCAGTCAACGGTCAACTAAAAGGGAAGTGGATTCCACCGTCAGGCCCAGCGGGGGGCAAGGAGTTCGAAGTGATTGGCTGGGTGAGCTCAGCTCCACCCAGAGAAAAACTGGACAATGTAATCACCATTTCGTTCAGTGTGAGTCTTACGACCTACGGAAGCATTACCAGCTATACCGGATATTTCAAGGACAATAAGATCACTGCTTCCTGGTTCAACATCAAGCCGATTTCGACTTATGAATGGGACCACATTTCGACGGGCCAGGATATTTTCACAAAGAACCCATAGAAGTGATTCATCCTTACCCTGCGGGCGAAGATCGCAAGCTGCGCTCTCAGGGAATCGACTGCCGGACACTATTGGAAGGCATTATGACAAAGAAGACAATCTCGATGCTGGCCGGGTGTTGTTTGGTCCTCGGTGTATGGAGTTCATCGCGTACTTGGGCTCAGGAAGCTTCGGTGCAGCGCAAACTTATCGGTAAGTGGACAAATCAGAATGAAACAAAGGGACCGGCCACTATCAACATAACTTCGATTGATTCTGGCACTGGTCAACTCAAAGGGAAATATTCTCCGCCGTCTGGAGGGGCGGCCGGAAACGAATTCGACATTGTCGGGTGGGTTAGCTCTGCCGCGCCGGTCGCCAACCGCGACAACGTGATTGTCATTTCATTCAGCGTGAGCCTGAATACCTATGGAAGCATTGCGACGTGGACTGGATTTGTGAAGGAGAACAAGATCATGGCTTCGTCGTCGAACGTCAGATCGAATACAGGCTACGAGTGGAATCACATCACGGCAACCTACGACGTTTGGACGAAGAATCCATAAACGCAGAGCCGGACGTTTTTCAGTAAACTCGTTGCCTGAGTGCAGAGTCTCGTATCGGTCTCAAATGGCGTTTTCTTAAGGTTCAATATCCGCTTTCCGGTAGCCATGAAACAAAATGCTCTCAAACTTGTTGCGCTGAGCTTACTGATGTCGACGGCCTTCGTGATCTTAACCAATCTCGGTAATGCACAGAGCTCGCGCGATCAAAACGGCAGCACGAGAACGCAATCCGCGCCGACCGACAAGACGGTCGAACAAGTATTCAAGAATATCAAGGTGCTGAACGGAATCCCGCAGTCGCAATTGTATCCTGTGATGAGATTCATGGCGGCGTCACTCGGGACGCAGTGTGGTTTTTGCCACGTTTTCAAAAATGGGCAACTGGATAGCGCTGCCGATGATAAGCCGGAAAAGCAGACGGCTCGCGCCATGATCAGGATGGTGTTGGACATAAACAAAAACTACGCCGAGGGCAATCCAACAGTCAGTTGTTATACCTGTCACCGCGGACGCACTTCACCAGAGGGAATTCCGTCATTACCTCTGCCGTTGCCATCCCCGCAATCGATTGCCGGCGGCGCAAGCATCGCTGGCCTGCCGGGCGCTGCTTCGCCGACTGCGTCCAATTCGAGAGTCTTGCCGGCGGCCGAAGACATTCTCAATAAATACATCAACGCGATCGGAGGCAGAGCGGCGATCGATCAAATTCATAGCTGCGTCATCAAAGGAAGGACCACGTTCTCGAGCGATCAGTTCGTACCCTACGAAGCCGATCAGATGCTTCCTGATAAGGCCTACGAGTTGTTCGCCATTCAGGGCCAGACATTCGAGAGTGTGATAAGCGGGTCGAGTGGATGGTCAAAGAATGGCGAAGGAGTCACCGAATTAGTGGGCCAGCAGTTGGCGGATAAGAGACTGTCGTTCCCGTTGCTTATGGTCCTGAAGCTCAAAGAGCAGTATTCGAGTGTGCGAGTTTTCGCCGAAGACAAAATCGATGACCGTGATGTTTTTGTTGTTAACGCGATCCGATCAGACAACAAACGCGAGCGTCTCTTCTTCGATGCTGAGAGTGGATTGCTAAGACGACGAATCAGCTACCTGCCGATTATGATTGGCATTTACCCGGACCAAACCGACTTTGAAGACTATCGTGCAGTTGATGGTGTCAAGCTTCCGTTTACAATCAGGTTCTCGTCACTTGATGCCAGAACCCCACCCATAGCCCGCAGGTTCGAGGAGATCAGGTTAAATGTTCCCCTTGATGATCTAAAGTTCGCTAAACCTGTCGCGCCAAAACCCGCCAATCGGTGAGTACGGCAACTGGCCGCGCGGCCTTACGAGAGAGTATCGTCTGGTGGATGGAACTTTAAATCGAATTAGCAACGACCACACAATCCGACCGACGTTCACGGCGCAAGTTTAATCTGATGCGGAAATCGCTCCGGTTTTGGTTAGTGTATGGCATCGCCTGGCTGCCTTATGCGGCGAGCTACATGTCGCTGTTTATTTCACATCTTGGGCGGACCTTTTCCCAGGCCATCCAGGGATCCATTCTGAATGTCCTCCCCGCTGCGTTATTGGGAGTGGGTGTAGTCGCTGTTTCTCAACGGCTTTCATGGTCACCGAATCGCCGTTACAGATTTCTAGCAGTTCATCTGATTCTGGCTTCACTCTATGTAGTTTTGTGGATGAATGCCGTGCCATTTCTCAACGGATTGGGCCATTTGATTCAGGCCGGCTCGTGGAGTTTTCGACGCCAGGGTTCATTCCAGGGCAGTTTCTTCACTGCCTTACTGATCTATGTAACTATTGCCGGCGTCGTCTATGCCGTTCAGACGACCGAGCGGCTTCGGGCGCAAGAAGCGCGGGCGACGCGCGCGGAGAGTCTTCGCACTCGGGCTGAGCTCGAGGCGCTGCGTGCGCAACTCAATCCACACTTTCTGTTCAATACGCTCCATTCTTTGATGGCGCTCGTGAGACATGATCCCACAGCGGCTGAAGACGCACTGGAGAGATTGGCTGCGCTGTTGCGGCACACACTCATGACCATGAAAGACGCGGAAGACGTTATGCTTTCCGAAGAGCTGGACTTCATTGACAACTACCTTGCTCTGGAACATCTGCGACTGGGCGACCGCTTGCGAATTGAACGGAAGATTCAACCTGAAACTCTTGGCTGCCGCTTGCCCCCGTTTACGCTGCAGCCACTAATAGAGAATTCGATCAGGCACGCAATCGCAACCCAGCCGCGTGGTGGTGTTCTTCGAATCAAAACCGAGCACCGAAACGGTCGCCTGGGTATCGAAGTGTTGGACGACGGTCCTGGCGCAAAGCCGGAAGACGTCGAAGCTTCAAACGGGATTGGTGTAAAGATTGTGCGCCAACGACTGATGACGCGCTATGGAGATCAGGCGAGCTTTCATGTGGACACCAAACCGGGAAAGGGATTTTCAGTGCGGATCGAAATCCCGAGGGACAGATCGAGGAGCGCATAGAGATGGAGGCACAACAGTCAATTCGCGCGCTAATCGTTGAAGATGAACCGCTGGCCCGGCAAACAATTAAGGACTTTCTGCAAGGTGAAGTCTGGCTGGAAGTGGTGGGGGAAGCCGCGGACGGTGACAGGGCTGTAGCTCTCATCGATGAATTGCGTCCGGATCTGATTTTTCTGGATGTGAGAATGCCAGGCTTGACCGGCCTGCAGGTTCTGGAAAATATCAAACACGATCCCGAGGTGGTCTTTACTACGGCTTATGACGATCACGCGGTTACTGCATTTGAGTTGGATGCGCTCGATTATATTCTCAAGCCTTTCGGTCGTGAACGCTTCGGTCAAATGTTGGCGCGAGTAAGACTCCGCTTGGTTGAGTCGGCTGACAGGACTGAACTCCCTGTTCGCGATCGGGCCCTGCATGCGCTTAAGGCAAAGGCAGTCGAGCCTCTTCTTCGCTTGTTCGTCCGTGATCGTCGTGGACGCGTGGTGCAGGTAAGAGTTGGCGAGATTACGCGGCTGGTCGGCGCCGATGATTATGTCGAACTTCATCTGAGCAGCGGCTCCTATCTGGTAAAGGTTACTCTGAGTGAGTTCGAGCGGCGGCTGGACCCTAAGCAATTTCGTCGCATACATCGATCAGCCATCGTCAACCTGGACCACGTTGTCTCTTGCAAACCAATAAATCGCCGGCTTCGTCTCAAGCTGAGCGACGGTTCCGAAGTGTTTGCGAGCCGCAGTGGTTCACGAAATCTTCGAGATCTCTTCGTGTAATCTCGATCTTGCCGATCTACAATTCGCAGCCCTCAATTGAAGAGAGCGGCGGCCGCATCGACAGAGTTTGAACCAAAGATCGTCGACGTGATCAAGGACTGGCTTTCAAGCCAAGCAGAAAGACCAGGCATTGGTCGTCCGAAATAATCCCTGCTATAGTAGAGCAATCCAAAAAGATATTTACTGATGCAACTGATGCGAAAGCGTCCCTTATCGATAGTCTTCTTGACCACTGCGTTACTGTTCAGCGCATGGAGCAACGTTATCGGCGCCGCTTTCTGTCCTCGATTCATGAATCGCGTCTGCTGCGCCAGACCGTCGGCTCACCGATTGACGCCGGTTCTCGATCAATCGTCGTGTCATCATCGTGAAATGGCCGGGATGAAGATGGACGAGTCAGAGAAGGCGCTGGACATGCAGGAACAGTCCGGAGCGAGTTCTGACTTTGAGGCCGACGCAGACGCCACAAAGGCGACCTCGCAAGCGGAACCCACTTCAAGTAATGAAGTTGCTTTTGATCTTCCGGTCGGAACTTGCGGACATTGTTGGATGCATTCACAGCTAACATCGGGAACTGCTATGGTGCTCGCAGTCGATCCGTCGAAGCGAATCATAGAAACCGATGCGCCACTGACGAAGTGTGCGCTTGCTTTACCTTCCACTCTTCCGGCGTCAATTAAGCCTTCTGAGCATGGGCCGCCGGGCAACTCATTCCCCCGTCACGTTCTCATCAACGTCTTCCGAATTTAGTTCCCTTGATGAATCGTCGCTAATTAGTTAGCACGCGGACGTGTGCCTTTTTGTGCGCGCGTTCTCGCAAGCTTTTTGTTTCTGCCACGCGAAGAAAATCAGAGGGTAACCATGAAGAGGTCAAGTGTTGGAGCTTTCATCCGCATGTTGGGATTAAGCGCATTTATAATTCTCGGTCTGATACTTACATCCGCGCAGCTTGCCGTTGCGCAGGGGCATGACATGCAGAACATGCCTGGGATGAAAATGCCCAAGACCAAAGCGAAGGTGACTCGAAAGGCAGCGCCTAGAAAGAGGAGAGTAGCGCGAAAGAATCTACCGCCTAAGAAACACGACATGAGTAAGATGCCCGGGATGAATATGCCTGCAAAGCACCAGGGACGAGGTGGGCCAAAAAGGAAGAAAGTCCCCGGACAAAAGAAGCAGGAAGACAAAAATCAGATGAACAACATGCCGGGGATGAACACGCCGGCTCAGAAGCCGCGGTCGGCCGGACCGCAGCCTTCGCCTCAGCAAATGCAGATGAACATGCCCGGGATGCCGATGCCATCTGCAACACCGGTCTCTTCCCCTCAAACGCAAATGAACATGCCTGGGATGCAAATGCCGATGGCCTCACAAAACCCGCAAGCTTCTCCCCAGCAAAAGATGGACATGAACATGCCGATGCCGTCGCCGAGTCCATCGTCAAGTCCGACGAGTCAAATGCCCGGCATGGACATGGGTGGATCCAATATGAACACGGGCACGTTAATGGTGATGTCCGCCGAAGGCATGGGCGTGCGGATTGGGGGCACTTCCACCAACGTCATGAATCTTGGACAGATGGGATCTGGAACCTCCTGGCAGCCCAGCTCATCGCCAATGCACATGATTGATAAGATTGCAGGCAAATGGTTATTAATGGCTCACTATAACTTTATTGTCGGTCTCAACGCTCAAGGCGGACCACGCGGCATTACGGAGTTTGAATCCGCGAACTGGTTTATGCCAATTGCGTTCCGGCGCGTAGGACCCGGCACGCTACAACTTCGCGGGATGTTTAGTTTGGAGCCATTCACGTTCGCTCGGGGAGGCTCGCCGCTGCTGTTCCAGACCGGCGAGACTTACAAAGGCCAGCCAATAATTGATCGGCAGCATCCACATGATTTCTGGATGGAGTTGTCGGCGCAATATACAGTAGCGCTCGGCGAACGTGGAACCTGGTTCGCGTACTTTGGCTATCCGGGCGAGCCGGCGCTGGGACCGCCGGCCTTCATGCACCGCGCTTCGGCATCGGAGAATCCATCGGCTGCGCTTTCGCATCACCTGCAGGATTCCACGCACATTAGTTTTGGAGTACTCACTACCGGCTTCACTTACCGCTGGTTCAAAGTCGAAGGCTCGATCTTCAACGGCAGAGAGCCGGATGAGAATCGTTACAACTTCGAGGCCCATCCATGGAACTCTCGATCTGTTCGCTTGTCGTTCGAGCCGAACCATAACTGGTCAATGCAAGTGAGCTACGGCTTTTTGCGAAATCCAGAAGCAGCTGAGCCGAACACCGACATTCATCGTGCGACCGCCTCGGTGCAATACAACAAACCATTTAAGCGCGGCAACTGGGCCTCGGCGTTCATCTGGGGACGCAACCACACCAGTAGTCCGGGCGAAGTGCACAATCTCAACGGCTACACGGCAGAATCAACTGTCAACTTTCTTGATAAGAACTATCTTTACACGCGGCTTGAATTGGTCGACAAGGATGAGCTGCTCCGCGCAAGCGATCGTGTGCTCCTGGGAATCAAGGATGCCCATCCTTCATTTCGGATCGGCGCTTACACGTTTGGCGGCGTCCGAGACGTCTGGAATAGCAAGCACGTCTCGATGGCCATTGGCAGCGATCTGACTTTCTACTCGAAACCGTCCGTGCTCGATCGACTCTACGGCAACAATCCTGTTTCGTGGCGGCTGTTCCTGCGCCTGCGGCCGAGCAAGATGGACATGAGCTCGCATGAAATTCACGGTGGTATGAAAAAGGACCGACAGACGATGCCAGCCAGGCCTTAGGAAAACAGACTGGTTGATGGCGTTTGGGTCCGTTTTGTTTTGAGCTCTCAGCTCGGGATGCTACCGCATTTCTACCAGCGATATACTGAGCGAGTAAGAACGAGTGCTATTTCGTACACTGACACCACTACTGCTCTTATGAAACCCAACAGGGGAAACGCATTGACACAGGGAACTACAACGGGAATTTCCGTGAGGGATCCCGTGTGCGGAATGACGTTCGATTCGCGGAAGGCGGCCGGGTCGTTTGCATACAATGGGCAAACCTACTATTTCTGCAGCGCAGGCTGTCTCGAAAAGTTCCGCGGCGAGCCAGAGCGATTTCCCGATGCAGAAGTCGCGGCGCAAACGAAGACTCGCGCTCCACAAAAGGTCTCACCAAAAACCGAATACACCTGTCCGATGCATCCGCAGATTGTGCGCGATGCACCGGGTAACTGTTCCATCTGCGGCATGACTCTCGAGCCGCGCACTGTTTCGCTGGAAGACGAGAAGAATCCCGAGCTCGTCGACATGACGCGCCGATTTTGGGCGAGCGTGGTTCTCACGATTCCGCTTCTCTTAATAACGATGAGCGATGTCATTCCGGGAAATCCCCTTGCTCGAGTTGTCTCAATGCGTGTGCTTGGCTGGATTCAGTTTGTGCTGGCGGCGCCAGTAGTGCTCTGGGGAGGCTGGCCGTTCTTTGTTCGCGGATGGCAATCACTTGTGAATCGCAGCTTGAACATGTTTACGCTGATCAGTCTGGGCGTGTCGGTCGCATATGTTTTCAGCGTCATCGCAAAGCTGTTTCCTGAAATCTTTCCAGCGTCGTTTCGGCACCCGGCGGGTGAAGTACCGCTTTACTTTGAAGCAGCTTCGGCTATTACCACGCTGGTGCTCCTGGGCCAGGTGCTCGAACTGCGCGCGCGCAGTCAGACCGGCGCGGCGATCAAAGCACTTTTAGGTCTGGCGCCGAAAACTGCGCGACGCCTTGGTGAGGACGGCAGCGAGGAAGACGTTCGTCTGGATCAGGTGCAGGTAGGCGATCGATTGCGCGTACGGCCCGGCGAAAAGGTGCCGGTGGACGGCGTGATCATTGAAGGATCGAGCGCCGTGGACGAATCCATGATGACCGGAGAACCTATCCCGGTTGAGAAGTATGCAGGTGATCGAGTGATCGGTGCGACGGTCAACGCCACTGGCTCATTTGCGATGCGAGCCGAACGAGTTGGGTCGGAAACGTTGTTAGCGCAAGTCGTCCAAATGGTTGCGGAAGCGCAAAGAAGTCGCGCGCCCATTCAGAAACTCGCGGACCTCGTGTCTGGTTATTTCGTGCCGGCAGTAGTCGCCATCGCGGTAACTACTTTTGTCGGTTGGAGCATCTGGGGACCGGAACCACGTATGGCGCTTGGACTGGTGAATGCGGTCGCCGTACTAATCATCGCCTGTCCATGCGCACTCGGGTTGGCGACTCCGATGTCGATCATGGTGGCCACCGGAAAAGCTGCGCAGCGCGGTGTGCTATTCCGGAATGCCGAAGCCATAGAGGTCATGCGCAAGGTTGATACGCTGGTAGTGGATAAAACCGGGACGCTTACTGAAGGGAAGCCAAAACTGGTCAGCGTTGTGACCACTGAGGGCATTGATGAACCGTCTCTCTTGAAACTGGCAGCAAGTCTGGAACGAGGCAGTGAACATCCGTTGGCGGCGGCAATCGTCGCGGGCGCGCAAGAGTGGGCTGTCAAACTCAGCGATGCAAAGGCCTTTGATTCATTGACTGGTAAAGGAGTGACTGGCGAGGTTGACGGTCGTAAAGTCTCGCTGGGAAATCGTGCGATGCTTGATGAGTTGAAGGTTGATCCCGGAGAACTCGCGACCAGGGCCGAGAGTTTACGCGCTGCCGGCCAGACTGTGATGTTCGTGGTGGTCGATGGCAAGACCGCGGGGTTAATCGGAGTGGCTGACCCTATTAAGCAAACCACACCGGAGGCGATCAGGCAGCTGCATGAAGAAGGCGTTCGCATTGTCATGCTCACGGGTGACAGCCGCAAAACGGCCGAGGCAGTTGCCAGCAAGCTGAACATCGATGAAGTTGTCGCGGAGGTTCTTCCCCATCAGAAAGTTGAGGTAGTGAAAAAGTTTCAGGCTGCGGGCAGATTCGTGGCGATGGCCGGCGATGGCATCAACGACGCTCCGGCGCTGGCTCAGGCCCATGTGGGAATAGCGATGGGAACCGGCACCGATGTGGCAATGAAGAGTGCCGGAGTTACTCTGGTCAAAGGAGACCTGCGTGGCATTGTCCGCGCCCGCGTCCTTAGCCGGCTGACCATGCGGAATATCAAACAGAACCTGTTCTTTGCTTTTATCTATAACTCGCTTGGAGTGCCCATCGCGGCCGGTGTTCTCTATCCGTTTTTCGGTATTTTACTAAGCCCGATGATCGCCGCAGCGGCGATGAGCTTCAGCTCGGTTTCGGTGATTGCCAATGCCTTGCGTCTTCGGCGTGCGCAGCTGTGACTCTGATCGACAGAGAGATTCCTGAATTAGGTTGCGGACAAATGGTGGTTTTCAGCTCCTGATTGACTGGTTGGGTCTTCAAGCGAAACGAGGTCTAGGTTCTCATAGTTATTGATATGCCACCGGCGGAGTAAGTTATCTTTACGACACTTGTCTCGGGGTTATTGAGGTCGGATTTTCATTGTTATCGATTTTAGTCATCGATTCTCACAATTAAGAAAGAATTGGCTCCGCAACTGATTCAATCGCGCTTGCGCCGTCCGCTTTATTTTGCGTGCTCCGCAGGCGTGAATTGCGGCTAAAGATGACGCGGAACCCGCTTCGGGTTTCCCGCCGGTACCCAATCCGTTCGGGTGCGCGCTTCATCTTGTAGAAGCCTTAGACAGAAGAGCATAAATGTTTGCGTTGTTAGCAAAAAACTATTTGTTGACTTCGTTTCATGGTCGGCGTATAAGTCCTGGCGGAAAATGCCGATTCGGTGTCAAGGGTATGAAAGACGATACTCGCAAGCGAATCGAAGTCGCCGCCAACGCAGCCATCATCATCACCGCAGTTTTTCTGTCTGCGGCGGCCGTGAAGTATTTAATTTCCAGACCTAACCCTCAGCCACCAATCGTCAGTGCGAATTCGTCATTAAATGGGCCGAATCGGCCGGAAATTCCGCCAGGAACGAGGCTATCAATAGAAGGTGTCGACTGGAGCAAGAACGGGCAAACTCTTTTGGTCGCGGTTTCGGACAAGTGCCACTTCTGTACCGAGAGTGCGCCGTTTTATCAGCGCCTGGTGCAGCAGCACAGCAGAACGCGGCTCATCGCCGTTGTACCGCAGTCTGTTGAAGAGGGCCGCAACTATCTAAGCAAACTAAATGTAGGAATTGATGACATACGACAAGCCCAGTTCAGTTCTCTGGGAGTAAGAGGCACTCCCACGCTGATTCTCGTGGATAACAACGGCGCAGCCGTTAAGTCCTGGGTTGGAAGATTGCCGCCGAACGGGGAAGCAGAGGTAATCAGCGCGTTGCAATAGATGATCGCGTCCGTGAGAAAGTGCAGAAGGGATTTTTATGGCAGAAAGCAAAGATCGAAGATTAACTTCAAGATTTCTAGTTCTTGGCCTATTTGCCTTTTGTTTAGCCGTTTTTTCGAATAGCGCTGCCCAGCGTTTCTTCAGCTTCGGAACATCCTATACAAGTCTTGTCGGTCAGCCGACACCCGTGCCTCAACAGAATGCCGCACGACCCGGAAGGGAGGACGAACCGACACCTATTGAAGAAGGAGTAATGACGGAGAAGCAAGAGAAGCATAGCAAAATCTTCAAAGGATACCGCGATTCCACAGGGGGAAAGAGATTAAAGGATCTCATATTGAACCAGAATGAAGTACGGGTTGAAGTACCGATTGGCGACGTCCTGGCCCCGAGGGGTACCGACCTTAGTGAATACCTGGCCACTTATCTTAAGAAGGAAGTCTGCAATTCTGATGCAATCGTAGTTGGAACGGTGACACGTAAGTCCTCACAATTGGTGGACGACGGCACATTCACCTTCACGGACTACGAGGTTAATCCCGACGAGGTCTTAAGAAATAATTCAAAGGCACCGGTTCAAACCGGTAACTCAATTACGCTAACGCGGCCGGGCGGATCGGTGAACCTGAAAGGACATGTGATTCGAGCCAGAGATCGCAGCTATGATCTGTTAAGTGTGGGACACCGTTATTTGCTGTTCCTCCAATTCGTTTCAGAGACCGGCGCGTACCAACCGATCTACAACAGCGTGCTTGAGGACAGTTTTGAACTCGATAACGGACAAATGATTCAAGTCTCACAGAAGGCTTTGCCGTTCGGCAATAGCCAACCGCGCAATGCGGATTCTTTTCTTGGCGAAGTACGAAAAGCGGTTGCTACGGTTTGCAATTAAATTAGAGAAACATGAAAACTGTTACGCTCCGAGTTTCTATTGCGCGTTTGATCCTGTCCTTGTGTCTGGCGACGGTATTAGTATCCGTTAATAGCCCGATAGTTCGTGCTCAGGCCTTCAATGGCTGCCCTCCGTTCGAATCCTGGCGCCCGCATTGGGCACAATCGAGTACGGTATATGTAATGCTAGCCAGCAACATAGATCCGAATACGATTGTTCCGCAAATGGTGGCGGGTTTTCAGGCTTGGAACAATGCCAATCAGAACCATAACAATTCTCGGGTAAATTTTAGCTTCGCCTTACCAATTCCGCCGGCATGCGCAAATAAGATTCATGTTTCCTACAGGCCATTGCTTCTTCCAAATGGACAAGTCGACTCGTTTACAGTTGCTAAATGGTTTCCCACCAACTGGGATCCCACTAACAACGCTTTGAAAGAAGGAAGTATCGTTGTCAATGACTTGGCCACGCTTCCAGATTCTCAGCTTAATGACACGGGAATACTCTATTTTGACTCAAGTAAGCCTGGTTATGACACGATCTTCAAAAAGGAGATCATGCATGAAACCGGACACTCACTTGGATTGGGACACCCGGACATTGAATTGGTGCAGACGTCCGTCATGAATTCGGGTGTACCTTTTGTTCAAGGTGTGGCTTGTGTCAATGATAGCTGTGGCTTTAAACCATTAGATATTCAGAATTGCGATAACAACGCGATCAATGACGTAGCCAACGGAGGCTACGGACCGCCAGTTGATCCTTGCCAAAACGATCCCGTCTGTTGTGGGGATCCTTGCTGTGATCCATGCAGCGTTGATCCTGACAGCTGTAGCGGTGGTTGCGACCCAAATACTGAATGGGCTTGTTGGCAAGCGGGAGGAACGTGGGATCCTTATCTCTGCTACTGCGATTGGAATTGCGATCCCTATGGAGGCCTTGAAGCTCAGTGTTACTGGTCAGGAGGTACTTGGGACCCAGCAACTTGCTACTGTGAACCTGCGTCATGCAACCCAGGTCCAGAGGTCATAACGTACCCTTCATTCCCTTACGACTGCTCATACTGTCAACCCGCGGACCCGCCTATTTGGCAACAGTGCGACTGCCAGGATTCTATTCACACACGGTATTGTCAGGACGGTGTCACCGTATACAACGAATACTACCAAACTGATAGATATTGCTATCCAAATGGCACGTGCACCATTGGTGGCGGTGGCGGCGGTGGGGGCGGTGGCGGCGGCGGTGACTACTGGTGCGATTATGACTGGGGCATCTGCTGTGACTATTGGGGTTGCTGGGAGATGACCTTCTGAACATCGTGAGCTTTGCAGCGAAGAGTGCTGTATGAAAATAGGAATCAAATCATTCCTCTTAATTTCTACCTTAGCGGGCGCTCTAACGTTGTTCGCTCAACAACGTGTACCCAATCGGGGCCAAACACCTCCACCAAAAGAGCAGCTACACGAAATTGCGAAACAGCGGGGTGGGCGGTTGGTGTTAAGATACCGGCCAAGTGGCAATCGAACATTTTCCGACTTGGCTGATCTCGGAAGAAACAGCGACGCGGTTATTATCGGCCGGACTCTGGGCCATCGACCGCATCTAACTCCCAGCGGCAACATGATCACGAATGACTATCTCGTCAAAGTTGTTGAAGTAATAAAGGGCGACATTCAGAATGGCCGTTCGATAACTGTGAAAATTCCTGGCGGCGCTTACAAGTTTCCCGATGGAACTTACGCTGCGATTGTTGCAGACGGTTACCGCGAACCTGATGACCGAGTCATTTACGCCTTCTTCCTGAAAGCGCGTCCGAACAGCAACGACTACAGACTAGTGTCGGAAAGCCAAGGCGCCTTTGCGCTGAAACGGGAAGGTGTTGAGTCTGCTGATACAGATGCGACTCACCCAGTCGTGACGAATTATCGCGGCCTCAGTCCGGTAGAGTTTTTGCGCCAGCTGCACAAATCCGTACCACTCCAAAAGCGCAACCCACCCGCTCGCAACCTTGCGCGTTAACCGCCTTCGCGCCTTCCGATCGCGGCCGGAGCGTTTCAACCGCGCGCGCAGGAAGGTTTCCTGGTCGGTAAACCGTCGACACACGTACGATCTGATCTGTCGTCACCGCACGCGCCTTCTTCTATGAGCACGGCCCTTGAAAGAACTGCATGCGAATGTTATTGCAGCACGCCTTACTACACTTGAGGTCAACAATGCGTTAACAAATGAACCTCAAAAACTTGAGGAAAGATATCAATAACTATGGTGCAGATTTCACTAACTATGAGAACCGACACGAGGTGTTGCCGACACCGCTTCATCTGCCGTCATTTGTTTTCTTCATGGAGGTATAAAAACTATTCTGTTGACCCCGGCCTTGCCTCAAGGTATAAATGCCTACGATTAAATTGTTCATGAATTCAAAGCTCGCTAAAGAATCGGTATATCGGTTTGCGACTTCGCTGGGCGTCGCAACGGCTTGCTGTATGTGTACGTGTTGTCCGTTCAGCGAGCGGAGCGAGTGTATGCCTTAGCAATCTAAGCCGTTTTGGTACACCGCAGCCGCTCAACTTGGGCGGCTTTTTTGTTTTTTGCGTGCTTGTTTACCTGGGCGGAGCGATTGAGAGAAATCGAATGAATGAATTAACTGATGAGCTTCGGAAGAGCGAGCTGCAGACGTTGGCGACGGAGGTCCGCGAAGAGTTGGCCAACTATGAAGAGCAGATTAGGAAATACCGCGCGGGCGAAGTTGACGAGACGAAGATGCAGAAGCTGCGTTTGCACTTTGGCACCTATGCCCAACGGCAGGAGGGCGTGCAAATGCAGCGCATCAAGATCCCCGGCGGTTTTCTGAGCGGGGATCAATTGGCGAGGCTCGCGGATGCGGCCGATAGGTTCGGCAGTGGTTTCATTCATTTCACCACCCGAGAAGATGCGCAGATTTATTACGTGAAACTGGAGGAAGCACCCGATCTCCTCCGTTACCTGGCCACAGCCGGCATCACTTCTCGCGAGGCTTGCGGAAACACGGTGCGCAACATCACGGCCTGTTATCGCGCCGGTACGTCGGCCACCGAGAGCTTCAATGTTCAACCTTACGCCGACGCTCTATTTCGTTACCTGGTGCGCAACAAGTACAACCAGAACCTCGGGCGAAAATTCAAGATCACCTTCGAAGGCTGCGCCGACGACCACTCCGGTTTGCGAATACACGATATAGGATTATGGGCAGTTAATCGGACCGAGAATGGCGAGCCGCGCCGCGGCTTCAGAGTTTACCTGGGCGGCGGGTTGGGCGCTGGACCGCAACTGGCACATCTCTATACCGACTTTCTTCCGGCAGAAGAGCTGTTCAATCTGGCGACGGCCACCTTGCGACTCTTTGACAGATATGGCGAGCGCAAAGCACGGATGAAAGCGCGGATGAAATTCCTGATCCAGACGTTGGGCTGGGACGCGTTTCGCGCAGCGCTCGACGAAGAACGAGAACGTGTCGGTCCCGTACCGCTGGATCAGTACTTACAGGAGACCGACGAGGCCGGGAGCGCGGGTATCCCTGCCCGCATTGAGCGCGAAGCGCGAAAAACTGCTTTGCAGGTGCTCGATCCCCGGATCAATGATCCTCACTTTCAGTCATGGGTCCGCGACTCGGTCATCGAACACCAGGTTGCCGGCTTTCGCGGCGTTCATGTGCGCATCAAGCTCGGCGATCTGACTGCCGATCGGGCGCGTAGTCTCGCGGCCATCGTTCGCCGGTTTTCTTCCAATCAACTGCGAATTTCGATTGAACAAAATATCTATCTGCCCTGGGTGCGTGAAGAGCGTCTCTGGGATCTTTACATCGCTCTCGGTGAAGTCTCACTGGCTGAACGCGGCGCCGGCACGATTACAGATGTGACCACGTGTCCTGGATCCGACACCTGCCGCCTGGGTATTGCGTCGGCGAAAGGTTTGGGCAATGCCATCAGTAACGCTTTCAATAATGGGTTGGCGAAATATTCTGAGCTGGCCCGGCCGCTGCGCGTGAAGATCTCCGGCTGCCCCAACGGATGTGCGCATCACTCAGTCGCCAACATCGGATTCTATGCGGCCGCGCTTTCAAAGGACGATCGCAGCGTGCCCGCACACTTTGTGACCGTAGGTGGTCGCGTCCGCGGAGACGATGCTCAGTTCGGCGCGCTGATTGGCAAGTTCCCGGCAAAGAACTGCGTGAAGGTAACGGAAACTCTGCTGGGCCTTTACGAAAAAACGAAATTGCCGGCAGAGGACTTTGATTCTTTCGTCGCCCGCACTGGGACTGAACGCCTAAAAGAGATTCTCGAGCCGCTGCGGCGAGTTCCTTTGTTCGAACAAGATCGTTCGTTCTATGAGGACTTCGGACACGAGCATGAGCACTTTGCAGTGCAAAAAGGAATCAAGGGTGAATGTGCCGGGTCGACAGTTGCGGAAACGATACCAACGATTGACGCGGCTAATGAGTGGCTGGCCCAGGCGGAAGCGTTGATTTATCACAAGGAATACGAGCACGCGGTCATAGCGGCGTATGAGGCAGCCGCCGCGGCCGCGCGCGTTCCGCTATACGAGCGGCTGGTGGATCCGTTCACTGCGGATGAGGCTCTTTGGGAATTCGAGAACCTGTTTGTCTTATCGGGCCAGACTCAAGGGGCCTGGGAAGACGTTTCATCAAAGTTGGCAACGTTGAAGGAGGATGGTCTCAAAACACAATCCGGCGTTCTTCAGACACCTGGCGAAGTAAGTGCGCAAGCAATTCTCAACGAAGCGCGAAGCTTTGTCAGGTACTGCGCGGAAGGAATGTTTGCCGAGGCAGGAGCGGCCGCATGAGAGAAATAAATCGCGGGGTGTTGGTCGTAGGCCACGGCAGTCGTCGCCATGAAGCAAACGAAGACGTGCGCGAAGCCTCCCGTCGCATTGGCGAGCGCGGCCACTTTGATCTGATCGAGGCTGCCTTTCTGGAGATCGAATATCCGAATATCCGTGAAGGCTTCGCGAGACTGGTCGAGCGCGGAGCAAACGAGATTACCGTCCATCCTTATTTTCTTTCACCGGGCAGACACACGCGCGGTGACATTCCGGTCGAAGTTCGTGAAGCCGCCAGCCACCACAGTGGCGTCAGCTATCGAATTACCGAACCGCTTTCGGCCCACCCGCTGGTGATTGAGGCTTCGGTGCAGCGCATATTCGAGTCGATCCACCATGAATCAAATGAAAAAAAGGCCGAACACTATCGAGCAAGGCTCGGCACCGTCTACCTCGTTGGCGCAGGACCGGGCGACCCGGGACTTCTGACGGTTAAAGCGCGCGACCTGCTGGAGTCCTGTGATGTGGTTATCTATGACTATCTCGTCAATCCGGAAATGCTATCGAACGTTCGGGCCGGCGCCGAGCACATTTACGTTGGCAAAGTCGGCGGCGGGCGACAGACACCGCAAGACGAGATCAATCGCTTACTCGTTAGGCATGCCCGGAAAGGACAGCGTGTCGTGCGACTCAAGGGCGGCGATCCTTTTTTATTCGGTCGTGGCGCGGAAGAAGCAGAGGCGCTGCGCGACGCCGGCGTTGCGTTCGAGGTCGTGCCCGGGATCAGCTCAGCGCTGGCGGTCCCAGCCTACGCCGGCATTCCACTAACAAAGCGCGGATTGTCGTCTTCAGTGGCCGTGATCACCGGCGCGCGCGGCGGCGACAGCGCGCCCGAGAACAATGCGCTTGCAAATCTCGCATCAGTAGACACACTCGTCGTTTTAATGGGCGCTGCACATCTCCGTCAGATTGCGAAAGACTTGACGACTGCGGGACGTTCGGCGCAAACGCCTGCCGCGGTCATTCGTTGGGGAACTTATGAGGGCCAGCAAACCGTGACAGGCACACTCGAGACGATTGCAGTTGAGGCGGAACGGGTTGGAATGAAAGCGCCGGCTGTCATCATTGTGGGCGAAGTGGTTCGGCTGCGCGAGCGCCTCAACTGGTTTGAGCAAAGTATCGAGAACATCAAAGACGAAGAGCTGGAATCCGTGTTCGCGATGGCTTGCTGAGGGATAAACGATATGCCAGTTAGTGCTCTATCACTTGGACAGGAAACGACGGACGAAGAGCTAAAGGCGATCTCGGATGAGTTCGAGACGGCGCCGCCGGAAGTGATACTTCGCTGGGCAGGCGAAGAGTTTGGACCGGATATCGCGTTCGCTACAGGGTTCGGGGCTGAAGGCTGCGTGATTATCGCCATGCTCTCGAACATTCGTCCGGGCGCGCGTATTTTCTATCTCGACACAGATCTGCTATTCCCTGAGACTTACGCCTTGCGCGATCGATTAACAGCGCGTTTCGGGGTTCGCTTTGAACGCCGGGCCACGCGCGTCTCCCTTGATGAACAAGCTCGCGAATACGGCGATCGTTTGTGGGAGCGTCAGCCTAATCTCTGTTGCCAGCTGCGCAAAGTCGAGCCCCTGAAAGAAATGCTCTGTGGGCTGCGGGCCTGGGGCACAGCCGTTCGTCGCGATCAGTCACCGACGCGTGCGCACATTGGCCTGGTCGAGCGCGATAAGCAATTTGGGCCAATCAAGATCAACCCGCTCGCTGCCTGGTCCGCCCGCGAGGTCTGGGATTACATTGCCAGATACGATGTACCCTATAACGCGCTGCACGACCACGGTTACCCGTCCATCGGCTGCGCGCCCTGCACCACGCCCGTGCAAATTGGTGAGGACCCTCGCGCGGGTCGCTGGCGCGGAACGGTTAAGACTGAGTGCGGAATACATGTCAAGACGTGAGGGGCTTTGTAAAAAAAGTAGCGTCCCTGAGTCCGCGTCAGCGGACGAATGAAAATAGCCCAGCAGTTCACTGCTGGGGATAAAGAGCTGAAGGATTTTGGAGTCCGTGAAGCGGACCGCTGAATGATAACGGCCAGATTCTCTAATCTTTTCAGCCGTCCGTTTCACGGACTTCGTCTCCGAACTGCTGCCGATCCCAGCGATGAATCGCTGGGCTATTTTCAACCGTCCGCTGACGCGGACTTAGGGCCTCTACGTTTTGTGCAACAGCCACGTGAAGTGAAGCACACAAAGTTTTAGAATTTTAACGATGCGCAATGAAGGGAACAGAATGAAACTTATCAAACCACACGGGGGGAAGCTCGTTAATCGCGAAGTTACTGGATCCGAACGTGAGAGACTCATTCAGGCGGCGGCTGATATGCCGGCTTTGCAGCTTAACACGCGAGACGTCTCTGAATTGGAAATGATCGCCATCGGTGCGTACTCACCGCTCGAAGGATTTTTGGATCGGTCCGATTACACCTCGGTGTGCGTCCGGATGCGACTGACAAACGACGTCGCCTGGCCCATACCAGTGACGCTCTCTATCACGAACGAGCAGGCGAGTACGTTTCGCCAGTTCGAGGACGTAGCGCTGTATCAGGACGATCATCTGCTGGCCATCCTGCACCTCGCGGAAAAGTATCGTTACGATAAAGAACGAGAGGCGGAACTCGTCTACCGAACGACTGACGCTGCTCATCCCGGAGTGCGCACTCTCTACAATCAAGGCGACTGGTTGCTGGGCGGAAAAGTCAGTCTCGTCAATCGTCCGCTTAATCCTGCCTTTCCGGCATATCGCCGCGATCCCGCAGAGACCCGGGCGCTCTTTCAAGAACGCGGTTGGCGGCGGGTAGTTGCTTTTCAGACTCGCAATCCGGTTCATCGCGCGCACGAATACATCCAAAAATGCGCGCTGGAAATTGCCGATGGATTGCTGCTGCATCCGCTGGTTGGTGAAACCAAAGCCGACGACATGCCCGCGAACGTGCGGCTGGAATCTTACGAAGCGATACTCGCAGGCTACTATCCGGCGGCGCGCACGATCCTTTCGATCCTGCCGGCCGCGATGCGCTATGCCGGACCACGCGAAGCGGTCTTCCACGCGCTGGTCCGTAAAAATTATGGGTGCTCGCATTTCATTGTTGGGCGCGACCATGCGGGAGTCGGCAACTACTACGGTACGTATGATGCGCATCACATCTTCGACGAGTTTGAGCCGGAAGAACTCGGCATAACACCACTGTTCTTCGATCACACGTTCTATTGTCGATCGTGTGGCGCGATGGCTTCGAGCAAAACGTGCCCGCATGAGACAGCGGAACACGTCACGCTTTCAGGTACGAAGGTGCGCGAGATGCTTAGTGTGGGACAAGTGCCGCCGGTTGAATTCACCAGGCCTGAGGTGGCGCGGGTGTTAATCGAAGCACTGCGAGCGATTGAGATCGAACAATTGGTTGGAGCAGAAGCATGAGCTGCGCGGATCCAGGTTTGAAGCGCAACTCTCAAAGACAAATCGAGTGGCAGTGGGACCGCGAAGCGGTTATGGCCCAAAGCCCAGCGTTGCTTCAACCCTGGGGGTAAGTAGTGCAATCAGTGTCAACCCGGAACGGGTTGAGCCAGTGGACACAACCGCGTTGCGGTAAAGCAGTGATAACAAGTGAGGGAACATTGATAAGAAACAAAAAAGGATTCACGTTATGGTTCACCGGATTATCAGGTGCGGGTAAGACAACACTCGCAGGATTCGTCGAGCAAGAGTTGCGCGCTCGCGGCGTGTCGGTCGAGGTCCTGGATGGAGATGAAATACGGACGAATCTTTCAAAGGGCCTGGGTTTTTCCAAGGAGGATCGCGATACAAACATACGGCGCATTGGCTATGTATGCCGGCTGCTTTCCCGAAACGGCGTGGCGGCGATATCAGCAGCTATCTCTCCGTACCGCGAAGTGCGCGATGAAGTGAGACGACTGATCGAAGCGGACGGCGCAACCTTTATTGAGGTCTATGTGAAGTGTCCGATCGAAGTGCTTGCAGAGCGGGACGTGAAAGGTCTCTACAAGAAAGCCCTGGCCGGAGAGCTGAAGGGTTTTACTGGCGTCTCGGATCCATACGAGGAGCCGCTGGCGCCGGAAGTTCTCATTGAATCGAATCGAGAGACGGTGGAATCCAGCCTGACTAAGATCATCCGCGAACTCGAACAGCGTGTGCAGCTCCCACAGCTCAAGGCGTCAGGGCATTCAGGTGCAGTCAGGACCGCTTTGGATGCAGAAGGTTTGGAAACGCTTGCACAGGCCCTGATGTTAGCTTGAGCCGCAGCCCCACACGCAAATCTCGAAAGACAAAACGATCCAACTCAAAAGACCCGGGCAAAACTTGCGACGCATGTGATAACCTCTCGGCTGAAACTATGAAGCAAGCCCAGCCATTAGAAAGGGCGAAACGTTTTGAATTGGTTAAAGCTTACCAGAGAGCACTAAAGATGAAACGTTTCCACACGGCATTGCTTGTCTGCACCGTGTCCCTGTCGTTTGGCCGGATCTATCCGCACCAGGGTCAGGGCTTTAATGGTTCGGCCGCCGAGAACTCGATGCAACGGACGATGGCTTTCTTCGATAAAAAATCTGAAGAAATGACCCGGCCGACGGCGAAGACTTAAGCCCTCCCTTACAGTCGGGCGAGAGCCCGTTGATTGATCAATTAAGCGGCTAGTTGAGGCACCACCACAGTAGAGACCAAAGCGATGAATGCAGGCTTGAGACTTTTATCGCTTTTACTATTACCTCTCGTATTACAGTCGCCGCAAGAAAGACTCAAACAACATTATGAGGCCGCGGAAGCGCAAGCCCGCGCCGGCAATTTCGCTGCGGCGGAAACCGAATACAATGCCATCCTGGCCGAGGGATACCGCGTGGTTGGGCGAGTCTACGCGGCGCAGCAGAAGCATAGGCAGGCCATCGCGGCTCTCGAGAGTGCAGCTCTCTATCAACCTACTTCTGAAACTCTATCGGACCTCGCAATCGCTTACTTCGACGCGGGCCTATTCGATAAAGCTCTTGAACCCTTACACAAAGCGATCGCGCTCAATCCTCAAAATCCCGCTGCTCACGGCATGCTGGGTAAGACCTATTTTGCCCTTCGCGAATACGAAAAGGCCGCGGCCGAACTTAAACTGGCGCTCGATTTCGGCTCGAATGACTTCGATATCAGTTTCACGCTGGCGATAGCGTACCTGCAGCAGCGCCAGTTTTCTGAGGCAAGGCAAATCTTTGATTGGATGCTTCAGCACCTCGGCGACCGGCCGGAGCTTCATGTCGTGATCGGCCGGGCATTTCGAGTGGCCGGCCGTCTGCCTGAAGCAATAGATGAATTCAAGAAAGCGATCGCGCTCAATCCCAGTCTGGCGCGCGTGCATGACAACCTGGCGCTCGCCTATCTAATGAATGAGGGCGCATCGCGCCTGCCCGACGCTGAGCGAGAGTTCAAAACTGAGTTGGCCTCGAACCCGGACGAATACTTTGCCAACTATTATCTCGGCATCGTTTATATCTTCCAAAGAAAGTGGGACCTCGCCACAGCTGTTCTAAAGAACGCTTCCCGAGTCCAGCCCGACAATCCGGATCCCTATTTTCAGCTCGGCCAGGCTTATCAGGAGTTAGCGAAGCACGATCAGGCGATCGAAGCACTCAGGAAATCAATCGCCCTGAATCCTGATCTGGCCCATAACAAGTTTCAGGTGACGACTGCCCACTATCGACTCGCACAGTCTTTGCTCAAAGTCGGGCAGGCGGGAGCGGGACAAAAAGAGTTACGGTTGGCGTCGGACCTTAAGGCCGAAGCCTTCAAGATGGCGCAAACGTCGGGCACCGGTCCATCAACAATGGGCACGTCCCAATTGCCGGAGCAAGAGGACAAGCTGACGGCGACCGTTTCAGTCGGCAGCACAACAACTCAGTCGAATGTGCCTGACGAAAAGGCTCTACGAGAGTTGGAGAATACGGAAGCCTATTATGCGAAGATACTCTCCGCGACCCACAGCAGCATCGGATTGTTACGCGCGGAGCGAGGAGACTTCCGTGCGGCGGCAGAGCAGTTTCGTCTGGCGGCGAACTGGAACCCGCAACAGGAGGACGTTGATTACAACCTCGGCCTCGCGTACTTTCGCGCAGAGTCCTACAAGGACGCAGTGCCGCCTTTGGAGACAGAAGTAAAGACCCATCCACAAAATATCCGTGCCCGTTGGTTGTTGGGCTTGAGTCATTTCAAGACTTCAAACTACGCCAGAGCCTCCGAACTCCTGGCAGACGTGATCACTTCCGAATCAACCAATATTGATCTCTACTACGCGCTCGCTTCCTCTCTGATCAAGCAGGGGAAAACGGAACTCGCTGAACAGGCTGTTCAGCGAATGAGCAAGGTTACCGGCGATTCGCCTCAGCTCCACGTTCTTCTTGAGATGTTGAATCAACTTAGAAAGTCCGCGCCGAGCCGGAAAGATCAGTAAGAATGGTTGCTGGACCATGCAGGCTATTGAATGAATATAGTGTTTGATTAGTTATGGATGCCACCAGAGAAAATCTCCCCGCATTGTCTCGCAGAAAGCGGTTCTTCTTTTTTCTAATCTCATATGCCTTTTTCGCTGTTTTGTTATTGACTGGCGCTGAGATCGCTGCTCGCCTAAAAGGCTTTCGACCCTGGACCGTGAAGCAAGCTGACATTGTTGTGGAGCCCGGGGGAAAGTCCTTCGCGCCTCATCCCACTCTCGGTTACACACATTTGCCTGGGCAGTTCAAAATCACCCTGGCGGGAACTTACTCCTACAAAGCAACTAATCTGGATAACACACTGAGAGTCACACACCCGTTAAGTACTTATCGCCCCGGAGATCATAAGAAGGAGATTTGGATTCTCGGCGATTCCGTCACTTATGGTCAGTCAGTCAATGATGAGGAGACATACCCCTGGTTATTGCAGGAGCGTTTTCCAGCTTACGAAATTGTCAATTTCGGAGTGATGGGCTACGGCACTCTTCATTCTTTGATTCAGCTTCGAGAGGCGCTCCAGAGCGGGCACAAGCCTCAAGTGGCGATTCTTGCCTACGCCTCCTGGCATGACGTTAGAAACTCTTTCATAGGGTTTCGCCAGAAAATGCTGGCTCCCGCTTACCTGGGTCCGCTTAATCAGCCTTATGCCAGGCTGACCAGCGATGGCAAACTAAATATCTTTATGGATACGATAGCCTATCGTGAGTTTCCCCTGATGCGCTACTCGGCGTTCATCAATGCTATGGAAGAGACTTATGACCGGTACGAAGAACGTCGGGCACATAGCCACGAAGTGACCAAAGTCATTATCAAAGAGATTTCTGATTTGTGTAGATTGAATGGAATTGAATTTGTAGTTGCCGGGGTGACCTCCGATCCGACTACTTCCGATATGTTTGACTACTGTCAAAAAGAAGGAATGAAGACGGCTAATATTTGGGTTGATCTAAACCTCAAGGAAAATAATAATCTTCCTTATGATTCACATCCGAGTGCCGCAGCGCACCGCCAATACGCGCAGAAGCTTGAGTCGTTCCTGCGTACAAATGTGCTAAGAACTTGACCCGCCGCGGCGCTTCCTAACATGGGATTGAAACAAAAGAAACTTCTGATCAGAGCTTTAGTCGCACTGCTGATAGCCGTGCCCTCGAAGATGGGCTACGGTCAGTCGGAGACAGTGCAGTTCGTCGACATCACAGCTCAGGCCGGTATCACCTTCAAACACGTTTATTCACCGGAAAAGAAATACATTGTCGAATCAATGAGTGGCGGAGTAGCGCTCTTCGATTATGACAACGACGGCTACCTCGACATCTTCTTGGTCAACTCCCTGACCGTGGAACTGCTGAAGTCAAACAAGCGAACGAGAAGCGCCCTCTATCACAACAATGGCGACGGGACTTTTACCGACGTCACCGACAAGGCGGGCGTGGCTGATATCGGGTGGGGCATGGGCGCGGCGGTTGGCGACTATAATAACGACGGCTTCGACGATCTTTATGTGACCTGCTTTGGTCCCAACCATCTCCTAAGAAATAACGGCAACGGCACGTTTACCGACGTTACTGCGAAAGCCGGCGTGGGTGACCCACGATGGTCCACGGGAGCCGCATTCCTCGATTACGATAATGACGGCAAGCTGGATCTGTTCGTAACCAATTACGTTGGCTTTGATCTCAACCACCTACCCGCGTTCGGCGAAGGCCCAACGTGCCAGTTTAAGGGTGTTCCGGTGCAGTGTGGTCCGAGGGGACTGCCAGGCGCCGGTGACTCGCTCTATCACAATAACGGTGACGGAACATTTACCGACGTATCGAAAAAGGCCGGCGTCGACGACGCGATCGGTTACTACGGGCTGGACGTTGTCGCCAGTGACTTTGATGGCGACGGCCGGGTAGATATTTTCGTCGCCAACGACTCGACGCCGAACTATCTCTACCATAACAACGGGAACGGCACGTTTAAGGAAATCGGATTCGAATCGGGCGTGGCGGTCAACGGAAACGGCGCCGAGCAGGGCTGCATGGGCGTCACGCTGGGTGACTATGATCACGACGGAAGGCTCGACATATTCATCACCAACTTCGACGATGAATACAATGTGCTTTACCGCAGCGTTGGCCGCAATTCTTTCACGGACGTTTCCTACGATGCCGGAGTGGCGGCGGTCAGCCTTTCTTATGTCGGCTGGGGAACCAAGTTTTTCGATTACGACAACGACGGGTGGATCGATCTGTTCATTGCCAACGGCCACGCCTACCCGCAGAGAGATCACTATCGTCAGCGCAAGCTGTTGCACAGAAACAATCGCGATGGAACTTTTTCGGAGGTCGCGATGCAGTGCGGCACCGCCCTGGCGGAGGAACGTGCGAGCCGCGGAACCGCCTTTGGCGATATCGATAACGACGGTGACATCGATATTATCGTCAACGATCTGGACGGACCCCCACAACTATTGCGCAATGACGGTGGAAGCCGGAATAACTCTGTGCTCGTGAAAACGATTGGCGTGAAGAGTAATCGGGACGGCATCGGCGCGCGAGTAAAGGTCGTCTCAGGGAACCTGACCCAGGTCGACGAAGTACGCAGCGGCGGCAGTTACCTGTCGCAGAATGATCTGAGACTGCACTTCGGTCTCGAGAAGCGGACCGCAGTCGACACAATCGAGGTCCGCTGGCCCAGCGGTGTAGTCGATACCGTGACCGGTGTTGGTGCTAATAAGATTGTGACGATTAAAGAAGGCAAAGGTTTGATTGAGCAGAGGGACTTCGCGGGATTAAGAAGAGCAACGCGCGCAACGGCTTTGCAGAAAGAGTAGCCTTATCAGTCCGCAGAGCGGATGATGTCCGCTAACGCGGACTCCGGGGGAACGCAAACAACCCACAATGGTAATTCTCGTAATAGCCGCTTGTTCAACTACTTTCTATTCGGGTGCCGATGGGGCATAAGCGGGTCAGTGACGGCGGGTCGTTTGAAGGTGACGGACCGAACGCGCCGCTTGGTATAGCTCTTCTCGAATTCTTTAATCTCGATAAACTGGTTGGGCGCAACGTTCTTGAAAACTTGCTGGGTTCGACTGGCGGGCCAAGTCACTTCGATGGAAGCGATCGCTGTGGCCTTGCCGATCCCGATGTGTTGCATCAGCGGTGACGCGCCGAACGAACCGCCGCTGGAGACTTCACGATATCGAATCGCGTTCGCTGGCCCGAGGCCCGCCAGCGTCAGCTTGATCTTGGCTCCAATCGCCGCCCTGTTGCTCTTCACGCCGACCAGCTTGATCGAGATCCAACGGTTTGAGTGCCCGGGGTTCATGAACAGCACGCTGTTGTACTTGTCGCCCGGCACCGCGCCACCCAGGTTTTCGAAAAGATCTTCATTACCGTCGTTGTCCACATCAGCGAAGGAAACGCCGTGCCCTTTTTGTAGATGTCCGGTCCCGCTCGAGGAACTAATATCGACGAAATATTTTCCCTCGTGATTACGGTAAAGAAGATTCGGCATCAAAGCCGTGTAAGTCGGAGCGCCGGTGCCAAGATAGAAGTCGAGAAAGCCATCGTTGTCTACATCCCCGAAGTTTGCTCCCATCGCCGCAACTGACCTGTCGAGACCGGTCTCACGCGTGACATCGACAAACGTCCCTTTGCTGGTGTTGCGGTAGAGCTTCATTGAATCTCCCTGCCTCGGCATTCCAAGGTAGGGTCGCACCCACTCGCCACCGGCAAAGTAGTAGCTGCCGACGAACAGATCGAGATGCCCGTCATTGTCGTAATCGAAGAACCAGGTTGGGAAGCTCCACTTGGGTTTCTCGACGCCGAGTTGGGTCGCGACCTCCTCAAACGTTCCATCTCCGCGGTTATGATAAAGGAAGTTGTCCTCTCCATAGTTTGAGACGTAGAGGTCCGGGTAGCCGTCGTTATCATAGTCTCCCCAGGCGACGCCTTTCGTGAACGCGACGCGATTGACGCCCGC
>DATNNY010000656.1:0-5136 GCA_035601635.1 Pyrinomonadaceae bacterium
GGCGATCTTCTGCTTGAATTGACTGCCCTTGGCGCCTACTTCCACCGAGTGAGGAATGTACCAGCCATCCACTTCCTTATAGTCGCCAAGCACCGTTTCGATTTCCACCTCGGCTCCGCGAATCACGCGCTTGGTGGCAATTTTGATGGGGACGTAGTAATCCGTGTCCAGGTAGAAGTATTGGACTTCGCCGCTCGCCATGGTCACTTTTAACTTGAGAGTATCCGTGCCTTCGACTTCGTCCATGCCCACGTATTCGACTCTGTTACCTTTCTGCTTATAGTTAACCAGCGGGCCGTCGAAATCGGATGAGTCGACAATCGATTTCAACTCGGCTTCGCCCATGGTCTCCGCATCCTTCTTGCCCTGCCACGGCGCAATCTTCCAGCCGGTCTTGCCGTCGTAGGCATTCGAGCCGATCAGACCCTGAATCGTAATATCCTGACGCACCAGGTTTGGCCGCTTGTTTTCTTCGACCAGAGGGATCTCGAACCCTCCACCGGCGATAATCTTTCCGGTGCGGCGCAGGGCCTTGACGGCCTGAATCTTTTCCATACCGCCCACGGTCTTAATATATTTGGCCACAATGCTGTCGGCGGTCTGCGCCGTAGCGGAAACTGCCGAGAGCGCCAGGACGGCAAATGCGAAGATAGCTTTACGCATGGGTCTTCTCCTTAATCAGATTGCAAATGCGGGACAGTGATGAGCTAATACGGTTCAAATGCTCGGAAGGTTCTAATGAAATCATGGAGTCGAAGATTGTTCGAGTGTGCTTGTCTTCAGGACGCTGCGTGATTTATCACATCAGCAGGTCCCAATCAAGCATGAAGCATCTTTCATTTTACCTGGCGGTGTTGTTTCTCGTTGCGGTGACGTCCGCCATATTGCTGGATCCTTTGGCTAGCCGGGGCCAATCGAAGAACGGGGGCCAGCCAGGTGCCGACACCGCAAAGCGCAATGCTTTGCTCAGCAACTCGCTCACCTGGACGTTTGGCGGCAAACAGCAGCACGGCTGGTATCTCTACACACCGCTAATCAAGCAGACTATCGGTACGAAGCACGATAGCGATACTGTCCAGTTTGCGCGGGCCGTCGCGCGTTGGCAGGCGAAGTCTGCACTCAAACCGAGCGGCGTTATCGACGAGGAGACACTCTACGCGATGATCAAGACGTGGCAAGACGCGCGTCTGAAAGATCGAACGGTAGTAGCGCCGGACCAACTACTCACCGCGCCTCTTTCTGATTTTTATGATCCAACGCGCGCTGAAGAACTGCGCCAGGTCGAGCGCCGGACCTACGCTGCTTATAAGCGCATGGTCGCCGTGGCAGTTGCCGACGTTTCGCTCGGCCTGGCTCATCAGCGCGGCGAGCTTGCGTCGGGGGAGAAATACTTAAAAATCATTTCGGCCTTCCGCTCGCCGCAGTATCAGGAAAAACTCCGTCGAGAAGCGCCCAACTCGGGAAGCGCCGGGCTGGCCGTGAACAGTCCCCACTTCACCGGCCGCGCCCTCGACCTCTATGTCGGCGGCGAGCCCGTTGATACACGCGATTCAAACCGCGCCTTGCAAGTACAGACACGCGTTTACCAGTGGCTGGTGCGCAACGCCGAACGTTTTGGCTTCCGCCCTTATTGCTACGAGCCATGGCATTGGGAGTACGTGCGGTAAACACGCGAGGAAAAGACTATTCTCCATTTCTCATTTGGCATTTTTCATTTTGACATTTATTGGACTCTTATTTCGTGTGACTTCGTGGATCGTTTGCCTGGCTGAAAAATGAAGAACGATCCACGAAATCACACGAATCTGGACTACAAAGCTGAGCAGCAGATGGCAAATGAAAAGTGGAAAATGAGAAATGGAAAATAGTTTGCTCTGTCTGTTGCCCGCGATGATGCCTTGAGAACGAGGAGCACGCCCCGAAACGAAAAGCGGCAGGTCCGGTAATTCATGGGGAACCTGCCGCAAGTCTTTCGAAAAATGGTGAGCCGAGCAGGGCTTGAACCTGCGACCCGCTCATTAAGAGTGAGTTCACAGACACTCCAGCAGGTTATGGCTCCTCCGATTTACTAACATTTGTTACGGGTTGCAGCCGTCAGCGACGTCTATCTGTTACCGCTTATTATTTCCAGTTTGTCTCTGTTCTTGTCACAAGCTTGTCTCAAGCTGCGAGCCTCTGAGAGCGGACATTTAAGTCCCAAGCTTCCACGTAATTCAGGCTAATGAAGCCGCGCTTGGAAATATTGGCACACTTTCACTTCGCCTCTTGCTCGAAGTTTTCAGATGCCCGTTCGTTCGAGGCTCGTTGCATGGCGTACGGGGCAGCATCGAGGTGAATTAAGACTCTTCAATTAACGCAATCGCGTTATTAAGAATCAATTTCGACACCCCTTCTATTGGGCGGGCTCCGTGTTGCTTGGCGGAGAATGAGGTAAGGAACTGCCTTCAGTTATGCTTTGAGACTTAACGGTAGTCTCTGGAGAGTAGAAGCCATTTAGTTCAAAAGAATTCCGGTACGTCGCTGACGACCATCCCCGTATAGCGTTAGCAAAAAATCCTTGAACTTCAACAATCCTGCAACCAGAGGCAGATGAAGGACTTGATCAACGCCATCATCAAGGGTTGCGGTAATAATCCAAAACTCAACGTGCTGCAGCCACCGGGTGGTGGCCGCCTTAGTGGTGGTGGCCCGATCGGTGGCGGTGGGCCGATCGGCGGCGGCGACCCAGTCCCATTCCGGAATGGTGGCGGTGATCCATTCGACGTATTTCGGTGGTTGGATCTGTGGGCTCGAATGATGCAAAGCGAAGGCGGATATGGAGAAGTGGTTGGATATGAGATCTATGCTCCGTAGAACCCCGGACACCAACAAGCAAAGATAGGCAGGCAACAAAATGAGATGGACGATTCCCCAAGTTGTTGGTACTCAATGTGGGATTCGTGGCTTGGGTGAATTCGAATCGAAACTGATTGCATGAGATGGAGAGATGAAGGTCCATGCACAGGCAGACCCAAGACTCCGCCGATTCTCATTAGCGGGCCGACTCTTGAAGGGCCCAATAGCAAAGGAGCGGCCGACGTGGATTTCCGTCTAATCACAACTGTGATCCAGGCAGTGCTTTGCATCTCGGTCGCCGCTTGTGCAACCGCGTGCGCGCAAAAAGCGACTGCCGAAACTCTCGGATGGGATCTGAGTTATTCATCTGTGCTCGATGCGAACGGCGTGAGGCCCAATGAATGGATCCGCAAACGGCTCGGATCGAATTATCAATCACCCGTTAAAGCAAAGATCGCGGCTTGGCGCCATGGACCGATCGAATCCTCTATTCTGCTTGAGTATCCCGCGCCACATGCGGGCGAACGCATTACACAGTGGTTCGTGCGCACCAGCGCCGCCGCGTACTACTACGAACGTGCTGAAGGAAAAGACGACAAGCCACCACACGAAACAGAGGACTTAGATGAGCGCGGTGCAGAACCATTGCTAGCTCAGGCGCTGGGCTTGTACGAACATCATCATCATACCCAGCCGTCGAGAGTTGTTCTTCACAAATCATCTCGCTACCGGCCAGAAGAATTAGCGGATTCAAAAAGGCTCTCGGAAGCATCCCTCTTCCCGCATCAATTGTTCGCTTCCTCCGAAGCCACAAAAGACATCAAGGTGAACAAAGACTAAAAGCCGGAGCGAAGTATCAGCAACACGATCTCGTGTTTGCAACCAGTGAAGGTGCACCGCTCCTAATTCGCAATCTTCAACGTCGCCATTTTAAGCCGATACTAATACGGCTGGTTTGCCCGAATCGTTCAGGCTCTACGATCTTCGGCATCATGTGGAATGCTCTTATTAACTGCGAATGAACATCCTAAGATTGTGAGCGAGCGATTGGGCCACTCGAATATATCCTGACAATGGACACTTACTCTCATGTCCTGCCTTCAATGCAACAAGGTGCTTCAGAGAAGCTGGAACGCATTCTTTTTAAAAAGAAAACGCGGGGCTTAGGGAATTAATTGGAAAGTTGGCACACTATTGGCACACAAACAAGAAAGGGCATCCAAATCGGACGCCCTAACTTATTGATTCTAATGGTGAGCCGAGCAGGGCTCGAACCTGCGACCCGCTGATTAAGAGTCTAATTTTTATAGTAGCAGATGCCGTCAGATGCGAGCAGATAGCTTCAAAATGCCTGTAATAGTTGGCGTCGCAAATGCGAATGGATTCAGATTGATACAGATGCGTGCGGAAAAATCCCGATAGCTGATCCACCATAGTGCCACCTCGGCAACTGAATCTGATAAGTCCCACGTCACTAAAGCCGGATGCTTCCTCGGTTCTGTCAGCAGAGATCCTTAGGTCACCAATTAGGACTCACGAACAACAGAATCTCATCATCGGTGAAACGACCTGACGCTATTAGATTTGTAGACTCTGCTCAAACTCCTCGCGACACGCTTCGCTAAAAATAAGCAAGATATCTACGCTCCCGTTGCTTATCATTGCCTCTATCTCTTCAGGAGTCTTATTTGGCTGGTTGTAGGTGTCCGTTATCACCTTGACGACTTTGATTGCGCTTTCAATAACCGGTTGAGATGACACGATCCGCATTCGGCTGACGAGCGCATGCAGGTCAATCAAACCAGTTGTTTTGAGCTCGTTATGAATCAACGCGTCACCATAAGTCTTGGCAGCGTCATCGATGAACGCTTTGTAGAGCTTTTGTCGTTTGGATTTACTGCTGGCACTTCGCTGCGCCTTCATTTGTGTGCGCAGAGTGGTCCACGAGGTCGCGAACGACGTAAGACCGCCTACTGCTGCGCCGCCGAGGGCGGCAAGGGCGGCTATAAATCCAGAGTCCATTACTGCTCCTCAGCAACTTGTCATAGGGTGTTGGCTGTGATTGATTCAGTCGCCAAAACCTTCGACTCAGGAGTCGAGCCGTTCCCAGCTGCCACAGCAGGAATCAACGCCTGCCAATTGCTGCTCTGCCAGCTATCAAGTGTGACGTTGACCCGGAACCATGGCGGCAGTGAAATCAATAAGTACCTGCTCAGAACCTGGACATATGGTTCATACATTTGGCGCAACTCCCATAGCTTCTGGTCAGTGGCTAATCCCTCTCGAACCCTGACACCGGTT
>DATNNY010000657.1:0-5714 GCA_035601635.1 Pyrinomonadaceae bacterium
TGCGACGTTCTGCGCGACCGTGAAATGCGGGAACAGTCCCGCTTCCTGAATCACGTATCCGGTGCGGCGCCGCAAACGGATCGCATCCCATTCGGTGGTCGACTTTCCTTCTACTAAGACGCTTCCCGAGCTAGGCGTCAGCAGGCGGTTCACCAGCCGGAGCGTCGTCGTCTTGCCACAGCCGGACTCTCCCAGCAACACCAGAGTTTCACCGCGCTCAACGCGCAGATTAAGACGATCGATAATCGGCCGGCCGCCGTTTACGGCGAAACTGACTTCGCGGAATTCGACTAGCGGATCATCTTTATTATCGGAGTACGGTATTCTCATTCGAGGGCTTAAGAATATGCGGTTTCGTAACCAGCATGCTAAGCTTACGTCATGGTGGTCACAACGGGAAAGGTAACCGGTGGCGCGATCGAGTTTGAACCGGGCAGCTTGCCGGAAGGCGCAACAGTGACAATTCTCGCGACCGAAGACGACGAGGTCTTCGAACTCAATTCTTTCGATGAGGCCGTAATTCTGAGGACGATCGCCGAAGCAGAACGCGGCGAGGTCATGAACGCCTCAGAGGTACTTCGACAGATTAACAACTCTTGAGTGGTCAACTTCCGGTTCGTATTGTTAGCAGCGCGGCGCGCGCGATCGTCGAAGCAGCGGAGTGGTGGGTGTCCAATAGACCGATGGCGCCTGGTGCTTTTGCGGAAGAACTGGGGCGAGCGCTTCAGCTGGTTGCCTCGCAGCCTGCCATAGGCGCACGCGCTCAGAATTTGAGACTCGCTGGAGTTCGACGGATACGGCTGGCTCGGGTACGCTATCACTTGTACTACCGCGTTACTTCCACCCCGCCGACAATAGAAATCCTTGCGCTTTGGCACACCAGCCGCGGGGAATCACCGCCAATCTAGAGAAAATCAATTTCGCATCTCGTCTTTTCGAATGATAAAGTCTCCCGATAAAGCAGTCGCGACACTTTTTATAGGTCCGCGGAGGTGTGGATGACCCAAATCGATCATATTCATGCGCGCGAGATTCTTGACTCGCGCGGCAATCCTACGGTTGAAGCCGATGTGATCCTGGTTGACGGCGCCGTGGGTCGCGCGGCCGTGCCTTCCGGCGCATCCACCGGCGAGCACGAAGCCGTCGAATTGCGCGATGACGATCCAAAACGTTTCGGTGGCAAAGGTGTCTTGCGCGCCGTGAAAAATGTCAACGAAGTGATCGCGCCCAAACTAAAAGGTATGAGCGCGTTCGATCAAAGCAAACTGGATCGCGTTCTGATCGAACTGGATGGCACGCCGAACAAATCGAATCTGGGCGCGAATGCGCTGCTCGCCGTTTCCATGGCCACGGCCCGGGCGGCGGCGAATCATCAAAAGCTGCCGCTGTATCGATATCTTGGCGGCGCGGGCGCGAATACGCTGCCGGTGCCGATGATGAACATCATTAACGGTGGCGCTCATGCAGACAACAACGTCGACTTTCAGGAATTTATGATCGTGCCGGTCGGCGCGCCCACATTCAGCGAGGCACTGCGCATGGGCGCAGAGATCTTTCACACTCTGAAATCAGTCCTGAAGAAAAAAGGTTATGCGACCAGCGTCGGCGACGAAGGCGGCTTTGCTCCCAACCTTAAATCAAACGAAGAAGCGATCGAGACTATTATCGAAGCGATTGCGCAAGCGGGCTATCGGGCCGGCGAGAACGTTCTGCTGGCGCTCGATCCGGCGGCCAGCGAGTTTTACGATGACAACGCGTACGTTTTTAAGAAGTCTGATGGTCGCCGCCTTTCGAGCGATCAGATGGTCGCGTTCTGGCAAGAATGGGCCGCCAAGTATCCGATCATCTCGATTGAAGACGGCATGGCTGAGAACGATTGGGACGGCTGGAAAGCTTTAACCGATGCGATCGGCCAGCGCGTGCAACTTGTGGGCGACGATCTCTTTGTCACCAATACAAAGTTTTTGCAGAAAGGAATTGAATTGGGGGTCGCGAATTCGATCTTGATTAAGGTCAACCAAATCGGCACCCTGAGCGAAACTTTGGAATGTATCGAGCTGGCCAAGTCTCACCGGCGGACGGCGGTAATTTCGCATCGCTCTGGTGAAACCGAAGACGCCTTTATTGCCGATCTTGCCGTGGCTACCAATGCCGGTCAAATCAAGACCGGTTCGCTTTCGCGATCGGATCGAATCGCGAAGTACAATCAATTGCTCCGCATTGAAGAAGAGTTGGGAGCCACTGCGATCTATCCGGGCCGGTCGGCTTTTCTGCAGGCGACAAACTGAAAACGAGTCCAGGGCGATCCACGAAATCACGTCAAAACAGGCCAAATGTCGATGTTTTTCTTCGTGATTGTTCGTGTGGCTTCGTGGATCGTCTTAGTCTTGAAAGCAGGTAAGGTGAGCGACAATGAATCTGACAGACGTTCGACATCTCTTTGATTATACGGAATGGGCGAATGGCCTGGCGCTGGCGGCTGCGGCCGAGCTTACCGAAGAAAATCTCCGACGCGACTTTAGTATTAGTCATAGTTCGATTCTGGGCACACTCGTGCATATGGCGGGCGCGGAATGGATTTGGCTCGAGCGCTGGCACGGGAATTCGCCGCCGAAGAACGAAGCCTGGGCGCTTTGGACAAATGAATCGTGTCCGGATCTCAAGACCTTGAACGAGCGCTGGCGCGACGTCGTTGATCGACGCAGTCGCTTCATCTCTGAACTGGATGAGTCGCGGCTGATGTCGGAACTGGCTTTCAAACTTCTCAGCGGCGATCCAAACTCCATGCGACTGGCCGATCAACTGCACCACGTCGCGAATCATGCGACGCTGCACCGCGGGCAGGTGGTCGGAATGATCCGGCAACTGGGCTTGGCGCCGCCTTCGACTGATTTGCTTTTCTATTTGCGGCGCGAGATCCCGGCGTGACTTATGAGTGACCTGCGTGATGGAGTCAGTACCACCTGCGTCAGCAGGTGGGTCCCGCGGTCGACTCGGCGTTGAGTGATTGACCCACCCGCTGACGCAGGTGGTACTGACTTCATCGCGGCTCAGTCGCGATAATAAGTATCGTTTTCAGAATTCCAGCATCAATGATCGACTCGTGGGAACGCGGCGATTACTCAATCAGCACCGACAGCTCGCGGCTGAATATCGATCTGATTCACGACTTTCTTTCGCATCAGTCCTACTGGGCGAGCGGCCGCGGCCGGGAAGTAGTCGAGCGTTCGATCGAGAACTCGCTTTCCTTCGGCATCTATCAGAACTCGGAGCAGGTCGGATTCGCTCGGGTAGTCACCGACTATGCGACCTTTGCCTGGATCGCTGACGTGTTTGTACTGCCGGAACATCGCGGACGCGGATTATCAAAGTGGCTAATGGAAGTGATGCTCGCGCATCCGAAATTGCAGGAATTCCGCCGCTGGGTTTTGTCGACCAAGGACGCGCATGGAGTCTACGAACGTTTTGGTTTTATCAAACTGCACCGGCCCGAGCGTTGGATGGAGCGTCCGGATCCGAAAATGAGAGAGAGTCCGGATTATTGGAAGAAATGAGTGGCACAGTGATTCTCTGATCAAGTGCCTTCGACGCGTAGCCCTTCCCGGCCTTGAAAAGGCCGGGCTAAACTCACATCGACGCTAAGCGCCGAAAATACTTCTTCCGAGCTTCCTGGAGTCTATGCCAAATAAACAAGGTCCACTTGCGCTCATCATTCTCGACGGCTTCGGCTATCGCGCCGAACGCGAAGGCAACGCCATCGCTATGGCTCGGATGCCCTACTACTCTGAGCTGCTCGACAAATATCCGCATACGTTGATTCAAGCGTCGGGGGAATGTGTCGGGTTACCGGCCGGCGTAATGGGGAATTCGAATGTCGGCCATCTCTCAATGGGCGCGGGCCGGGTGGTGCTCACCGACATCGAACGAATCAATCACGCGATCAAGAGCGGCGAGTTCTTTCATAATCTGGCGCTCAACGCAGCGATGGACAGCGCGGTCAAACACGATCGCGCCTTGCACATTATGGGGTTGGTCTCTGATGGCCTCGTCCACTCTTCACAGGAGCACGCTTACGCCTTGCTGAGAATGGCCAGGGAGTGCGGCGTGCGGCGCGTTTTTGTGCATTGCTTTCTAGACGGCCGCGACACGCCACCGTCCTCGGCGGAAAAATACGTCGCGGCCATACAGGATAAGTGCAGGGAGATCGGTGTCGGCGAGATTGCCTCCGTGGTCGGCCGTTACTACGCAATGGATCGTGACAAGCATTGGGAACGCACGGAGCGCGCTTATAGACTTTTGGTGAACGGTGAAGGCCGGCGCACCACCGATCCGCTGGCGGCGATCAGACAATCTTATGAACACGATGTAACGGACGAGTTTGTCGAGCCCATCATAGTCACCGGCGCGGACGGCGAACCGGTAACCACGATTCAGTCTGGGGATTCGGTGATCTTTTTTAACTTTCGCGCCGACCGCGCGCGGCAAATCACCGCGGCGCTCGCGGTTCCCGGCTTTGATGCTTTCCCGGTCCCGAACCGGCCGCACTCGCACTTCGTTTGCTTCGCGGTCTATGACAAGACTTATCCTTTACCGGTCGCTTTCCCGCCCGCGCATCCGGTCAACGTTTTGGCCGAAGTCTTCGCCGGCCTCGGCGTGCGCAACTATCGCCTGGCGGAAACTGAGAAGTACGCGCACGTCACATACTTTTTCAATGGCGGCGTCGAACAGGAGTTCCCGTTTGAGAAACGGCTGCTGGTTCCTTCGCCCAGAGCTGCCACCTATGATTTGATTCCGGAGATGTCCGCCTTCAAGATTACCGACAAGCTGCTGCGTGCCATTGAAGAAGACGAGACGGACGTCTTCATCGTGAACTTTGCCAATGCCGACATGGTGGGCCACACAGGCATGCTGGACAAAACGATCGAAGCTTGCCAGTACGTGGATACTTGTCTGGGTTGGATTACCAAAGCGATGCGCACCGCGCACGGCACGACTTTGATCACAGCCGATCACGGCAATGCGGAGCAGATGCTGGATCTGAAGACGGGCCAGCCGCACACGGCGCATACATCCAATCCCGTGCCGTTTCATCTAATCGGCGAAGAGTTTGTTGGTGCGAAACTTCGCGAAGGCGGGGCGTTGGAAGATGTGGCGCCGACGATGCTGGGGCTGTTGGGAATTGAAAAGCCGTCTGAGATGACGGGGAGGGACTTGCGGGAGATCTAGCGAGGTTGCTTCAAAGGAATGACGTGGTCTTCGACCGCAACGCGGTTGCGTCATGGGATCAGTTTAATTCAACCGGCAGCGCAACCGCTTTGCGATTGCAGGATCAATTCTCTTTTTCCCAGGGTAGTCGAAGCGGCAACCCTGGGCTGGAGGGAGCAACCGCTTCGCGGTTGGGTACCAAGCACCAACGAAGTGCTACAAGACGCATGTCCGCAGCGACTGAAATCATCACCGAACAGGCCCGGCCCCGCGCTATCTCTCTGCGTTGGATCATCAACGCGCGCGAGGACTTGATTTGGTTTGTGGGATCGGTGGCATCGAGCTATGCGCTGCTGATTCTCTACGTCACTGGGATCCTGCCGCTGATCCCGATGGTCGTCGGTTGGGCGATTTTGATTGACGCTCCGCATGTCTTTGGCACGCTCTCCCGCACTTACTTTGACGCTTCGGAATGGATGACGCGGAAGCGCCTAATGCTGGGCTCGCTT
>DATNNY010000658.1:0-2765 GCA_035601635.1 Pyrinomonadaceae bacterium
CGGCGAGCCGACTAGGGACCCGGCGCTTGCGCGCCGCGGTGCATTGCTGCCTTTCGGTGGTTACAAAGGCTTCGGGCTGGCACTGATGATACAGGCTTTGGGATTGCTCCCCGGGTCCGGCTACCGGCTCGCTTGCGATCAGCCGATGCTGTGGTTCGTGCCGGCGATTCCCAAAACGCACTGAAAGCTTAGCACAGAGGAGAGACGGTCTCTCTGAGTCCAATAAGTGCTTTGATCAAGCAACTCGCTTGAACGCCTCCTGCGACACTTGATTGGCGCGATCGAAGGCAGCGCGCGTTTCCGTCAAGGCAGCCATAAGTGCGGACCATGACTGGGTCCCCGCCTGGTTCAACTTCTGGAGTTTTTTCTCCGCCTCGGCGGCATCGGCGTTCATACGTTTCACGACGGCGTCGATTTCGTCCCGACGCTCAGCAGCGAAGTTTTTGGCATTGATGCCAAGCTTGTCGGCCAATTCGCGCCACGCTTTCAATTGGGCGTCCGCTTGAACCTTGAATGTCGCCTGCTGGTGCTCGATCTTTTTGCCGAAGCTTTCGACATACTTCTTGAGCTCGTCCTCGAACACGTTCCAGTCCAACTCTAATTTTGACTTTGCGAGGAGCCAAGCGGCTTCGTTAAATTCCGATTGCTTCCTAATGGTGTCCCGGAAGTCATCGCGCTGCTTGCGCAGGTCAGCCAGAACCTTATTGGCCTTGTCGCGGGCATCGGACTGCACCTCGGCGAGCGTGCCTTCAAGCGACGTCACTGCAGCGTCCATTTCATCGAGGCGCTCCTTTGCCCAATTTGTAAAGAAGTGGATATTGCTTTGCGTCGCCATTGCTCATCTCCATAAGTTTCGAAATGGTACTGCCCACTCATCTTGCTGATTAACATGCCGCGCCAACCCATTTTTGATGTAGGTCAATGTCAAACCTCAGAATGATCTTGGTCTGACCGGACAAGCCATGATGAAACTGGGCCGCGATGTCACTTGATCTAAATCAACGATCATCGCCGACACGCGCCTAACCTGGGGGCAATGCCGCGGCTGTCGATCGCGCTAATGTGCATCTCCTTCGAGCACTTGCCGTGTCGGGTGAAGGTGTAATCGACTGACCACGCGGGCTTCGCAAGCAGAGCGGCGCGGTGAAGTACCGAGGGACATCGCGATTGCCCGGAACGGTTAGCTCACGCCAGTGAAGGAAACCATGGTATGGCCCCACGCCCAATTTCAAATTGTGCAAGGAGCACCACCCGATTTGACCTCGTTCGACCTTGCAGCGCTCGGCAGTAAAAATGTCGAAGAGTAAGAAGAGCTAATCCGTGTCCAGACGCAGCTTTTTGAGGAGCTGCAGCAGTTAAACGACACTGGATCAGGAGGCAATGATGGCTGACAAAGAGCGGGCATTGATGGATGCGTACTGGCGGGCCGCCAACTACCTGCGCTTGGCACGCTCGATCTCGGCTTTTTCCACCGCTGGCGCGATCGCCCCGACAACGCTCTCAGTCACCTGGTCCTGCAGATCGAAGATGTCGTCGAGACCACCATCAAAAACTGAAATTAGGATCATGCCATGACCTATGTAAATTCGCTATTTGGGGCGTTGGCCATTATGATGGCTTCCGGCATGATTCTGGATTTCGAATTCGTTGACTCGGACGGCGAAACCTACATTCGTGTGTGGTCCCCTGCCGATCGTAATAGCACTCATCTGCGGAAACATGTCGGCACCATTCTTTCTAACCACATCGACGAGCGGCATGGTCTCGTGGTGAGCTCCTAGCTTAAGGGCCATGCTACTAAAGTGAGTTAGCGACGTCTGCAAGCACAGTTCAAAAGCGCCACCCGGAATCTCGGACAGGACTGCCAAACGGCCTGATCGCTGGCGCGCTCCCCGAGTGGCGAGGCGCGCTTCACGTTTCGAGCGGAACATGACCAAAGCCGTTGAAGACTTCTGGTTTTGGCACTTTTCGGACATGGCGCTCGTGCTTGGTGATGTCCGTTCATCGGGGCAAAGCGGAAAACATTTGCTCGCATTGAGCTTTTCCGGTTTTGACCCATTTCGGAAGTCAGGCTGTCAGACTCCGAGGAAACGCTGCCCACCAAAAACCGCAAAACCGCAGCTATGGCTGAGTGAAAAAAGCGCGAAGCCGATGAAAAACCAATTCTGATTGGTGGACCTGTGATTGCCGCTCAGGAGACGTGGGCCACACCCGATTCAGACGGATGCGGCCCAACACAAATCCACACAGTCCCGGCATTGTGTCTACCCGCTAATCCTTCGGTAGCTTTCGGGCAAGCTGTTGGCCTTGAAGGCACGTCAGCAGTTCAACGTAGCTGGGCGGAGTCGAAGCGTCGTCAGTTGCTAATCCCATGCACAGTTTCTTGTCGGACGGCGTAAATTGCGACCATAGCGGTTGAAGCTGATCCTTTGCCTTTTGCTCGTCGTCAGCACATCTTTTGATCGTTGCGTTCAAACCGGCATTTGGGTCGAACGCGGAGGCGCTGTCGGTTTTGCATCCGCGTTCAATGTTGAAGTCTGGAACACTATCCGCGACCGTAACGATCAGTTGCGAAGTAAGGACCAGGGTTGAAAATGAAATCAACATCGTTTTTCTCCTGGTGCGAGCCTCATCGATCTCGCTTGGCTAAGGGATGCGGCCCCGGATTGATGCCCGGGCTGCGGCTGCGAGGCGAACTATTAATTCGGGACGCTACGGCCGACTATTCGCATGCGCTATGCAATTTCGGCAGCAACGTTGCCTTC
>DATNNY010000659.1:0-8543 GCA_035601635.1 Pyrinomonadaceae bacterium
AACGGCCAGGGATACGAACCGATTGATTTTGGCTGGGAAGAAGAGAAAGCGAATCCATCCCTCGCAGTGGATGTCGCGTACACTCTGGTAGACAAGAAGCTGCCGCTGGGTTCTGATTCGCCTTTAGGATCAGCAGTGCGCATCGTCGACAAAGCAATCGCGCAAGCGCGATACAAACTCACTGCTGCCGAACTAAATCGTTTCAGATTGTTGGGTCGCGAAGCCGGCGAGGCGATCGGCAAGATGGCGCAGTCGCTCGTACCCGGTCAATCAGAACGCGAAGTGGCGCGCCAGGCCACGGATTCTCTGGCCGCCATCGGCGCGGATTCTGTGGTCACCCTGGTGGCGGCGGATGAACGGCTGCGAGTGTTTCGTCATCCCACTCCCACAGATCTCCGCTGGGACAAGACTGTCATGATAGTTGTGTGCGCACGTCGTGGCGGCTTGATCGCTTCGCTCAGTCGAATCGTTTGTGCCGGTGCGGTACCTGAAGAAGTAAGGAGTCGCACGCGAGCAACTGCGGGAGTGATGGCGAGCCTGCTGGCGGCTACCAAGCCTGGCGCTTGCGGATCTGACCTTTACGCGGTGGCCGTGCGCGCTTACTGCGAAGCAGGCTTTCCCGGTGAAGAGCATCTGCATCACCAGGGCGGAGCTGCCGGTTATCGCACGCGCGATTGGTTCGCACATCCGGGCTGCACAGAGCGAGTGCAGAAAGATCAGGCCTTCGCCTGGAACCCCTCGATCACCGGATCAAAGGTCGAAGAAACATGCGTCACGTCCGACGACGGGATCGAAATGCTCACCACCACAGAGAACTGGCCGGCGATTATCGTCGACGGGGAAGGCGGTCGTAAGTATATCTTGCCCGATGTGTTATCGCTGTAAACGACGGCACCACCCTGGCCTTAAGTGCATTTCCTGCCGCTGCGGCCGAACCCTGCGGCGAAATAATTTCCTCAAAATCAAGAAAATGTCTTGACAGCACCAGCGGTCGAGGATATTGTTCGCACCTCAAACAATACCGGACACGGTCACCGATGAGAAAGATTAACACTCGAGATTTCCACGTTGCCACGCGCACCACATCGCGCGACATAAACCGACACATCGCGCTCAATTTGATTCGTGAGCATCAGCCGATTTCTCGCGCTGATCTGGCGCGCGGTATGAAGATGACCCGCGGAGTTGTCAGCGTGCTGGTGCAGGAGTTGATTACCCAGGGTCTGATTTACGAAGGCGCCACTGGTGAAGCAGCGCGCGGACGCAAACCTACTTTTCTTCATATCAGAACCCATGATCGGATGGTCGTCGCCGTCGATGTTCGTTTTACCAGGACATATCTGATGCTCTGCGACTTTTCCGGACGGGAGCTCGCGATTGAGAGCTATGAGACCATATTTTCAATCCCGGAATTCGTCAAAGACCTGGCGGGTCGCATCCGCAAGCTGTTGAAAACACATGGGCTGGGGGTTCGGTGCGAAGGCATAGGGTTGGTCGTTCCCGGCATGGTAGATCAGCGCACGGGAAAGATTCTGAACGCGCCGGCATTAGGCTGGCGCGACGTGGACATTCGCACAAAGCTGTCCGGAGCCACTGGCTTGTCCGTGCACATCGAGAATTCGGGAAGGGCATCCGCCCTGGCGCAACTGTGGTTGAAACGCGGAGAGGCGACCGGCGGTCATAACTTTGTCTATATCAGCGTTTCTGACGGCGTCGGTCTCGGCATTGTGGTGAACGGTGAGTTGCTGCGCGGACGCGATCAAATCGCCGGTGAGTTTGGGCATATGCCGATTAACCTGGATGGCCCTCGCTGCATGTGCGGCGCGAATGGTTGCTGGGAAGTCTACACTTCAAACCTTGCGACTCTGGCGCGCTATTTTGGCTGGAATTTGTCCAAACATAGTCCAAAACGCCTTAAGGATGCGGAACGAAGCTCGTTCACGGTGCTCGATGTCGTCGCGCGCGCGCGCAGTGGCGATTCCAAAGCTCTGGCCGCGGTATTGGCGACCGGCCGGTTTCTCGGTCTGGGTATCGCCTCCATCATTAACATCGTCAATCCGGATTCTATTTATGTGGCGGGAGAGATCACGACCGCCTGGGACTTGATCGAAGACACTGTCCGACAGGCAATCGGCGAACGCGCTTTGACAGAAGGCGCTGTCCGTACGCCACTGCGCGTGGCGTCAGCACACGACTATCCGCGCTTGCGTGGAGCAGCGGCGCTGATCGCAGCGCCCACCTTTGCCGCGCCACGAGTCGCCTAGCTCATGCCGCTCGTGAGTGAATCTCCTTCGAGCAGTAATCGCTTTTTGTTTTTGATGGCCAGGTTGCTTTGAGGGTATTGAATTTTCAATGGAGGTCACTGTTATGTTAAGCGTAAGAAACTTTGGTTTGCGGAAGATTCATTTTGCGGCACTCGCCGTGATGCTTGCTATTCCCCTGGCAGCCGTCGCGCAAGTCACAACCGCCACGATCGTCGGTACCGTTTCGGACCCGACCGGCTCAACTGTGCCCGGCGCCCAGGTTAGCGCGCGCAATGTCGACACGGGTCTCACCAGGACCGTGACCTCCGGGGATGTTGGGACCTATCGGATTGAATTTCTGCCGGTGGGCAAGTACGACATCGAAGTCACCTATGCCGGTTTCAAGAAAGCACTCATCAACGGCGTTGTCCTGCAGGTCAACGACACGTCCCGCGTGGATGTATCGCTGGCCGTTGGCCAAGTCAACGAGACTGTGACTATCGCAGATTCCGCGCAGCCCGAAGTCAACACCAGCACGTCTGAGATCGGGCGCACTATCCAGTCCGGCGAGATTACCAATCTGCCGCTGGTTGAGCGCAACGTCTATGCGCTGCTGGATCTGACGCCCGGCGTGCAGTCCAACAATAACGGGGTAGCCACCGCGTCCACCGGCACAAGTACGTTCATCCTTGGTTATCCGGAACAGCGAACACTGATCAACGGTGGCACCGACGGAGGCACCGGCTCAGTGAACTACTATCTGGACGGCGGCATAAACATGACCAACCTGCGCAACACCGGTAACATTTTGCCCAACCCGGATGCCATCCAGGAATTCCGGGTTCAGACCAACAGCTACAACGCGGAGTTCGGTCGTTATGCCAGCGGCATCATCAATGTGCTGACCAAGTCCGGCACCAACCAGTTTCACGGCTCGGCGTTTGAGTTCGTGCGCAACACGCTGTTCAATGCCAATGACTGGGGATCTACTCTGGCCAAGGCGCCGTTTCATCGCAACCAGTTTGGCGCCACCATCGGCGGTCCGATCAAGCACGACAAGGCCTTTTTCTTTGTCTCCTACTCGGGACTGCGCCAGGCAACGAGCACATTCCTAAGCGGCGCCCGAGTTCCCACCGCCCTGGAACGCACCGGCAACTTCACGGCTTCCGCGACCAAGCCCACCGATCCCGCCACTAACGCAGCTTTCGTCTGCAACGGCGTCACGAACGTGATCTGCCCCAACCGTCTGGATCCGGTGGCGATGAAGATCATCAACACCTACATTCCCCTGTCCAACGTTACGCTCAGCACTGGCAACGCAGGATGGCAGGGCAATATTCCCACCCCCTATAACTTCAACGAGTATCTGGGAAAGGTGGACTACCAGCTCAACGACGCGCATCGTTTGACCGTAAGTTACTTTAATACCGGAGGAACCAGCACCACGAAGGGGGGCAGCCCCAACGTGCCCTGGAGCCTCCAGGATTCCACGTGGCGGCAGCATAGCGTCAACGCCAGCGACGTTTGGATCCTCAGCGCAGCCAAGATCAATCAGGTCTGGTTAACTTTCTCACGGAATTTTGGCGGCCGTATAAACACTCCCGCGACTTCGCTTACCGATCTGGGTTCGGCATTTGTGATCCAGGGCACGCCGAATTTGCCGCAGATCACCGTCACGGGATACTTTACCCTGGGACAACAAATCGGCGGCCCGGTAGCCGGCACTAACTTTTACTCCGCACGCGACGTTTTCAGTTGGATCAAGGGCAATCACTCGCTCAAGTTGGGAGGAGAGATCTCGCTCAACAAGGACATCCAGCAGACACTGCTTAACAACTACGGGGTTTTCACCTTCAATGCAGGTTCAACGGCAAGGGTGGTGGCACCAGGTGTGACCGCTGCGGCTGGTAACGCGCTTGCCGATTTCCTGATCGGTATTCCGAGCGCGGTCTCGCAGGACGCGCCCGTAACCGGCTACACCAATAGCTGGTATACGGCACTCTTCGTGCAGGATGATTTCAAAGTTCATCCACGCCTGACCCTCAATCTTGGTCTGCGCTGGGATGTTCAAACGGCGCCGACCGACCCTCAAAACCGAGTCGTCAATTATGTTCCCGGCCAGAAGTCGGTGGTTATCCCGAGTGCGCCTGTGGGGGCGTTGTTCTACGGCGATCCCGGTGTGGAACGTGGCGGCATTCCGACAAGCTTCAGCCATTTTTCGCCTCGAGTCGGCTTTGCGTGGGACGTGGCCGGCAACGGGAAGACCTCGATCCGTGGCGCGTTCGGCGTGTTTTACGGCAGCATCTCAGGCAACGAGTGGAACACGATGACCAACTTCCAGCCCTTTTCCACCCGGTTGACCTTTACTAATATCAACCAAAAGACAAATGCGGCAGGCGTCCCGCTGGGAGCTTCGCTCAGCAATCCCTATAAAGCTTTCGTTGGGGGAAATCCCTTCCCGTACCAGGGGACATTTACAACCGGCGGAGGCCTCTTCCCGGTGGCATCGGATTTCAAGTGGCCGCGCACGTATCAGATGAACATTTCTGTGCAGCGTCAGGTGACTAAAGATATAGTCGTCGGCGCGGCTTACGTTGGCACGTCCAGCAAAGACCTGCCCTTTGCCCGCGACATCAACTACCCGGTGCTCACGCCCACCGCCACCAGTGCGGGAGCGAACATTCTCGCACGGCGGCCCAATCCACTGTTCGGCGCCGTGCTACAGCTGCAATCGGACCAGACCGCTTCATACAAAGGCCTGCAAATCACCAGCGCCATGCGGATGAGCCACCATCTGACCTTTAACGGCTTCTACACCTATAGCAAGACGCTTAGCAGTGTAGAGCTCTACAACAGCACGACTCAGGGGTTGGCACAGAACTACAGCAACCTTGCAGAAGAAAAGGGCGCCGGCGATAGTGATCAGCGACACGTCTTTAGCATGAGTTTGACCTATCGGCCCGATTACTTTGGCAAAGGGAGTAACGGCATTCTGCGTGGTATCTTCAATGGCTGGAGCCTCTCGCCAATCATCAAGATGCGCAGTGGCCTGCCGTTCACCGTCACCAACGGCAACGTTGACGCCAACCTCGACGGCAGCACTAACGACCGGGCGCAGTTGGTCGGCGATCCCCACCTCGCCAATCCAACGGCGGCGATGTGGTTCAACACGGCCGCCTTTGCCCAAAACAAAGTCGTTACCGGCGTCGCCACCGATGGCAATTCGGCCCGCAACCTTCTGTACGGGCCGGGCTATAAGACTGTCGATCTGGCCCTCTCGCGCGACTTTAGTTTGAGCGAGCGCTTCAAGCTGCGCTTCCGGGCCGAGGCCACGAATGCCTTCAATCACGTGAACCTTGGACAGCCGGGCAGCTCCGTTCCGGCCGCGGGTGCGACATCCGCCAGCTTTGGCGTTATCACCTCGGCCAACTCGATGCGCAAGATGCAGTTTGGTGTGCGGCTGAGCTTCTGACGCTGGAATCACGGGGCAGTAGCCCGACCGTGAGGGAGGGCTCAGGGAAGTAAGTGCGGAGCCCTCCGTCACGGTCGGGCTACTGCCCCGGTGCCCTTCGCGACCTTTGACTTTCGGTGCAGGAGAATTGGCGAAAGAAATCCTGGTCGACCGATGACCGAAGTCAAGACATGCCGGACACACAACGAGTTGAAGCGACTGCGACCAGGGCAGGATTCAAGCTCCGAGGATTGCGTTGGTGGATCGTCGGGCTGATCTTTCTCGCCACGCTGATCAATTACATCGATCGATTGACGATTTCGGTGTTGGCCCCGGTGATCACACGCGATCTGGGTCTCACCAACACTGAGTTTGGCGGCATCATTACCTGGTTTCTCCTGGCCTACACGATTAGCCAGGGGCTTTCGGGAAAGCTCTACGATCGAGTAGGCACCAAACGAGGCTTCATCTGTTCGATCATGCTTTGGTCCATCGCCGCGATGGCGCATGCGTTTGCCCGCGGTCTGGCCAGCCTCAGCGTCTTTCGTTTTATTCTCGGCCTTGGTGAAGCAGGCAACTGGCCCGGCGCGGCCAAGACCGTGGCCGAGTGGTTTCCCATTCGCGAGCGCGCTTTTGGAATGGCCATCTTTAATAGTGGAGCCGCGATCGGTTCCGTGGTTGCGCCGCCGCTGATCGTTTGGCTTAGTTTGACCTATGGATGGCAAACGACATTCATCGTAACGGGATCGCTTGGGTTTGCCTGGTTGGCATTGTGGCTTCTCTTTTATCAGACACCGGATCGTCATAAGTGGCTGAGCGAGGAAGAGCGGCAGCTGATCCGCGAAGGACAACGAGCCGACGGTACGGCAGATGCTCTGGTCGCAGAGCCTTCCGCGCCGCTCAGGTGGCGAGAGCTGCTGCGCTATCGGCAGGTTTGGGCGATTGTGCTGGCGAGGTTTTTGACCGACCCAGTCTGGTGGCTCTACATCAGTTGGTTGCCGAAATATCTCGCCGATGCCCGTGGCTTCTCGCTGGTCAAGATTGGTCTCTTCGCCTGGGTGCCTTATGTCGCCGCCGACGCCGGCAGTCTTTCCGGGGGCTGGATGTCCGGGTACTTAATCGCCCGTGGGTGGAGTGTGGATCGGTCGCGAAAGGTAGTAATTCTAATCGCAGCCTTGTTAATGCCCGCCGGAATTTTTGCGGCCTTTGCGCACGATGCGATGGTCGCGCTGGTTTTGATCGGCGTGGTGCTCTTTGGATTTCAGGTTTGGATTAACAACGTGCAGACCCTGCCCAGCGATTTCTTCTCTGATAAAGCCGTGGGCTCGGTTGCGGGTTTGGGTGGAACCGGAGCTGGCATTGGCTCGATGATTTTTATTTTCAGCACCGGGTGGGTCGTGGATCACTTTTCCTACGTGCCGGTTTTAGTCACCGCCGGTTTGCTGGCCCCGCTCGGGACCGTGGTTCTATTTGCGCTCTGCGGTCGCATTCAGCGCGTATCCATAAAGCCGTCGCTGGGATTCGCGGCTGGTTGAGGTCGGCTAATTTTGAGCAATTCTTTTGATCTGAATGGCAGAGTGGCGCTGGTCACAGGTGCGTCTTCGGGAATAGGCCGGGCCACCGCGGAGGCCCTGGCGGCGAATGGCGCTCGAGTCGCCATCAATTTTCATCGGAACGAAGCGGGAGCCGCGGCGACACGCGCGCAAATTGTCGGCAAAGGCGGCAGCGCTATCATCGCTCAAGCGAATGTCACGCGGGCAAGCGAGGTGCAATCGCTGGTCGAAAGAACGGTCGCTGAATTCGGTCCAATCGATATTTTGGTTAACAATGCCGGATCGTTGGTTGAGCGTCTGCGGATTCTGGAGCTGACCGAAGAGCGTTGGGATGAAGTAATCGATCTGAATTTGAAGAGCGCATTTCTCTCCTGTCAGGCGGTCGCTGGTTCGATGATGAAGCGTAAAACGGGTGCGATTGTTAATGTTTCTTCGATTGCGGGACGAACTGGTGGGGCCCTGGGCTCGATACATTACTCGACGGCGAAGGGCGGGCTAATCACGTTTACCAAAGGTCTGGCCAAAGAGCTGGGACCTTTCGGGGTGCGTGTCAACGCCGTCTCGCCGGGAGTGATTGACACTCCTTATCACGAACAATTTTCGTCGCCAGAGATGATGAAGTCGTATACGAGCCAGATTCCGTTAGGCCGCATTGGTAGTCCTGAGGAAGTCGCCAAAGTCATATGCTTTCTGGTCTCCGACGCGGCCAGTTATCTGACCGGTGAGACTATTGAGATCAATGGCGGCATGTTCATGGATTGAGCGCGTGAGCAGATTGACTGAAAAACCCGCGGCTTGACGCAGTTTTGGAAGATGATGATTCACAATCAAGCAAGAAAAATTTGGCTGAGCGTGTTGATGATCGCGCTTGCTGCGAGCCTCTTCCCCATAGCGCCGCTGCGCGCTCAGGACGCGCGCGAGTTGGAACAGGAGCGCGCCGCGAGCAACAAACTTAAAGGCGAACACCCACTAACTGAACTGATGCGAACACGCAAATCTGATCTACGGCCTGAATTGTTGGGCGTTCATCCGCGTGTCTACGTCACGGACAAAGAACTAGCTGTCTTGCGGGAACGCGCTCGCACTTCGCACCATGAATTGTGGCTGCGAGCCATCGGTAATGTGCGCGCACTCGCGGCCGATCCCCCGCCGCCGCCCGCGGAACAAAGACGACAGCAGAATGACGTCGGCATCGCGATCGCGGAAGCTGCTTTTGTGTATAAGATCGAAGGCGACAAGAAATATCTGGACGCGGCGCGCAAGTATATGGACGCGGCCGTCAGTTATGACATCTGG
>DATNNY010000660.1:0-5473 GCA_035601635.1 Pyrinomonadaceae bacterium
GCCTGGGTCGAAGCTGAGAACAAGGTCACCTTTGGTTATCTCGACAAAATATCTTATCGCGCGCAGCTGAGAGATCGCCTGACAAAGCTCTTGAATTATCCTAAGTATTCCGCACCGACGCGACGCGGCGAATGGTTCTTCTTTAACAAGAACGACGGCCTGCAGAACCAGAGTGTCTGGTACATGCAGAAGGGGCTGGAGGGTACGGCTGACTTGCTGCTGGATCCGAATAAGTTCTCGGCCGACGGCACCTCGCGTCTCGGCTCGTTTACGCTGTCGCACACGGGGAAATATGTTGGCTATGGCATCTCGGAAGGCGGTTCTGACTGGAATGACATTTATGTTCTCGATGTAGCCACAAAGAAACCGCTGGCCGATCACTTGGAATGGGTCAAGTTCTCCGGCGCTTCCTGGCGCGGTGACGAGGGATTCTATTACAACCGTTATCCCGCGCCGGCCGCCGGCAAGAAGATGGCCGCCAAGAACGAATACCAGAAGGTTTATTACCACCAGATCGGGACTCCGCAAGCGGCCGATGAACTGGTCTATGAAGACAACGACCATCCGGGTCGCTTCAATAGCGTCGGGGTTACCGATGACCAGCGCTTCGAGATTCGGTCGCAATCGGATCCCGCGGCCGGCAAGAAAGGAAATTCGCTCTTCTTTCGCGATCTCTCCAGGGGCGAGAAAACGTTCACGCCGATTGTGGCTGAGATTGGCGATGATGACTATGGCCTGGTTGACGATGTAGCTGGAAACTTTCTGATTCAGACAAATCACAATGCGCCGAATGGCAAAGTAGTGTTGTGGGATCCGAAGAACTCCCAAAGCTGGACTGATGTCATTCCCGAAAAACCCGAGCCTTTGGAAAACGTCGAAGCTGCGGGTGGCAGACTTTTCGTCACTTATCTCAAGGACGTGACCTCACGTGCCTATGTGTATAGTCCAGCAGGAAAACTCGAGAATGAAATCGCGCTTCCTGGTTTGGGCTCACTCCCTCGACTATCGCAAATAGACGCGTCTTCATTCTCCGGAATGAAGGATGATAAGAACGTCTTTTATACTTTCACCTCTTTCAATTATCCACCCACAATCTACAAATACGAGATCGCGACGAGGAAATCCTCCGTGTTCCGCACTGTCGACATTCCCGGGTTCAATCCGGCGAACTACGAAACCAAACAGGTTTTCTTTGACAGCAAGGACGGCACTCGCGTACCGATGTTCATTACCAACAGGAAGGGCATCAAACTCGATGGAAATAATCCGACGGTGCTTTATGGTTACGGGGGCTTTAACATTACGATTAACCCCGCGTTCAGCGCGCTGCGCATCGCGTTACTCGAGCAGGGTGTCGTCTACGCATCCGCGAACATTCGCGGCGGCGGCGAGTACGGCGAGAAGTGGCACGAAGCCGGAACTAAGCTCAAAAAGCAGAACGTCTTTGACGACTTTATCGCCGCGGCTGAGTACCTGATCAAAGAAAGAATCACTTCACCGAGCAAGCTGGCGATCCATGGCGGGTCGAATGGCGGATTGCTGGTAGGCGCCTGCTCGAATCAGCGACCCGAACTCTTTAGAGCAGTCATCGAGCAGGCTGGGGTGATGGACATGCTGCGCTTTCATAAGTTCACTATCGGCGCTGCCTGGATCTCGGACTATGGATCCAGCGATAACGCCGAGCAGTTCAAAGCACTCTATGCCATTTCGCCGGTTCACAATATCAAGCCCGGCACGAAGTATCCGGCGACTCTGATCACAACTGCCGATCATGACGATCGCGTAGTGCCGGCGCATAACTTCAAATATGCGGCGGCGCTACAGACGGCGCAGGCCGGCGACAACCCAATCCTGATTCGCATCGACACCAAGTCCGGCCACGGCGCCAGCAGCACGACCAAGACGCTCGAACAACAAACAGACATATTCTCGTTCTTGTTTGAAAACCTGGGCGTGACGCCGAAGTGGTAGGCTCCCAAATTGACTTGCGATAGCGCGTGGCGGAAGGGCTGTGAAAAGCCGGCCTTTTTCTATATTCGGGGATTCATACTCCTATGCATGGCTGGGCTCCAAGGCAGTGGCCCGACCGTGAGGGAGATCTCCGATATGGACCCGCTCGAATGCAATGCGGAGCGTTATTAATTCTGCGGCTGGCCCGCCAAGATCAGGATTGCGATAACCACGAACACCAGCCCCATCGCAAGGAAAAGAAAACCCATGGCGATGGTACATCCGGGCACGAACCAGTTGGCGGTGGCTGAATCGACTTCGGCTGATTGTGGGTTGCCTACGTCATAACGCACGGCGACCGTTTGGCCCACGCGATGACTGGCGGGCATCGTGCCAAATCCGGATTCAAACTCGACTAGCTCACCTGTGCCTGTGGTGAACCGCACCACCGGGCAATAAACTCCTGCGCTGCCGGGGTTGAATATTTTCTTAACGAGATTGATGACCGTTCCCGTGGCGGCCACGCCGCGCGCGGATTTCCTTCTCTGCTTTACGGCGGCAACGATTCCGCTAATCAGGACTGCCACGCCGATTACCAGAAAGAGAAGACTTACAAGTAATAATCCGCCCACTATTGGTCCTTCCGCTGTTATTTATTGAGCTGCGCGCTTAACTACGGGGCAGTAGCACGACCTTGAGGGAGGCCGTCGTTGCGGATTCACGGTGCCGCATGATTTCACGGTTGGGCTACTGCCCCCGCGCAGCCAGATTCAAAATCGCAACGACAGACAACTTAAACCGCCGTCCATCTTCCGAAACTCTGACATTTCAAGCGCTATCGTTTGGTAAGCGAGTTTCTTTAGTTTGCCGGCAAACTCTTCATAGCCCGTAGCCACCAGGACGCGATCATTGATGAGCACGCAGTTCGCCGCGTACTCGTAACCTGTCGGCACGCGTATCACTTCGTAGCCTTGAAACTCCGCGCGGTCAGCCAGTGCTTCGATGACCACGAGCCTTTTGCCGCCCAGGAAAGAAAGGCCACTCTTCAAATGAAGAATCTGCTTTTCGCTGCGCATGTCGACAAAGGTCGACCTGTATTCAAACTGCGCGAGGCATTCCGCTAACTGTCGTGCGCCCGCCTCGTTAGTGCGTTCGGAGATGCCGATGAAGAAATGCCCGCCCGCTTCACAAACATCACCGCCGTCCAGAGTTCCCGGTGCGCGAATTGACGGCAACGAAGGATAAAAATCAGCCAGCCGGTCTTTGATGCGCGTCACTTCACCCACGCGGCTCGGCGCACCAGGAAGAGCGAGGACTGCGCAACGCCCAGTGAGTACTGCTGTGTCTTCAACGAATGTTGCGTCCGGATGATTCGCATCGGGTCCGAGGGTGGTCAAGGTTAATCCGCATTGCTCCAAAGCGGCGCAGTAAGCTGCATGCTGTTCCAGAGCGCGGTCGTAATTGGGAGCGCCAAGGCCGGCAGTCGTCAGACCTGCTGCAAAGTTTGGGGCCGGCGGACGAACAATGGCTCTGGTAAATGTCGTCATTGAGATTGGAGTGCCGAATGCGCGCAATAGAATAGCACCACGAAAGGCAGGCATGCGGCGCGCTGACGCAGCGACAGCCGACGTGCAGGCATGCATCTCCATCCGCTCGGCGGACAAAATCAATCCCGCGTTTTTGGACAAGGCTGAATCGCTTCGATGTAATACAGAACGTCGTGATTCGGTACTGGCCCTTATCCTCTCGATCATTTCGGCAGTCGAAGACTCTCTTCAAACTGCTTTGAGTCTATGCTGATATGAGTTGGAGACCCGAGTCTTCAGGGTTGGGCCTTAGGGTTGCATTCCGGACAGGAGAATTTGCATGAAGTGGGGGTAAGAGTGCAATGGATACGCGGACAATGATCATTGTCGGAGTTGTATTGGGGACCTTAGTCCTCGGATTGATCGTGGCAATTGCCATGGTGATTTGGTTCTATTCCAAAAACAAACGCACGAAGGAACTGCGCTCAAAGTTCGGACCGGAATACAATCGAGCGGTGCGCGCAGACGATGGCAACACCGGACATGCCGAACAGCTTTTGCAGGAGCGGCAGAAGCGTGTGGCCAAGCTCAACATCAAACCGCTTAACGATCAGCAGCGGACGGAATTTGCCGATGCTTGGGAACACGCCCAAGCGCGCTTCGTTGATGATCCGCAGGCCGCGGTGGCAAATGCCGACGTTTTGGTCCAGGAAGTAATGGGCGTGCGCGGCTATCCGGTCACGGATTTCGAGCAGCGAGTCGCCGACGTTTCTGTGGATCATCCGGCGGTCGTGCAGAATTATCGCATCGCACACGAGATTGCGGTTCGCCACGAACATGAGGATGTCGGGATTGAAAAACTCCGCGAGGCGATGATTCACTATCGCGCGCTGTTTGCCGATCTGCTGCACGACGGTGGTTTGCAACCGGTCCGACAGGTGGCGCCCGAGCAGCGTGAAAGAATCAGGCGCGTAGGGTAGAAAACAGGAAGCAGTAATCAGTAAGCGGCAGCGATGCATGAAAGCCCAGGGTGGTGACGTGTGCAAGACGCGCTTACCCTGGGTTCGCCTATTTCCCGCGCTCCGCTTGAGGACTACGAAGTGAACGACTTGTCTTCATCTCAAGCGCAGTTTTCACAATCGAGCTAACACTGCTTGCGCAGAGTTAGGGTCGTATTTTGAAGTTGGCGCTCCCCAGTAGGACCATCCACGAAAATACACGAACCGGAACCTGTTGTGTGGTTTGGGGTGATTTCGTGGATCGTTCTTGTCCGAGCGAGAAAAACAAAAAACCTAAATTAAGACACTACTCCCCTAGCGTTTTCCTGGTCTAGATAGATGTCTTGCTATATAATCCGTCTTCGCCCTTTCCCTTACCACCCACGCTACGTTTTATTCGGAGGTAGTCATGCGAAAAACCAACAGGTGGCTCTCGGTAATCTCGATTTCTTTTTTAGTTCTGTTTACTCTCTTCAACAGCGCCCGCGCTGCTGACTTCAAACGCGAAGTTATCTATCAGATCGTCATTGACCGCTTCTTTGACGGAAGCACCGCGAACAACAATCCGTCACAGAGTTCCGGACTTTACGATAGTACCAAGACTAATTGGCGTCTTTACTGGGGCGGCGACCTGGCCGGCATTCAGCAGAAGGTGTCTTATCTGGCCGGGATGGGCGTGACCGCAATTTGGATCTTGCCGCCGGTGGATAATCTCAATACGAACATTCCTGATGGGCAGGGCAACCCGACGGCTTCTTATCATGGCTACCAGGCTCGCGACTTCAAACGCATCGAGGAACACTTTGGCAACACGAGCAACACCTGGACGGATTTTGATAATTTGGTGACTGCGGCCCACCAGAGCGGGATAAAAGTCATAGTCGACTTTGCTCCTAATCATTCGACTACGGACAATGCGGGAGAGTTTGGTGCGCTTTACGATAACGGAACTTTTCTTGGCAATTACACCAGCGACACGAATGGCTATTTTCATCACAA
>DATNNY010000661.1:0-6386 GCA_035601635.1 Pyrinomonadaceae bacterium
GATCTCGCGACGATCGACGTTGCCTTTATCTCGGCGACCAAGATCCTGCCGGCGATCGTTCCCTTACTTGCGGAGCAGGGGAAGATAATTACTTTAATTAAACCGCAGTTCGAAGTAGGCAAAGGCGAAGTCGGTAAGGGCGGCATCGTCAAAGATCCGGCGAAGCATCAGCGCGTGGTCGCCGAAGTCAACAGTGCTGCCCGGACGCTCGGGTTGCTTGTGCCCGGCATCATCGAATCGCCGATTCACGGCGCCGATGGGAATGCCGAGTTCCTTGCCTTGTACGAATTTAGACAGTTCTCCAACCACAAAGTCACAAAGACACCAAGCTGAATAGAACACAAAGGTCGCGCATAGAATCGCTTCAAGTGCCGGCTCGCTGATCCGCCTTCGTCCCTGCGTGAGTCCGTTCTTGCTTGGTGGTCTTTGTGTCTTTGTGGTTAATTAGTACGCCCAGTCACCATGACCGCGATCAAACGAATCGGCGTCGTCGTCAAGCCGCATGAACCTGATGCGCTCGATACTCTTTGTCGGCTCACCGAATGGCTGAACCAGAAGGGGATTCAGCTGGTAGGCCAGGCCGAGATCGCCCACGAACAGATCGAACAACGAACGGGCTGTGCGGTTAAGATCGTCCCAGACGATCAGCTCGCGTCATCAGTTGATTTGATCCTGGTGCTCGGTGGCGACGGCACTATGATCGCCACGGCGCGAATGATCGGGGACGCGGAAGTGCCTGTCATTGGGGTCAACTATGGGGGCCTGGGTTATCTCGCCGAGTTTCCGATTGAAGAACTTTTCGCGGCGCTGGATTCTATCCTCTCGGGTCAATACAAAGTCCAGAGACGTGTAATGCTCGCCATCGAGCTCTGGCGCGGTGAAGAGTTGATCACGCGTAACCGGGTGCTTAACGATGTCGTGGTGAACAAATCGGCGCTGGCCCGCATCATCGAAATCGAAGCATACCTGGACTCGCAATTCGTTAACTTGTTTCGGGCTGATGGACTGATTGTCGCCACGCCGACGGGCTCGACTGCGTACAATCTCTCGGCTGGTGGTCCGGTGCTGTACCCTTCGATGAACGCGGTCGTGATCACGCCAATCTGTCCCTTTACTTTGTCGAACCGTCCGATCGTCGTGCCCGATGAGTCGGTGATCGAAGTGCGTCTCATCACGGATAACGAGGAAGTGGCCTTGACGTTGGATGGCCAGGTGGGCTTTCCCTTAAAGGCCCGCGATCGCATCGTGATTCGCAAGAGCAGAACTACTTTCAATCTGGTGCAGCCACCGAATCGGAATTATTTTGATGTGCTGCGCGATAAGTTGAGGTGGGGAAGATAGGTGAGGAACTCACGGATCGTTTAGAGGCGGGCTACTGCCCGCCTTGAGTAATCGCCAGAGATAGGCGGGCCGTGGCCCGCCTCTAAACAAACGTCGAATGGCTAAAGCAAATCAAACAAAGATAGGAACGCGTCGCCCGTGGTACCGGCCCTCGTTGACTACTCAGATTTTGATCGGTCTGGTCGTCGGAGGAGTGCTCGGCTACCTCAGTCCGAAGTGGGGCAATAACGTTTATTTTCTCCGCGACATCTTTCTAAATCTCATTAAGTCGATTATCGCGCCGCTGATCTTTGCGACGCTCGTAGTCGGAATTGCCGGCGGCGGAGATCTGAGACAAGTTGGGCGGATGGGCGCAAAGGCGCTGTTGTATTTTGAGATTGTTACGACGGTGGCGCTGTTCATTGGTCTGGGTATTGTGAATCTAACCAAGCCGGGCGCCGGAGTTGTGCTCGCCGGCGGCGGCGACATCAGTTCACTGGTCAAGACTCAACCTCAGGGCTTTCGCGATCTGCTGGTGCATATCTTTCCGTCGAGCGTCATCGATTCGATGGTGCGCGGTGATGTGCTGCAAATCGTGGCCTTCACAGTTTTGTTTGCGATGGCCGTCTCGGCAATGGGTTCGCGGGCCGCTCCGATTCTGCGCGGTTGCGAAGCGTTGTCACAGGTGATGTTCAAATTCACCAACTACGTGATGATGTTTGCGCCGATCGGCGTGGGCGCGGCGATGGCCCACACGATTGCGACGAACGGACTCCAGGTGCTGGTCAATCTTGGGAAGCTGATCGGGTCGCTCTATCTCGCGTTGTTCGTACTGGTGGTCTTTGTTTTCGGAGCGGTGATGATCATTGCTCGCGTGCCGGTAAAACAATTTCTGAAAGCGGTGCGCGAGCCATTCACAATTGCCTTTGCGACTACCAGCAGTGAATCGGCTTTGCCGAAGGCGATGGAGAACATGGAGCGTCTGGGTGTGCCGCGGCGGATCGTCGGATTCGTCATGCCGACCGGTTACAGTTTCAATCTGGACGGTACGACGCTGTACCTTGCGATGGCTTCGGTGTTTGTGGCGCAAGCGGCCGAGCCGGTGATCGGTCACATGAGCTTTGGCCGACAGATAGTCATGATGCTGACGTTAATGATCACGTCCAAAGGTGTGGCCGGCGTGCCGCGCGCGGCCCTGGTGATTCTGCTGGCCACGCTGAACAGCTTTATGCCGGGCGGGCTTGGTCCAATTGGTGTCGCGGTGATTTTCGGGGTCGACGAATTAATGGACATGGGGCGCACTTCCGTGAACGTTTTGGGAAATTGTCTGGCTACTGTAGTCGTGGCGCGCTGGGAAGGTGAGTTTGACGACGACAAAGCGCGCGTGTTTGGGACGGCGGAAGAAGTAAGAAGAGAGCTGGCGGCAGGCGAAGTGGCCCTCGCTGATGCTGCGGCTGAAGGCTGAGGAAGATCGAAAGTTCGGAGTACCGCCTTTAGGCGGAACTCTTACAGTGCGGGAGTAACCGTTTGAAGACGGGACTCCGAAACACAACTAATGCTTTTTCCAATCGCAGACGAAAACGATGATCGAGGGTCCACGCCTTGGATTAACTACACGATCATTCTCATCAACATCTTCGTCTTCGTGTTCCTGCAGGGTTTGGGATCGAACGACAGGTTCACCTACGCCTTTTCCACGGTTCCCGCGGAAATCATAACGGGGCGCGACATCGTCACACACGATCGCATCCTGGTTGAGCCGATCTCGGGTCAGCGCGTCGCTATGCCGGGGCTGCAGCCGACGCCCGTCCCGGTCTGGCTCACGCTGATCACGTCGATGTTCATGCATGGCGGTTTGGCGCATATCTTCGGCAACATGCTTTACCTCTGGATCTTTGGTGACAACATCGAAGATCGTATCGGACACTTTCGCTATCTAATCTTTTATCTTGTCTGCGGAGTGCTGGCGGGGCTGGCACACGTGTTCAGTACGGTGATTTTTGCGGGCAGCAACGAGGCCAGTCTGCTGGTTCCAAGCCTGGGTGCTTCGGGCGCTATCTCTGGCGTGCTGGGCGCTTACATCCTGCTGTTTCCCACCAAGCGGGTGACGGTGCTGCTGTCGTGGTTCATTACACAGGTGCCGGCGTTCGTGGCGATCGGTCTCTGGTTTGTGTTCCAGTTAATCAGTGGACTCGGCATGCTGGGGAGTGGGTCGCAACAGGGCGGAGTCGCTTACGCGGCGCATGTCGGTGGGTTTATTGCCGGGCTGGCGTTGATTAAGATTTTTGAGATCGGGCGGCCGAAATCGAGTTACTAGCTTCCATTGATAATGCCCGTGGAGAATGAATGGCATTTACGTCTCCGTACTGGGGTCGGTGGTCCCAAACTCTGGAGTCTGCGCAAGAGCACTATAGTGAAAACCGCTCGCGACTTCGTCGCTGTCGGAACTGCAATGTCGCGGTCTACCTGCTCGAACGATGAGGCAAGTGATGCGATTCGTGCTGTCAGTCTTCTCCTGCAGATGGGAGGTGAACTTGCTGCCGCGGCAGGCAGGCTACTGTCAGAGGGTGAGCACTATGCTGGCGCAGCACTCGTTCGTCAAGTTGTTGAAATCGAATACCTGACGTGGACTTTCAAAGAAGGACATCGAAGCGCAAGCAAGTGGTTACGCAGTACCCACGAAGAACGAAGAGAAATATTTACTCCCGCCCAGCTCCGAAAAACCTCAAAGGGGCGTTTTCTAGGGAAAGACTATAGGGACCACTGCGAGCAGGGCGGTCACCCCGTGCCAAAGGGAAGTTTTCTGCTTGACAGTAGAAGTCCCGGGAGTGCTCAGGTGCTCCTGGTCGACTTGATATGTCATTGTTGGCGGACGTGGGATCAAGTTGTTCGCTGGTCAACTGAAATACCTGACGCTTCGATGGCTGTGCTTGACCCAGGAAACGAAATCAGCGCAAGGCTAAATAAGTGGGGTCAACGAGATCCAATCTATGAGTTAATGGTGGAACGAAATCCAGAGAAGAAAAGCTAGCTATTTTTCATTTGGGAAACCATTAGCGCGCAGTTTTTTCCAACGGTTTAAGATCAAACAGAGTCCGCGGAGCGGACGTTAGCGTAAAGCCTGGGGCGTAAGCCCCAGGGAATCCGTTGGAAAGATTCGAGAGCCCGCGTCGCGGGCGACAGCCCTCACATCAAACGAATCGCTCGTCATATTCAATTCCATTGGCCTTTAAGAATTGAATGAACTCGTCTCGAAAAGAAACTTTCTGATGATGCTCTTTCTGCCGGGCAATGTACTGTCGTACTTCTTCGACGTTTGCTTGACTCACTGTGAAAGCCCCATAACCACGCTGCCATGAAAAATTCCTCAGCGAAGGAAACACGTCATGCATCCATCCGGTTGCGTTTGCTTTCAGGTCTCGTAACACATCAGAAAGGGAACGATCCGGTCGAAGCTTTGCCAGCAAATGAATGTGATCTTCGGTTCCGTTAAGTTCTAAAGAAATGCCACCGACGGAGCGAACGGTTCCGCCGATATAATCGTAGAGTCGCGCCTGATATCCGGCCGTTATTAGTGGCCGGCGATCTTTTGTAGAGAAAACAATGTGATAAAGAAGATTAGTGTAGGAGTCTGACATTCTGGTTCTGCTTCGGGCTGTCGCCCACTTCGCGGGCTGGATCACTATTTGGTGTGAGCTTCCTGGGGCTCACGCCCCAGGCTTTACGCTTTCGCCCGCTCCGCGGGCTGATCGTCAGTTCCGCAGATTAACATGCGAGTCAATGCAACTTTCTCAGCAAGCTTGGCTGAACGTCCGCCGACCCTTGCGCGTATTTGTTTTTGAATTCGCTCCTTGCCGTTTCCGGCGAGTTAGCGGTTAAATAAATCGCATGACAGCGCAGAAGCCAGAGCTGAAACCACCAAATCAGCAAGGTCTCGACATCCAGTCGACGCCGCGCGCGGAGATGAAGCTGTACGCGCTCGACACTTTCCCTTACGAATTTCCGGGGAGAGAGATCAAGATCAAATTCGACATCCCGGAGTTCACCTGTATTTGTCCGTTCTCGGATTTTCCGGACTTTGCCACCATTCGTCTGGAGTACACGCCAAACGAACGCTGCGTCGAATTAAAGAGTCTAAAGCTCTATATTAATTCGTGGCGCGAAGTCAAAGTTTTTCACGAACACGTCATCAATATGATTCTCGAGGATTTTGTGAAGGCGTGCGATCCTCTGAGCGTCGAGATCGAGGGCGACTTCAACGTGCGCGGGAATATTAAGACGACGGTGAGCGCTAGCTACCGAAGGCAGTAAGCAGAAAGCAGGGTTTGAGCGGGCTTTCGCGCGCTGTGCGGACAGGATGTCCGCGCTCCAACAGATGTTCACTGCTATCTCGACTGGATTGGTTGTGTTTATCGTGGTCGCGCTTTTTCTTTTCGTCGCGCGCCGCGTCTTTCGTTTGGCGTTGAAGCTCGCGCTGGTAGGAGTGCTCGTCGTTCTACTGGTCTGCGCTGCGGCGTTCGGGTGGTGGCGCGGATGGTTTGGTTCGTCTTCAGGAACGCAACACTCGTCGCCTCAAACAAACCAACGTTCGAATTCAAACCGGCGGCCATCTCCGCGTTGAACTTCGTAGGTCACGGCGTACCCGGTCGCTACCGCTCCCGGTACTGACCTCACCACTTATGGTTCCCGTGCTCCCAGCCATGATTTTTCCGCTTGTGCGTTTTGCGCCTTTTTGTGGCTAAATCAAATTAGCAATGAGCATGCAGTATAAAATCATCACTAACCCAGCAGAACTGCGTCTCGCAGTCGCAGAACTCGAGACTAAGCAGGCCATCGGACTCGACACCGAAACGACTGAACTTGATCCGTATCTGGGCCGCCTGCGCTTGATTCAACTTGCGTCCGCCGCAGGCGTATACATCGTAGATCTCAATCGCTTCGCGGATAGCGATATGAAACAGAGCGAGGCGCTGGCTCCCTTGCGCCGACTGTTTACTTCGCCGCGGCCAATCAAGATTGCGCATAACGCGAAGTTCGATGCGAAGTTCATCAAATACAATCTGGGC
>DATNNY010000662.1:0-14775 GCA_035601635.1 Pyrinomonadaceae bacterium
ATCGGCTTTGATCATGTTCGCCTCACTCTTGAGCCCGCACCGCTCTTCAATCCAGACGATCCAAGTCGACTGAAAGCAGACTACCTCAGTTATCTCGACCACGCGCTTGACATGATTCTGGCGCAGGGGTTGGCGGTGATCGTTGATATCCATCCGTCTGATGAATTCAAGAAAAAACTGAATAGCAACGATAGTCAGATCGAAGCTTTCGGTGAATTCTGGAGGGCCCTGGCCCAGCATCTGTCGACTCGTGATCCCGAACGCGTCTTTCTGGAAGTTATCAACGAGCCGATGGTGGAAGACGGCCATCGCTGGTTTGGCATGCAGGGGAAACTCATCTCTGCTATTCGCGCGGGCGCGCCCCAACATACGATCATCGCGTCAGGCCACCGGTGGTCTGGACTTGCCGAGCTGCTGTTCATGCAGCCCTATGCCGACCGAAACATTATTTACAACTTCCATTTCTACGAACCCTTCGCGTTCACGCATCAAGGCGCAACTTGGGCTGGGCCGAATCCTTCCTTCTATAAAAACATTCCGTACCCATCGAGTCCGGATAACATAAGTAAGGCGCTCGACACGATTCAGAATCAATCAGCGCGTGACAATTTGGTTCGCTATGGCGAGGATCGTTGGAATGCCGCCCGCATCGATCGGGAGATTTCGTCGGCCGCCGCCTGGGCCGCAAGGAATCACGTCCCTCTTACCTGTAATGAATTCGGGGCATATCGCAAAGTTGCGCCGCCTGCTGATCGCGCCCTTTGGATAAGGGACATGCGAACTGCGCTGGAAAGGTACGGCATCGGCTGGACCATGTGGGACTACGCGGGCGGCTTTGCGGTGGTCAATAAGCAGAACGGCCGCGCGACGCCTGATTGGGAGATCGTGAAGGCTTTGGGATTGGCTACCAAGAAGAGTTAGGTTGCTCGTGGTACAGGACCGCGGTCCCCGCGCGGGCAGCCCGCGTGGGGTGCTGGATGCGACCGGATCAAGACTCAACTTTCGCCACGACGGGTAAATCACACGCGAGTGCTCAGAAGATTTCAAAGCAAGAACTGATTCGACCCACGCGGTAAGTGGCGGGACCCCGTCGCTACCGCTCCGGGTTCTGTACCGGTCGCTTTATTCGGTTCGCGCTCACCTCAATCCCAGCGCCTTCAAGTAACCCTGGTTGACCCTACAATTTGAAAATTTGATTTGCTCGAGATAATCGCTCAGGGCCTTTTCCACCTTCTCTTTCGGCGGGCGGTGCTTTCGCACTTCCTCAAAGGTCGTGCGCGGTCCATCAGCAAAGGCGATGATCGCGTCCCAATCTTCCGGCCTCTTTATTGAAACGATGCATGAGGTCGCATCCAGCTTCTTGTATGGCCAGAAGCACCAGCCGATATCGTTTGTCTCCAGCAACTTTCTAAATGAATCGATCCACTCGTCGGTGTTCTCGCCGGATTCGCCCATCCAGATCGGAACATTGTATTTAGTGCGGAAATCAACATAGGGCTGAATCGCGTCCACCTTCACCGGCACCCAATATTTGTGAAAAGTGTAGACGAGCTTGTCGTCGAACGGCGGTCCAAAGATTTTGAAGTTTGAGTCCCACTGAGCACCGCCCAGATAGACAACGTGGTTCTTGTCCACCTCTCGGATCGCCGATACGATTTTGCGGTAGACCGGTTCTAGCTTTTGGTTCAGCGCTGCGGTATCAAAGTAAGGAGCGATGGGTTCATTGAGGAGATCGTAGCCGACGACTATCGGATCGTTTCGATAACGGTTTGCAATTTTCCGCCACAGGCTGGCGGTCAAATCCTGACTCTCGCTGCTTTCGAAAAGGAACGGGTAGGCCCAACCGTCATCGATGTTGTCGCCGGTTTGCCCACCGGGCGCGGCGTGCATATCCAGAATTACGTAGAGCCCCTCTCGCCGGCACCAATCGACAACTCTGTCCAGCAATTCATAGCCCGGGCCCTCCAGTCTTGGGACAGTTGTGTCCGACACAAACAGACGATAACTGAAAGGGACACGAACAGAGTTGAAGCCTGACCTCTTGATGAAGCTGATATCGTCTCGCGTGATGTAATTGTCGTGGTAAGTTTTCCAGAATCGCCGCGCTTCGTCTTCGCCGATAAGTTCATTGATCGCTGTCTGAATCAACCTGGGTGAATTCGTCTGCTTGAATTTGAACATGTAACCTTCAGGTAACAACCAGTTCCCGAGATTGATGCCTTTTAGGAGCAGCGGCTTACCGTCAGGCGAGATAATTACTTTCCCTCGCGTCGTAACGAACCTCGACTGGGCGTCGATCGAGGTGCAGGTGATGAGTGTCACCAGCAGAACAAAACATCCAAGCGCTTCTTTTTTTCTGTACCACATATTCGATTAATCACTCCGCTTTGGTTACCAGCCGGGAAGAGCAACACCCGATGGCGGATCATGGTATTTGACTTCGCCATTCAGAGCAATCAGTTTTCACAACTGTGCCCGGTCCCAGGGACTCCCTGGTTGCGAGATTCCATCAACCGGAAACGGACCCACGAAATAGCACGAAGGGTAAATGACTTTCCGCGTTTCGTGTCATTTCGTGGATCTCCTGATACTTGAAATAAGAAACCTAGAACCGAACTAAGCCAAGTCGCAGCCCGGTTAAGAGTTCATGTTAAGATGCGGGTTTGCGACCCGCTTTTCTATCGCTCTGGACTATAAGAGGTGATAATGAAATTCAAACATCTCGGCCTTGTGACCGCATTGGTCATTCTCTTATTAGCAATCTCTAATGGCTTACGGGCTCAGACCGCAAAGCCCAATCCAATCCCGAAGCCCACGATCGTGATCGTGCATGGAGCCTGGGGCGGCAGTTGGGCGTTTCGGAAAGTCGATGCGTTGCTCCGCGAGAAAGGCTTTAACGTCTATCGCCCTCAGCTGACCGGCCTGGGTGAGCGCGTGCACCTGAGTAGACCGGACATTGGTTTGAGTACGCACATTGATGATGTGGTTAACACGATTCTCTTCGAGGATCTGCATGACATCATCCTTGTTGGTCACAGCTATGGCGGCATGGTGATAACCGGAGTAGCGGATCGCGTGCCGGATCGAATCCGCCGCCTGGTTTATCTCGATGCGTTTCTGCCTAACGAGGGCGAGAGTGCGATCAGTCTGGTTGGTTCTCATGGGGAATGGCTCAAGAACATGATCAAAGGAGACTACATCGTGCCTGCCTGGGTGAAACCAGATCAGCCGCCGCCGAAAGATGTCCCCCAACCCTTAAAAACATTTACTGAAGCAATCGTGCTGAAGAACAAGACCGGACTCAACGTCCCGGCTACTTACATCCTCACAGTGGAAGCCGGTAAACGACCTGAGGATGATGATTTCTGGTCTCAGTCACGGCGAGCGAAAGCGCGCGGCTGGCCGGTCCTGCAGTTGACGGCGGATCACAATGCACAATGGTCGGCGCCGGAGGCTTTGGTGGAGATGCTGGCTGGAATTCGTTAAGACTGACGCACCTAAGAAAACGGACTGGTAAACTTAAGACAGACAGGTGAAGGCACCTCAGCTATTTGACCCGTCGAGTTAAGTCGGCCAGTTCTTTGATCGATCCGGAACACAACGATATTGTCGGATTTTTGATTTGCCACCAGCAGAAATGCTCCGCTTGGATCGATGGCAAAGTTGCGCGGCGTCCGGCCTCGGGTGGATTCGTGGCCAACCGCGGTGAGACCGCCGCGCGGATTGATCGCAAAGATAGCAATGCTGTCGTGACCCCGGTTCGAACCGTAAAGAAATCGGCCATCGGGAGAAACGTGGATGTCGGCGCCTGTGTTTGGCCCCGTGAAATCCTGCGGCAGAGTGGTTAAGGTTTGCAGCTCTTTCAAACTTCCCTTCTCTGGATCACGCGCGAAGACGGTCACCGTCGAGTGCAGCTCGTTAAGCACGAACACGTATCTTCCGCTCGGGTGAAAAGTCAGATGGCGTGGTCCTGTCCCGGGCTTGACCTGCACCCAGGGCGTCTCACCGGGCAACAACTTTCCGTTGCGTGCGTCGAAGCGAAAAATCATGATCTTGTCGGCGCCCAGGTCGCATGAGTACGCGAACCGGTTGCCTGGATCGAGCACGATACAGTGAGCATGTGGACCTTCCTGACGCTCCCGGTTTACGCTCGAACCTCGACCCTGCTTCATATCTGTCGGTGCGCCCAAACTGCCATCGCTCCGAACCGGGAAGACCGTGACGTTGCCGCCGGTGTAATTCGCTATCAAAACAAATTTGCCGCGGGCATCGACATCCACGTAACAGGGGTCGGCGCCCAACGATGGTCGTTGATTCAACAACCGCAATGCGCCCGTTTTTTGATCGACAGCAAAGGCGCTGACGGCGCCACTTTTCTGACCCGCAAACTCCTGGACTTCATTGACCGCATATAGATACTTCCGGTCGGGTGCGAGACCAAGAAAGGAAGGATTGACTACGCCACTCGTGGTGGCGACCTGCTTTAAGTCTCCTGAAGAGAGATTCAACCGATAAAGATAAATCCCCTCACTTTTACCGGTGGTGTAGGTTCCCACATAAACCAGCAGTTCTCCGGTGCGCTTCCTACCGAGCACGCGGGCAAACAAAACTCGCGGCAGCATCACTCCCAGGGCGCCAAGACCGGCAAATCTTAAGAACTCGCGCCGCGCAGGCGCGCTATCAGTGTTTGGGATCACGAGTTTAGTTTTCTCCAAGGGTAGATGGTCCAGGAGCTTTTGCCCAAAAAGTAAAACGGTTTCCGTCCGCGAAGCGAACGGCTGAGTTCAGAACCGGGAGCGCTAGCGACCGGATGCAACGCTCAAGTGGCGCGTAATCAGTGTTATCGGCAAGTTGAGCCTGGTATCCCCTCGCTACCGCGGGGTTCTGTACCGTTCAACCATCCGTTTCACGGACTACGCGTTCATATCTACGATTGATCCCACCGACAAATCGGTGGGCTATTTTCATTTCGTCCGCGAAGCGGACGAAGGATTGCCAGTCTCTTTGGCAAAGCCGATTCAACTCTTACGCCTGGTTCTATCTCTCGAAAGCGATGTTGTCGACCACCACGGTCCCTTTCTCCATGATGCACTTATCGCAATGCACGCCGACGGTGACGGACGTTAACTTCTTGAGGACATCGCGCTTGAGATCAAGTTGCATAGCCCAGGCTGGTTGGCTAAACGTGTCGAGTTTGAGTTTATAGGAATTGAACCCGGGTGATACGTGAAAGCCCGCCAGGGGATATCCTGATTCGAGATTTGTCCCCTGGCCGCGCGAAATTAGCTCGAGTCGTATGTACTGGGCGCCTTTGGCAAAGACCCGCAGGGAAATAAACTTATAGCCGCTCACATCGTCAGGCACGAGCTTGCCGTCTTTCTCCGGCTCGCCGAATATCTCGATGTCGACTCCCGACCACTCGTTCGGAATGCGAAACTCATAATCGAAGGCCGCCGCAATATCGTCGGCCGTGACCCGGGCAAAGGCCGGGGCGGGGGGATTCGCATTCTCCAGGCCACGGAATTGCGGAGGGTTTGCTTCGTTCTGGGAATAGTGATTCAACCGTGTCATTCCGCCGTGCTTGCTGACCGGCCGGCCGCCTTGTACGTTCTGAAAATCAGCGTAGACGAATTTGGAAGCGTCGGACTCGGGAGGTTTCGAAGCGTTCTGGCCGGCAACCGAAGCGCCAACCCAAAGGATTATGACCGTCAAAATCCCAAAGCGAAAAAAGACCGTTCTCTTCATAAATGCTCCTCCTGAAGTTCCAGATTCAGCCGGATCGCGGACATCCTGTCCGCCCGCGCGCAGCGCGCAAACTCTCCAAGACAATTCCTTTGGAAGAAATGAGCGGGCCGCGCCCGCTGGCGAACAGGATGTCAGCGATCCGCCACGACAACTGTTCAGTAATCGCACGGTGAAATCAACGCCGGCACGTGCGCCGGAACTGTATCCTGAAATTTAATGGACCCTCGTCGCAGTGACGCCACTTTCGCTTCAACCTCTTCAGGCGAGAGGACTCTTTTTGCCTCATGGAACACCCAATCGATGTCCTCCTGGTAATGGCGCACGAGGCTGGATTTCACGGTCGCGTCCCTGATGAACCAAAGATTAAAATTGATCGACATCAGCGATCGCGGATAATACTGCCCAACATGCTCTGCCAAAGGTTTGCCGTCGATGAAGTACTTCACCTTTCCGCCAGAGACCTGGGTCACAAGTGTGTGCCATCCGGCAATGCTTCCAGAGCTGGTGTTAAAGACGTTGTCTTTTTTCCAGTTTGGTTCGGGACTGAAAGTCCTCCAGGAAGTAGTATACAGAGTAGGCCCGACACTGCCCCATCCGCCATTCGGCAGGTACTCGAAATCAAGTTCGCTGTAGTCAGGATCCCATGGCGCCTTTAGAGGACTGATCGTGTAAAAGCTCTGGACGAGTTGATCTCCGCTGGGGCCGTCAGTCGGCAGATCGACAAAGCGAACCCTGGCGGCGTATGTGCCTTCCAAGTATTTACGTTGGTGGCAAATCTGGGTTTGATGGGTGTTAGATCCAGTCCCGTCGGTGGAAGAAATCATGCGCAGTAGACGATTACTCCGCTGATCCTGATCAGCAGGAAATGACACACCCTTGTTTCCCCAAATTGCGCCGGGGATTCCCGGCCATCCTGCCGCAGTGCGAATGATCCAGCCGTGTCTGGCCAGCTGCTGATAGTTCGAGTAGTTAAAATCATCGAAGAGTGTTTGAGACGACAGCTTAGCCGCCCGACTCCTCTGTGAAAGAAGTGGCTGGTTGCCGGTCAGCTGCCGTGCAAGTGGCGGCGCAGAGCTGCTTTTGGTGTTTGCAGCGCCACTCCCCATTGCGAATAGAAGACTGAGATATACCAGGGTCTGAAATAACATCACGGAAGTCCTCAAACTGCTCGATAGTTTTTTTACTCAGCCGTTAACGTCCAGAATTCTTTCCGAAGTCTGGCCGCGGGTCAAGATTAAAGCGAATAAATATTTACGTAGTCTGTACCGGTAGGGACCGGGGTCCCAAACCAAGCCCGGGTCGTTTGTCAGGACAATAACCCGTTCGCTACCGCTCCGAGTACTGACCTCGTCGCTCAACTGCGTCCTTGACGGTACCGAGCGACTCAAGGCATCGAGGCAAATTAAACCAGCACGCAAGAGCGAATAACATTGACCGGCTTGAAGACCCATCATACAATTTCTCAACCCGCAAAAGCTCTACTTAATTCATACGATATAAGGAGCCGTTCGGCACAGACCGCGAGCCAGAGCAAGCCTCCGGAACCGCGGACTGTGACCTTGGGAAAACGCGATGCGAAAACATTTTACAGTCTCTGTCCTGCTTACTCTGCTGAGTATTAGTCTCAGTCCCGCGCTTGCGCAGGTCCTGGCTCCAGCCACCGCGCCTGACCCGGCCGCCGTTGAGCGCCGGGTCGATTCGCTGCTTGGCCAGATGACTCTCGAGGAAAAGATTGATTTGCTCGGCGGCGTTGACGGCTTCTTTATCCGTGGCATTCCCCGGCTCAGTCTACCGCGGCTGAAGATGGCCGACGGACCGATGGGCGTTCGTAATTTCGGTCCGGCGACGGCCATGGCCGGCGGCATCGGACTGGCCGCTACCTGGAATCCCACTTTGGCCGCGCGCGTGGGGACTGAAATTGGCAGAGACGCGCGGGCCAAAGGCGTGCACTTCCTGCTGGGCCCCGGCGTGAACATCTATCGAGCGCCGATGAATGGCCGCAACTTTGAATATTTCGGTGAAGATCCTTTTCTCGCTTCACGTATTGCCGTCGGATACATTAAAGGCGTACAGAGTCAGGGCGTCAGCGCCACCGTCAAGCATTTCATGGGCAATAACTCGGAATTCGATCGGCACAACACCGATACCATTATTGATGAGCGCACGATGCGCGAGATATATCTCCCTGTATTCGAAGCTGCAGTAAAAGAAGCTCGGGTCGGCGCGATCATGGATTCTTACAACCTGATCAATGGCGCCCACCTGACCCAGAACGGATACTTGAACACCGACGTAGCCAAAAACGAGTGGGGCTTTCGCGGCATCATGATGTCTGATTGGACGTCTACTTACGACGGCATAGCCGCGGCGAATGGCGGTCTTGATCTCGAAATGCCAAGCGGCGCTTTCATGAACCGGAAGACACTCCTGCCGGCTATCCAGCAGGGCAAGGTTACCGTTGCCACAATTGATGACAAGGTGCGGCGCATCCTGCGCACCGCGATTCAATTCGGCTGGATTGACCGCGACCAGACCGACCTGTCTATCCCGCGTTTCAACCAGCAGGGCCGCAGTGTCGCGCTGGCGGCCGCGCTCGAGAGTCAGGTGCTGCTGAAGAACGAAGGCGGGTTGTTGCCGCTTGATAAGAAAAAGATTAGATCGATTGCCGTTATCGGTCCCGACGCCTATCCCGCAGTCCCCGTGGGCGGCGGCAGCGCGCGCGTAGAACCGTTTGTCGCAACTAGTATTCTTGAAGGAATAAGTAACTATCTTGGCGGCGCTGTTCCGGTCTATTACGCGCGTGGTCTGCCCTCCCTCGCTGAAATGGCCGACGCGACCAGCTTTTCCACCGAGCCTGTTAGTGGTCAGCCGGGCCTGCGGTCCGAATATTTCAGTAGTAACGATCTACAGGGCACGCCGTTGACAACACGCACCGAACAACACATCAATTTCCGAGCAGGGGCTCGGGAATTCCCGGCGGCGACTCTTTCAGCACGCTGGGCTGGCTACTATGTTGTAAAAGATACTGGCGACTACGACATCTTCGTCGCCTCGAGCGGAGAAGACGGCGGATATTATCGTCTCTTCCTCGATGGCAAGGTCGTGTTTGATAGTTGGGCCACTGCCCCCACTGCCGTAAGCCAAGCCAGGGTGACACTCGACACCAGAGCGCACAAGATCGTGTTAGAGCAGCACGGCCGCTCTCGCTGGATAGGGAGCCGCTTTCAATTCAGTATCAGTCGCACCGGAACCCTGGCCGATGCGGAGGGGAAGAAACTTGCCGCCAAAGCCGATGTCGTGGTGCTGGCGGTCGGCTTCGATCCGGGGTCTGAGAGTGAAGGCGCGGACAGGACATTTAGCCTCCCACCGGGCCAGGACCAATTAATCCAGGAGATCGCAGCAGTCAACAAGAATACGATCGTCGTGCTCACGTCGGGCGGGAGTGCGGCGATGGATGCCTGGCTTGATCGCGTTCCAGCGCTCATTGAGACGTGGTATCCGGGTCAGGAGGGCGGCACAGCGCTGGCCGAAAATCTTTTCGGCGAAGTGAACCCTTCGGGTCGCCTGCCGGTGACCTTTGAGCGGCGCTGGGAAGACAATCCCGTGCACGATAATTATTATCCAACCGCCGGCTCAAACCGCGTGGCTTACAAAGAAGGTGTGTTCGTTGGCTATCGAGGTTACGAAAAGAACAACACACAACCTCTGTTTCCGTTTGGGTTCGGACTCTCTTACACCACTTTCAAGTACAGCAATCTCGCGATTAAACCTCTTAAGAGTGGCAGCTATGAAGTTTCGTTCGAGGTGAAGAACACGGGCATCCGAGAAGGCGCTGAGGTCGCCCAGGTTTATGTCGGCGGAACACACGCCAGCGTGCCGCGGCCGGCAAAGGAATTGAAGGGCTTTTCGAAAGTGAGTCTGCGACCGGGAGAAACGAAGAGAGTTACGGTAGCACTCGATACGCGCGCGCTCTCTTACTATGATGTGAACGCTAAGCAGTGGCGAGCCGAGGCCGGCGACTACGACGTCCTGGTGGGTCATTCGTCCGCGCAGATTGAACTGCGCGGCCGGCTGAGCTTAAGTACCGCTGTCACCGCTCGCGAATGATTCTTTGGCTGATCGGTTACGGAACCGCGAGTGGTAGCGAGCGGGATCAGGACTCAACTTTCCCTAAGTGCTCTTAAAGTAATTGATATTGAGCTTGAGTCTTTATCCCGCTCGCTACCGCTCGCGGTTCCGTAACAGTCGGCCTTCTGCTTCGCGTACTGATTGGATCGCCGCTTATTTTTAGGCACACTTGTGTGGCTCGCTAGCCAATACACTTTTGGACCTGGGAATACACGCGATCAATGATCGCTCGCGCATCGGCCTCGGTCTTTGCCTCCGCAATCACGCGGATGATCGGCTCAGTATTTGAACCTCTCACCAGAAACCAGCCATCGGGCAGGCCCACTTTCACACCATCGCGCAGATCCATTGGATATGCCGCATACTCATGACGAAGCACACGAAGGACCGCGGGGATTTTATCTGAAGGGCAAACCAGTTTCTCCTTGATCATTACGAAGCGCGGCAAGGTACTTACCAACTCAGTGATTGTCTGACCCGTTTCCGCCAACAGATGCAGGATAAGGGCCATGCCCACCAGGCTGTCGCGCGCAAAATTGAGGCGTGGATAAATCACGCCGCCGTTGCCTTCGCCGCCAATTACGGCACTTTGTTTCTGCATTTCTTCAGTGACGTTAACCTCGCCAATCTTCGACAGGAAAAGCGAGGAATGAAAGCGGTCAACTATCTCCTGAAGCGTGGAGGTGGTTGATAAATTCGCCACGACTGGTCCCGGATTCTTATTGAGCACACTGAGAGTTGCCAGCAGAAGCGTGTACTCCTCACCAATCGCCACGCCCTCTTCCGAAACAAGTGCCAGCCGGTCGGCATCCATGTCCTGGGCAAAACCAACGTCGGCCTGCTTTGCTTTAACTGCGGCGCACAGGTCGCCCAGGTTCTCCGCCAGAGGTTCTGCCGGACGAGGGAATAATCCGTTCGGCGTTACATTGATCGTAAAGACTTCGGCCCCCAATGCTGCGAGCAGCTTTGGGCCCACCAGCGAGCCGGCCCCATTGCAGGCATCAAGGACCACACGGAGCTTTTTCCGGCGCGTTGGTAGCGGTCCCAGTACATCCATGATCGTCTGGATATGGAGATCGATCGCTCCGGGAAGCTCGGCCACTTCGCGCATTTCCGCGCCTCCGACCCGCGTGTATTCGCCCTGATGATAAATGTCGAGCAGCTCGCGAGCTTGACCGGTATTAAGAAAGAAACCGCCCCGCCCAATAAACTTCAGCGCGTTCCATTCCGCCGGGTTGTGACTGGCTGTAATCGCAATGCCGCCATGGGCCCGATGATGACGGACCAGCAGTTGAATGGTCGGCACGGGACACATGCCGATATCGAGAATGCGGCAGCCGCTCGAGAGCAAGCCCGCGATAACTGCCTGTTTGATCATTTCCCCCGAGGTGCGCGGATCGCGACCGATGACGATCGTGCGCGCGCCGACATAGGTGCCGAAGGCTTGCGCAAAACGCGTCAGCAAGGTTGGCGTCAGCGACTCGCCAATCACTCCGCGTACACCGGAGATGCTGATTTTGAGAGTTGGTATCGGTCGCATGATTGAAGCCCTGAGCCCGCGGAGCGGGCGGCAGCATAAAGCCTGGGGTGGAGCGCAGCGGAACCCCAGGTTCAAACGCACGTAAAAGTTAGAGCCCGTAAAACGGGCGACAGACGGATAAGCCTAAAAGGAATATCAGTCACAACTCAATCGCTCGCGTCAACCGCTCTTAACGGTCGGTAGTGCACTAAGTTTGGATTACGCTATTTTCCCTTATCGTTGTCGTTGGTTTTTTCATCAGCAAACTCCCTCCATTCGTCCGGGGCGACCGTCGTCCAAATGTCACCACCCGTGTAAGTGAGCATGAAATCGGTAGTTTGAGAGCTAAATCCATCTACATATCGAATTCACCAAGAATGCCGATATATCTGTGCATTTTGTGAATTTGGCCGATTTGCAGTTCGGTCAAATATTCTGCCAGGTTAAGAGGAATCAAGATGTGAAGATTCCCGCGAAACAGCCTGCTGCGTCCGTAGTCACGGCGGAACAAGCCTTTAGAGTGTTCATGGGCTTTGCTTCTCACCTGTCTTCATCCTGGGGTTCCGCTGCGCTCCACCCCAGGCTTTATGCTCTCACCCGCTTCGCGGGTTGAAGATGTCTCTTCTCAGTTATTCAATCGGTCGCGCGCCCAATCAAGCAGAAAGTGCGCGTTCGTCGCGTCCGCCGCTTCGACAATAATACGAATCATGGATTCCGTGTTGGATGCTCGCACGTGTATCCAACCCTGTGGCAAATCTACTTTAATGCCGTCCGTCAGATCGCAGGCCAGCCGCTCTCTCTCGATGGCGACACGAAAATCCTGCAGCACTGAATAGAGACGATTGGGTTCCACCGCCAGGTTGTGCTTCAACATAAACAGCCTCGGGAGCTGTTGAACTAGCTCCGAGAGTCGCCCGCCTGATCGCGCCAGGCCTTCGAGAATCAGTCCTACGGCGGCCGCGCTATCGTGGGTCAAGTGCACTTGCGGAACCGTTACGCCTCCACTGCCCTCACCCCCGAGGATGGCGTCGTGTTCAAGCATGGCCTCTGAGATGTAAGTCTGCCCGACCTGCGTGCGCACTACCCGCCCTCCATACCGCGCAGCGATCTGTTCGATAGCGCTGGTAGTCGAAATATTCGTCACCACGGGGCCCACACTCTGTTCAAGCCGAATCCGGGTCGCCAGGGCGAGCGTCAATTCTTCTGAGAGTGGCTGGCCCAGCTCGGTCACGATCCCCAGTCGTTCTCCGTCAGCGTCGTGCGCAAAACCGATGTCGGCATGGCCCGCCTTAACCACCGCGCTAAGTTGGGCCATCGTCTCTGGCGTTGGTTCCGGCCGGTGGGGAAAGGCGGCGCCAGGGTCATCGTTGATCGCCAGGACCTCGCAGCCAAGTTCAGCCAGCCAACGCGGAATAAGTTTCGCACAAGCACCGTTACAACAATCTACTGCAACCTTGAGGCGACGGGCCTTGATGCTGGTAGTGTCAAAGGCACTCGTGAGCAATTCGATATGCCGCTCAATCGGATCCTGGTGCTGGATCGCGGACCGGATCTCGTTCCACTTCGCTTTGGCGAATTCGCCCTGATGGAAAACATCCAAAAGCTCTTCGGCCTGTAACGGGTTCAAATAGAGGCCGTCGCCGCGCACAAACTTGAGCGCACTCCATTGCGAAGGATTGTGGCCGGCCGTGACGGCAATTCCTCCATCAGCATTGAGCCAGCCTACGGCCAACTGGAGGCTGGGCGTGGGACAAATACCAAGATCGATAACTTCGCAACCTGCAGCCAGCAATCCGGCCGCTACCGCCGAGCGCACCATCGGTCCTGATGATCTGGTATCGCGACAAATAAGCACGCGACCGCTATCAAAGTAGGTACCAAAAGCCTGGGCGAATCCGACTGCCACCTCTGGAGTGAACGTCTCGCCGACAATGCCGCGTACACCCGTGATGCCAATTTTCAGCGGTTTCATGGTTAGACCAACAGTCTGCCCCCGGACTGACTACCGAACCGATTTGGTTAGCAGTCCACGAGCGAAGTGTCCCGCAAAGAGGCGCAACAGGCGAAGTCTTACCGCCTTGAAGATCTGACTCAGCAGTGGCGCGCCTTCTCTTTGAACATTCTAAGACTCAGACTCATTGAGCTAGTAAAGCGTCGTTTAGATCTCTCATCATATCCGAACATGACATTCTGTAAAGAGTCTTGTTTGGCCATTTGCGAAAGTGGCACGGGCGTCCCGCCCGTGAATCATGCGCAAGATGCACGTGCCACTCTCCTGGGGTAATTTGGTTTGACATTTTGATCGGCGAAACGTACCTTTCGCGCGGGATCAAAACTGGCCCTGCAAACTTCGTTTCTGCTGTTCCGAGAGACCGGGGTTCCCCGGCTTTGCAACTAACAGTCGCCTTTGAGTGGGTAAAAAATGAGAGGAAAACTTTTTGTCGCCACCATAATGTTGGCCCTGGTTGCTTCGTCAGCAGCAGCGCTTCATAGAAACGAACGGTCGCTGTCACAGGCCGAGACAAAGACTTTAGTTGAACGACTCGGCTATCCTCGCGACGCAAAACTTCTGATCGTGCACGCTGACGATCTGGGCGCTGCCCACTCTATTAACAGCGCTTCGATAAAAGCACTTGAGAGCGGACTCGTCGGTTCTGGAAGCATCATGGTTCCGTGTCCATGGCTTCCTGAGATTGCGGCGTATGCGCGTGCTCATCCGGAGGCCGACTTGGGCCTGCACCTGACGCTCACCAGCGAGTGGAGTTCCTATCGCTGGGGTCCCGTGCTGGGAAGAGAGCGCGTGCCCTCGCTTCTGGACAGCAGCGGCTATTTGCCGCTGGAAAGTGAAGCGACCACGCACATGGACATCAAGGAAGTGGAAGCGGAGATTCGGGCCCAGATCGCGCGGGCCAGGGCATTTGGTATTCAGCCTACGCATCTCGATTCTCACATGGACACGCTTTATCACAGTAAGGTTCTGTTCGAGATACTGTTACGAGTAGCGCGCGAAAACAAACTGCCCTTCAGAGTTTCGCAGCAGTGGTTTGCCAGGGCGCCCTTCATGCCTGCTCTGCTTGGCCCCGATGATCCTGTGCTCAATAGAACGATAATCATTGAACCCAAGGTAGCGCCCGAGGACTGGGCCAGGTTTTACACGGAAGAGATAAAGAATCTACGGCCGGGCGTCACGGACATGATCGTGCACCTGGCATTTGCCGACGAGGAGATGAAGGGCATGACCTCTGGCCATCCGAATTGGGGCGCTGAATGGCGGCAGCGCGATTTCGCTTTCGTGACCAGCGATGCTTTTCGCAAGTTGCTCAAGGAGAACAACGTTAAGCTGATTACCTGGCGCGAAATCGGTAAGTTGATCGGGAAGACCG
>DATNNY010000663.1:0-22740 GCA_035601635.1 Pyrinomonadaceae bacterium
CCCGTTCGCCTTCCGCAAGTCTAACTCCCAATTCCCTTCATTGCGATCAAAACACATTCCGTTCGGCCGTGCGGAGTTTGCATCCATGAAGCGTCGCGGTATCACGTGTGCCGACCAGGTTGAGATACACCCTTTCATACAGCAAAGCCATATCTTCTATTCCCCAAGCGGCAGCTTTAGCCTTACCGGCCTGAGCGCGTGCTTGTGCCAGGGCACTGGATTGCAAAGTCGTCTTAATTGCATAGGCTACCTGCCCCGGCCCGTCGGGGCTGACAAAAAAGGCTGTGCGGTCGTCGAGTATTTCCCTGTGAGCAGCTATATCAGAAACCACTAATGGGCAGCCGCAGGCCATCGCCTCCATCACCACGTTCGAACACCCTTCGAGCCTGCTTAATGACGCACTACCATGCCGGTGACGCCGATGACGTCGAAACGTTGCAGAGCATCGAAGTCAATCGGTTCGACATTCTCGTTCGATGATAACGACCTCATGTCCTTTGGGGACCAATGCCGCGACCGACACGAGCGCTCCATTGGCCATGGAGTATTTGAGGTTGCGGCCCAGGCTGTAAAAGGGCATCGCGAAGTCAGCGGTCCGATATGAAGGCCCACTTCGAGGGTTGATTAAACAGATTGCCAAGCGCCCGAACATGATCGTTTCGCTAATAAATGAACCAATTGGCGCTCGAAGGGCGAGTTCTCGATGCAACCAAAGTTTTAAATATCGCTATTGCAGACTGACAAGGTGGGGCGGCTTAAGATGAATCAATTTAGCAGAATGACGCCCAAAACCCCAATCGAAATGAACCCGCGTACTGTCTCACCATTTATGCGCCGGTCGGTATCTATCGACAACCCGCACCTTCCTCCGGACAAGGGTCGTCGGTCCAGTTGGCCCAACTTTAACGCGCAGCTCAACATCAAATGCGACTCTTCGGTTTGCCTCGAGGGAGGTCGGCGCAGGAGTCTCGGCTCAAAGCAATCCGCCGGCGCACAGTGAATCGGGTCGTCGACACGCTGCTCTGGAATGCCTGGCTGCGATTTCCGGAGAGACCCTTGTAACCTATGAAAAGCCGGTATACTTGGTGCACAATGCACCGACCGCGGTGGGGGAGACCTCGTGGGGAACTTTGCGGAACAGCGCGAAGGTAAGGACCACATGGACAACCAGTGTGAAGAGTTATCCCAGCGTAGAGCCGGTAATTGAGTGTAAACCTCAGGCCTAGTGCAAAATTCAACTCCAATGGTTCGGCAATATCGGGAGCTGAAGTCTCAGCATCCCGGAACTCTGCTCTTCTTCCGGCTGGGAGATTTCTATGAGTTGTTCTTTGAAGACGCAGTCATCGGCGCGCGCGAATTGCAGATCACTCTGACGGCGCGACACAAGGAAAGCGCTGAGCCCATGCCCATGTGTGGCGTGCCCCATCACTCCGCCGCCAACTATATCGCCAAGCTTGTACGCAAGGGTTATCGGGTGGCGATTTGTGAACAGACTGAGGAAGCGTCGAAAACGAAAAAGCTGGTGCGCAGAGAAGTCGTCCGCGTGGTAACCCCCGGCACGCCCATCGACCCGCAATTGCTGGAGCCGGGAGAGTCAGTCTATCTCGGTGCGGTCTGTGCCAGCGGAGAGACAGTCGGCGCAGCTTTTCTTGATCTTTCCACCGGCGAGTTTCGCGCCACGCAAGCCAGCGGAACGAACGCGTGGCCCCGTATCGTCGCCGACATTGAATCGTATGCGCCCCGCGAACTTCTCTTCCCTGCTTCGCTTGGGCCCTTAGTGCGAGCCGGCTTTGCGAATACACCGCATACGGCGTCTTTGCCATTGCGCGCCTCGGCCAATGCAGCCCCAGATCAAACCACCTCAGACATTGTCACTCCGGACGTATACGCCGGCGCGACTCTGACGTCACTGGATGACTGGCTGTGGCAAGGCGACGACAGCGCGTCCCTCTTAACCAGGCAATTCGGTGCGCGCACACTCGACGGATATGGTCTTACCGGCAAGAGTGAAGCAATTCGCGCTGCCGGATCATGCCTCCGATACGCTCAGGAAACGCAGCAGGCCGGGGCCGCGCACATTAGCGACATCGTTTATTTTGAACCGCAGGACCATCTCGTTTTGGACCATATTACCGTACGCAATCTCGAACTGGTTGAAGCGCTCGGCAGCGCCGGCGTGGCGCGGTCCCTGTTCGATGTCATCGACGAGACCGTGACGGGTATGGGCGCGCGCCTGCTGCGATCCTGGTTAATACGCCCATCGATAAGACGCGGCGAGATCGAAGCCCGGCATGGCGCCGTCGCTGAGTTGCACGCCTCGCACATGAAGCGCGATGGTTTGCGAAATCTTTTGAAAGAAGTTGCCGATGTCGAGCGCCTCACCGGACGTCTCAATCTCGGTTCAGCGACGCCGCGCGATCTCGTGGCTCTGCGCCGTTCACTCGATCAGGCGCCACGGATTCGCGAGATACTCACCAGATGCTCTTCATCTCTGTTGCAGGTGCTTAATGACGCGACCGACGAACTTGCGGACGTGCGAACCTTGCTGGAATCGGCGATCGAAGACGATCCACCCGCGAAGGTTATCGACGGTGGCGTGGTCCGTGGTGGATATTCAACTGAGCTGGACGAGTTGCGTTCGCTCAGTCGTGACGCGAAGCAAACCATAGCCGCACTCGAAGCCGATGAGCGCGCGCGCACCGGTATCGGTTCCCTGCGCATTCGCTACAACAACGTCTTCGGTTACTTCATTGAAGTGTCCAAGGCGAACTCTCCGCGCGTGCCCGAGGACTACGAGCGGCGTCAGACGCTGGCCAACGCGGAACGATTCACCACTGCTGCTTTGAAGGAATGGGAAAGCAAAGTACTCGGCGCGGAAGAGCGCATCCTGCAACTTGAATCGGAAATCTTCGCGCTGATCTGCCGCCAGGTCGCTGCGGAAACATCGCGGATACAGGCGACGGCCCGCGCTCTGGCGTGTTTGGATGGTCTGGCGTCGCTGGCCGAAACCGCGGTGCGGCGCCGTTACGTTTTGCCTGCAATGCACGACGGTGACGAGATCGAGATCGTTCACGGCCGTCATCCGGTGATCGAAGTCTTCAATGAAGAGCCATTCGTTCCCAACAGCGTCTATCTTAATAACTCAACCGATCGCCTGCTAATCATTACTGGCCCGAACATGGGTGGAAAAAGCACCGTGCTGCGCCAAACAGCGCTGATCTGCATTCTGGCCCAGATGGGTTCATTCGTTCCCGCTGAGAAGGTGCGTCTGCCCTTGCTGGATCGCGTATGGACGCGCGTGGGAGCTTCGGACGATCTTTCTCGCGGCCGCTCGACGTTCATGGTCGAGATGACCGAGACAGCGGCGATCCTGCACAGCGCCACGCCGCGTTCGCTGGTGCTGCTGGACGAAATTGGCAGAGGCACGGCGACCTTCGACGGTCTTTCGATCGCCTGGGCCGTGGCTGAGTACCTGCACGATTCTCCCGAACACGCGGCCAAGACCTTGTTCGCAACTCACTACCATGAACTCACCGAACTCGCCGAACGCTTGCCGGGCGCGCAGAACTATCAGATAACCGCAACTGAACGTGAAGGCGAAGTCGTCTTTCTGCATCGTCTCGAACGGGGCCGAGCTTCAAAGTCTTACGGCATCGAAGTCGCGCGCCTTGCCGGCATGCCGCCGGCAGCGCTCACCCGCGCGCGTGAAGTGTTGCGGAGACTAGAGCGATATGAGTTGGACGTGTTTTCAGAAGCAGAAACGGCGGCTCATATTGCCAGTCAGGTTGAGCGCGCAGCCGCTGCCGGAGCTGACGGATCAATCACCGTCGAGGATCAGGCACTGAGCAAGGCTGCTATGCGAGCCGGGCGTCGCCGGCTGGCCACGCAATCGTCATTGTTTGATCTGGCCAATCAGAAAGTCGCGGACAAGTTACGCGAGGCCGATGCGGAAAAGCTAACACCGGAAGAAGCGAAGCAACTGCTCGCCGAATTGCAAAAAGAACTAATGTGAGCTTCGATCTAGCCCGCCGCTGCTGGGAGCGCGGACGTCCCGTCCGCACACGCGAGTAAGACTCGCGTCCTACTTCACAAAGATAGATTTAGGGGAATCTTTTGTTCGCGCTGACGCGCTCCCAGCTTACGACGCTTTGGCGGCATCGCGAATCACGAGGTCGAAAGTTCCCGGGGCGACCTTGCGAAAGCGTGTGTTGCGATTCAATGAGACCGCGATGCTGATAGTCGGGTTATGGCCGGTAAAGTTGAAGCCACCCTCCATGAGAATGTTGTAGATTTCGTTGACGTGCAAAGGTCCGCCTGCCTCGCGCAGAATCATGGTCGTCGCCTGAGGAATAGTCCGATCAAAAAACCGATCGCTGGTGGCCTCAATATTATTTCGCACGAGCGGCACGTTATGTCTCTGCGGCGCGCTTTCACGAATGTGTTGAGAGATTTCCGCGTGGGCCAGACGTCTCTGCAGCTCGACCTCCAGTTCTCCGACCGAAGTCGTTCCCACCGCAGTTGCTGGACCGTTCATCACGTTTGATAGCAGACGAAAGATCGCCGCCTCAGTCTGTCCGGCAAGGGTGTCCATCTCGATGAGTTCGCCGCGAATTATCTCGGCTTCAGATTCGAGCTCCGCCAGGCGCGCCGCCAGGCGCGTGCGCGCCCCGCGCGATTGACGCAGACTTTGCTCGAGTCTGGCGATGAGAGTTTCGTTAGCCATAGGACCTCGTCGATTCTAGTTTGCTCACTGACAATTTACAACTTTTCCTAATTCCAACAGCATAAAACTCGAAAACCGTTGGCGAACCGAAAGTCCTGCTCTATCGTATGCTGTAAGGGGGTAAAACGGATGTACTGTTCCTCTTGTGGCGTGGTGTTAACGAGAGACCTCGCCTTCTGTAATCATTGCGGCGCCAGAGTCAATGGCTCAGCGGATGATGGCGTGATCAAGGCTGTGGAGTTATTCCCTGATTCTTTGATCTGGGCAATTGTGTCCGTCTTTGTGGTCGGCATAGGCTCCGTCGTCGGCTTGATTGCGGTGATGAAGAACTATGGCTTGAACGACAGAGCGGTACTCGCGTTCTCAGCGCTAATCTTCCTTCTTATGCTCGCGGTCGAGACTGTATTCATCTGGTTATTATTGAGTCGACGGAAAGAAGGGCGACAGGCTGAGCAAGTGAAGAAGCAAGGCACCAGAGAGCTCGAGTCGACTCAGCGGCGAATGCTCCCTGAACACCAGGTGAGCGTCACCGAGCACACCACCCGCGCGTTTGAGCCGATCCAGAGTCATCGAAAAGCGGACTAGTCCATAGGTTCAGCAACACTTTTAAATTGATCGGAGGCGAACAGCTGTTCTTCTCGGGTAAGTGCTTACCGGTCGCGTTCGACGATGTAGGCGGGAATAGAAGCGAGCACTTGCGCGTAAGCCGAATCGGGAAGTGCCTCGACTGATGTCTGAGCAGCTGTCGCGTACTCAATCGCGCGATCTAGCGCCAGTTGCAGGGCGCCAGTCCGTTCCAGCGCGGCCAGCAACTGGGCCCGCGAAATGCTTTCGTAGCGCGCCTCGCTAATCACTCTCTGAATTGCGGAACGCATTTCAGGTTCGCGTTGCAACAGGAAGATCAGCGGCAAAGAAACCTTGCCTTCGAGCAGATCAGCGCCGGCGGGCTTTCCTAAAACATCTTCGGTACTGGTAAAGTCGAGCAGATCGTCTACCAGCTGAAAAGCAATCCCCAGATTCATCCCGTAGTCACGCAGCATGTTTTGTCTTACCGGATCGGCCTTGCCAAGCAGCGCGCCAATCTCGCAACAGGCACTAAAGAGATAAGCTGTCTTGCGCGCGATGACATCGAAATATTGCTCTTCGGAGATGTCTGTGCGACCGACCAGAGTCAACTGCAGCAACTCGCCTTCGGTCATCTTGCGGGTTACGGCGGTGAGGATATCGAGGATTGCCAGCGAACGTTCCGCCAGGCTGGTTTCAAAAGCCGACATATAAAGCCAGTCGCCCATCAATACCGCGGTCTGATTGCCGAACTCGCTGTTGATTGAGGGACGATTACGCCGCGTTGCCGCCCGATCGATCACGTCGTCGTGCACCAAAGTGGCCGTGTGCAGAAACTCCATCACTGTGGCCATGCGAATCGAGCCGTAGTTCGATCCCTCGCCGCCCACCGCATAGTTAGACAGGATGGTCAGCGCCGGACGGACGCGTTTTCCGCCACTCCGCCTGAGGTATTCCCCGAGGTAAGCGATGACCTGAATATTCGATCGCGCCTGTCGCTCGAATTCTTCTTCAACCAGATCGAGTTCGGGCGAGACCAGGTCAAAGATGCGTCTGGCCGTTTGTTGAACGTCTTCGAGTACCGCGCTTTGTTCTGCTGCTTGCATCGTTTGGAGCGCAGGCAATCCTGCCCGCGGTTCACCTGTTCTCTTTCCCTAGTTACTCCGGTAATTCGTGAACTGCATATTGATGCCAAAGTCTTTTGTCTTCAGCGAAGCGATTACTTGCTGCAGAGTGTCGCGGTCCTTGCCGGTAACCCGCACCATTTCGCCCTGAATCGAAGCCTGGACCTTGGCCTTTGAATCCTTGATAAATCGCACGACTTCTTTGGCCTTCTCCTGGGGAATACCCTGCTGAATTTGGGCTCTCTGCCGCACCGTGCCCCCGGCGGCCGGTTCAGGATTGCCGTAGGAGAGGGCCTTTAAAGGGACGCCGCGACGTACGAGTTTCTGTTGCAGAATGTCGTTCATGTTTCGCAGTTTGGTCTCGTCTTCGGCGGAAAGCACCAGATCTTTTTCTTCCAGCGCGACCGCCGCCTTGCTGTCTTTGAAGTCAAAGCGTTGCCGCACTTCTTTCATGCATTGGTTGACCGCGTTCATTACTTCGGCGCGATCGACCTCCGAAACGATGTCAAATGAATTCTGCTGGGCCATTAATTGTTTGTGCTCTCGATGCTGTGAGGATAACACCAAAGCTGGAGCATGTGAAAGTGTTCTCTTAATATGGAGTGCGCCGGCAGAGCGAAGCGGCGACGGCGCTTTGGTTAGGACTTCGAAACACAAAACAACCCAAAGCGGTGTCGCCCTACGCTTGCCACCGCACTCCAAACAGTCTCGCAAAGTTCTCGCTCGTGATTCGTCCGATCTCTTCGCACTCCTGGCCATGAAGTGACGCAATACACCGCGCCGTTTCGACAACCCGCGCGGGTTCGTTACGTTTGCCGCGGAAAGGAACGGGCGTCAAGTACGGACAGTCAGTCTCAATCAACAAGCGTTCGAGTGGCAATTGACGGGCGACGTCGCGCAAGTCTTCAGCCTTTTTGAAAGTCAGATTGCCGGCGAATGAAATGAAGAACCCCAGCTCGATTGCCGCCTGGGCCATCGCCAGGCTGCCGCCAAAACAATGCAGCACGCCGCCACGCGCGTAAGCAGTTAATTCTTCCCGCAGAATTACGATCGTGTCGTCATCCGCTTCGCGTGAATGAATCACGACCGGCAGATTGTGTGCGCGCGCTAGCCGCAACTGTCGTCTGAAGACTTCGCGCTGCGTGTCGCGCGGCGAGTGGTCGTAATGATAATCAAGTCCAATCTCGCCCCACGCGATCACGCGTTTGCTTTGCCGCACCAGACTCACCAAGCGCTGCTCAGCCGCGTCATCGAACAGCTTCGCATCATGCGGATGGACCCCGATGGCTGCATAAATGGATGGATGCTTCTCAGCCAGCTCAACCGCACGTTCGAACACGCCGCTATGCGGATCGCCCGTGCCAACGTTGAGCATGGTAGTGACGCGGGCATCATGCGCTCTGGCAATCACCTCTTCGCGATCGGCGTCGAATTCAAGGCCGTCAATGTGGCAATGTGAATCGACGAATTGATTTCCAGTCGTTTGCGTTGTGTCGGTCATTTGCAGAGTGCCAACGAAGCCGGCCGCTGGACGAGAAAGTATATCGGTCGCGAATCCAACGGATCAGACCATAACATTCCCTTTCTTTGCCATTCCTCCCGAAGCTTCTGAGCTAGTGCTCTCGACTGATACCAGTTGGACGCAATTAGCTGCAGAGTATGGTCGCCGTTTCTGATGGACGAGTCGCCCCGGCCGACCTTTTCACTCACCAGGCCGACTCCGATCACGATTTCTCTCGAGTGGATCGCGCCAGGCGCCAGAGTAATAAAGACCTTTCCGGGTGAGGTCTGGTCGATCGCTTCGGCCTCCTCGTCGAAGTATCGGGAGTTAACCACCCAAACCTCATAAGGCCCGGCCGCGTTTCCCTGCGCACTCCGAATTTTGGTTTGATAAAAAAGGTCGTGGCCTTTATAGAGAATCAACTTTTGGTTTCCGACATTTCGGAAGCGAAGTTTCAACTTCACCTCAAGAGAAGCAGAACCCTCGTTAACGGCGCAATAGGTTTGCGAGACTATTTCCGCCGTTAGTGCGAGTGGTTGTTTTGACGGTTTGGGCTGAGCGGCAACTGCGCCGGTAAGATTTAGCCAAATCAAAGCTATGAGGATTGACCGAATCATCGCGGGACTCAGCTCGGGGCAGTAGCCCGACCGTCAGGGAGGGCATAGAAAACCCCGGCCTTTACAGGTTGACCTTCGATCTCGATTGTCTTAATTACGCGACTCATTACGGCGCCTCGCGTCGCAATCTTAGCACTGGTCTGAATTATTTGTGTGTAATGAATCTTGCTAATACGCAAAACCGGCGTATCATGCGAGGCAGCTAGAGGTATAGACTACGCTCGGCGACCGTCACAATCAATGGGCTCTAAACACTCGCCGAATCGAGGCCGGTGATCATGAGATCCTACTCAACACCTCAATCAGCCCTCAATCAGGAAATCACAAAGCTCGCAATCATCGAATGCATTGCATCGATTGCGCTTTATGTTGGAATCGGGATTTACCTGGGGACGTTCAGATATCTTGCCGCAGCGGTGATTTTTGCGCCGCTCATGCTGTTTCGCACGGAGGTTTCAGCGAATTGGGGCTCAAGGTTTACGAGCGAATCAACGAGATTCTGGACAAGAATAAACTTCTGCATCGTCTGCCGGAGCCTTACAACGTCGCAGCAATGCTCCTGATTATCGCTTTGCTCGGGACCGCGATTAGGATCGTCGCAACTGTGTATTGGCTGGTTCGACGGCCTCTACAGACTCTGAGAGATACACCGCGGAATTGGCTGCGCCAAAGCCTTTGTACAGACTTCGCTCACCCACCCGAAGTCGTTCCGCCAGAGGCAGCAAAGGGTAGCGAGAGGGTGCCTACGTTCAAGGCACTCCTTGAAGAGTCTCGTTTGGCGGACACCGCACGTGACCACGTTTTGACTGTTGTCATTTTCGGGCCCTTCATTGTTGTTGGTTGGTTGCCCTCTGTTATCTACCGTGTTTCCTTCAAAGCTACAGCGCTCGCCTACACTCCTTTCATTTGGGCTGCTCATGCAACCCTGCGGAATCCTTTACCCTTAAAGACGCGGCTAGAACGAATCACGAAAAGCGAGTTGGAAAAGGTCCGTCGCGGCTTTTCGTGGGTCATATTAACTACGCTAGTAGCCAAGGTAGCCTTGCTTTTCACTTGGATCGATCGAGCCTACATTGAGTCAAAGTTCCCGAGCCAAAAATTCGTGGCAAGCTTCGTCATTCTTGAGCGCTGGCCGTGGTGGCAAATCACATTAGCGACAGACGCGGTGCTGACCTTCGTTCTGCTCTTTTTCGCCGACGCTGCACTCGCTCGACTTGACGGACAGGAAACGTGGCGAGAAGCGACCGTGCTGAAAACATTGGCAACTGTCTCGTTTCTTCGCGCAGCCCTCAGCATCGTCACGGTTTCGCACTTCTTCCATATTGCTCTTCTTGCAGCAGCTCCTAACTCAGTACTCCGCCTGCTTGGCTCTTAGTTATTTACTTCAACCGCGCCCCATTCGGCACATCCTCAGCAAACGTGGCAATGACGGGCTTACCTTCTTCGCCAACTGACGCCGCCAAGAGCATCCCCTGCGATTCGTGACCGCGCAGCTTCCGCGGCTTGAGGTTTGCGACGACGACAATCTTGCGCCCAACCAGTTGTTCTGGCTCGTAATATTGGGCGATGGCGGCGAGAATCTGGCGCGGCTTCTCTTCCCCGATATCCACGGTTAGCAAGAGCAGCTTGTCGGCTTTGGGAATGCGTTCGGCGCTGCGAACTTCGCCGACGCGAAGATCGATCTTTGCGAAGTCGCTGATTGCGATCAGGCCATCGCCGGCCTCGTTCTTCACTGCATCGGCTTCAGTGATGGCGTGCTGAGAAAGGCCCTCCCTGACGGTCGGGCTACTGCCCCGATCGGTCGCGTTAGGTGCTGCTGCCGGAACGGCATCGGCCTCGGTTGCGTGTTGGCCTGAGCCCTCCCTCACGTTCGGGCTACTGCCCCGTTCACTAACGGTCGGGCTATTGCTTGGCTGACCTGCATCTTCGGTGCTCAGACTGCTGCCTTTTATCTCATCCATGATTTTTGTTTTATCCAAACGGGGAAACAGTCCTTTAACTTCGCCGATCGAGGTGCCTTCCGGCAAACCGGCCCACTGCAATTGTCTCGGATCGAGCTTTGACAAGTCTTCAGTTAAGCCAAGCTGCGTGTATATCTCTCGCGTAGCGTTGGGCATGACCGGATAAAGCAACACGCTCAGCCAACGCAGAGTCTCTGCCGCGCGATACAGCACCGCATGCAACGTCTGCTGTTGCGCGGGATCCTTGGCCAGGTTCCAGGGCTTTGCGTCCGAGATCATCTTGTCCGCCCGCGCCACGATCGCCCAGACTTCTTCGAGAGCACGGCTGAATCCAAAGTTGTCGAAGTAGTGGATAAACTCGTCGCGCGCGTGACTAATAAATCCGGAAATCGTGGTCTCGTCTGTATCGACGCCGGCGCGCTTAGCCGGCAACAAACCTTCCTCCGAGATGTTTCCCGAAGGTACCCGGCCTTCGCAATACCGCTGAATCATGGTCAGGGTGCGGCTGGAAAGATTGCCGAGTCCGCTGGCGAGATCACTGTTCGTGCGATCGATCAGGTTTTCGTATCCGAAGCGCCCATCCTGCCCGAACACCATTTCACGCAAACAGAAATAGCGAATCGCATCAATCGAAAAATGCCGGTTGAGAACGTCCAGCTCGATCGTATTTCCCAAAGTCTTCGACATCTTTCGGCCGGCCGGATCGACCCACATTCCGTGCGCGACTATGGCTCGCGGCTGCTTAACTTCGGCAGCCATGAGAAACGCCGGCCAGTAGACCGCATGAAAACGCAGGATGTCTTTGCCGACCAAGTGCAGCGCCGGCCAAAACTTTGCAAACCCGACAGCACGTTCCTGTTGTTCGTTGCCAAAGCCAATCGCCGTGATGTAGTTGGTCAAAGCTTCGAACCAAACATACATCGTGTGATCGGGATCATCGGGCACCGGAATGCCCCAACTGACCGAGGACTTCAAACGGCTGACTGAAAGATCCTGCAGGCCACCCCGAACAAAACTCCTCACTTCATTACGCCGGGCCTCAGGCTGCACAAACTCGGGCCGCGCTTCATATAAACCGAGCAATGCTTCATCGTAATCCGAGAGACGGAAGAAATAACTATCCTCAGAAACGCGATCGAGTTTGGTCTCATGGATCAGACAGGTGGGCGGCCCATCCGAATTCGCAGGCTTTACATACTCATCCTCGGTTTTGTAGGCCGCGCAAGCCGCGCAAAACCAACCTTCGTAGTGGCCTTTGTAGAGCGCGTCACGACCCTTCGGGGTTTTGGCTTTGGCCATTCGACGCCATAACTCGCTCACGCCTTCAGAGTGGAATGGATTAGTCGTGCGCATGAAGATGTCGTAACCGCCGTGTTCAGTATCGAGGCCGAAGGCTGCGGTCATTTGCTTGTAATAGCTGACGACGTAATCCGCTTGTTCCTGAGGAGTGCGTTGGTTGAGCTTCGCGGCACGCTCAATGTTGATGCCGTGTTCGTCAGTGCCGGTGAGAAAGAAGGTTTCGATTCCCTGCTGCCTCTTATGACGCGCGATCGCATCAGCCACAATCATCGTGTACAGGTGACCCAGATGAGGGAGGCTGTTGGCGTAATAGATTGGTGTGGTGACGTAGAAGGTCTTCATTGATGCCATTAACTTCTGCGCGGCGAGATCGGATCGCGGACTTCCTGTCCGCCTGCGCTTAGCGCGCCTGTGTTCCGCGGAGATTGTTCCGTAAGATCTGAGCGTGCTGCGCCTGCTGGCGGACAGGATGTCCGCGCTCCTTCAAGATTCACCGCTTACTGTTCTTCGCAAACTCATCACCCGGATTGAATCTCGGCATCGCGTTCATATCCGCCACGCGGCGGCCGATGGCCATCGCGAAATCCGCTTCCTGAATCATGCCGCGGAAATCCCAATCATCATGGAACTCGTCGGAGGGCTGGTGATAATGGGCGTCGTTGTACTCCTTGAATTTCTTTTCGCCCCAACCCCTGGGCCGGCCCACGTAATCGTCGCCTTCCTTCAAACTAATCGAAGGCACGCCGACCTTCGCGAAAGGAAAATGATCTGATCGATAGAAAGAGCCCTGCTCGGGGCGCGGGTCTGGTGAAATCCTCAAACCACGTTCGCGCGCGATCGCGTCTACCACAGCTTTTAGTGACGAGCGCTCTGCGCCCAACGGCACAAAGTCGCGGGTCGGGCCCAGAATATTCATTGAATCAAGATTGATGTTGGCCGCCGTCTTGTTGATGGGAACCAGAGGATGCTTCGAATACCATTCGGCGCCGATTAGTCCCTGTTCTTCGGCAGTCGGAATCAGGAACAGGATCGAACGTCTAGGCCTTTCGGCCACCGGTAGATTTGCCAACACTCGCGCAATCTCCAGTACCGAAGCAACACCGGAAGCGTTGTCCAGCGCGCCGTTGTAAATAGTGTCGCCGCTTTTGTCAGGCGCGCCAATTCCCAGATGATCCCAATGCGCCGAGAAAACGACGTATTCATCTTTCAACTTTGGATCGCGGCCCGGAAGAATCGCCACGACGTTCGGCGCTTCGACCCGCTTAATCTCACTATTCAGATCGAGCGACGCCGTCAGGTTTAGTTTGACCGGCTTAAAGTCTCTGGACGCAGCCTGCTTCCGCAAATCATCCAGATTCTGTCCCGCGAGTTGCATCATGCGACGGGCCGCGTCATCAGTCATCCACGAACGCACTTTCAAGAACGGAGTCTTGTCACCCGAAGCGCGGGCAATATCAAATCGCCACGAACCATTCGAGGTGCGCACAACGCTCCAGAGATATCCGGCCGACTCGTTCGTATGTAGTAACAATGCACCCACCGCTCCGCGACGGGCCGCTTCTTCAAATTTGTAAGTCCAGCGGCCGTAATAAGTGAGCCGGCGGCCGCCGAAGAGATCGGGTTCCGCCGCAGTAGCCGGCGGGTCGTTGACCAGCATCACCAGAATTTTGCCGCGGTAGTCTTCGGCCGGTCCCTTATAATCATTCCATTTCTGTTCCGGCGCATCGATGCCATAGCCAACAAAGATCAGATCGGCGTTCACAGAAACATGATCAGTTTGCGCGCCGGTAAAGGCGACAAAGTCGTCGGCGAATTTGAAAGCTTCGGCTTTTTCGCGACCGTTGATGCGCAACTCGGTTTTCGGGTCGGCTTTGACGCCGACCAGCGAAGCGGGCTGCCAGAAACTTCCTTTGGCGCCGGCGCCTTTCAATCCCATCGCTTCAAACTGTTCCGCGATGTACAAGGCGGCTATCTCGCCGCCCCTCGCCCCAGTGCCGCGGCCTTCGAGTCGATCGTCGGAAAGAAACTTAATGTGCGAGCGCAAGGCGCTTTCGCTGATCGCGCTTGGTAAATTGGCACGCGGCGAAATACGTTGCGAGACTGCCGCGACCGCAATCGAAAGAACCAGGAACGTTAGTGCAGTTAACTTAGTCGGCTTCATGTTTACTCACTTATGAACTGTTATCGGGTTGATCCCAAACCACGTTACTCCGCGATAGCGGACGGCCGAAAATAGCCCAGCGATTCATCGCTGGGTAGATGTCAAAAACCCTCATTAAGTCCGCGAAGCGAACGGCAGACCTCTCGGCGCCAGAACCGCTTCCGGTAGCGTCTTTTCATTTCGTGCCGCGTGAAAACTAGTCACATTAATCAAAACTTGTCGGGTACTTCTGTCGCCCGTTTCACGGGCTCTGACTTCGCTCTCACATTGAACCCAGCACCGAGGTGCTGGGCTACTTTCGAATGTCCGCTACGCGGACTCAAACGTCAAATTGTCTTTCCGGTAATCAGCGCCATCGCTTCTGCGCGAGTGCGCGGGTCTTTACGAAAGCCGCCGAGCACTGCTGAAGTCACTGTCTTCGCGCCCGGCTTTTTCACGCCGCGCAAAGTCATGCAGGTGTGTTCGGCTTCGATCACCACCATCACACCCAGCGGCTGCAGACGATCAAACAGAGTATTCGCAATTTCGGAAGTCAGACGCTCCTGCAATTGCAAACGACGTGCGAATGTCTCTGACAGGCGCGCTAGTTTCGACACGCCGAGGATCTTGCCGTCCTTTGGGATATAGGCGATGTGACACTTGCCGACGAAAGGTGCGAGGTGATGCTCGCACAGCGACGCGATGCTGATGTCTTTGACGATCACCATCTCATCGTGCTTGTTCCCCGACAACGGCACGACGTGCTCGCTCGGGTCTTCACGCATCCCGGCGGTAAGTTCTGCATACATCTCGGCGACCCGCCGCGGAGTCTCGCGCAAACCCTCTCGATCGGGATCTTCGCCGATGCCTTCCAGGATGAGACGGACGCCACGCGCAAGTCGATCGAGATCGACGTCGGCCGGTTTTTTTCGTCCTTCGATGTCGGTTACTTTTGCGCTCATTTTGGAGTGCGCCAACTCGTCGCCGCTTTCGTTGATGTATCAGAAGCCCGCGCGAAAGCAAGGGCATCTTCCTTGGGCTAGCCCTCCCTGATGGTCGGGCTTTTGACACGCCCCTTAATCTGCTTTCGATAAGCAGCGCGCGCGGCGGCCTGCACTTCACGCAGCGGCACGCCGCTATTTCTCGCCGCCGCTCGGCATTGCTCAAACTCGGGCATCGCGTTCACCGCGCCATTATTAGCATGCGCAACTTTAACATCAATTGGCCCAAATTGCGTCTCGACCCTGACCGTTTCACGGGCCAGCGCCCGGCGCGAGACTTCATAACTGCGGGCGCCGATCGTAGTCGTCTCGGCAAAGATCATTTGCAGAAATTTCTCGCGTTCCTCCGGACGACACAGGACCGAAAAGAGCAGTCCCGGACGGTTCTTCTTCATCTGCGTTTGGGTTAGATAGCAATCAAGTGCTCCCAATTCAAAGGCCCGATCCATAGCATAACCCACGACCTGCGGCGAGGTATCGTCAATGTTAGTCTCAATCATCAGCAGCGCTTCGTCACGCAATTCCGTTGATTCTTCAGTTTCACCCACCAGGACTCGCAGAGCGTTCGGAAAGCCATGATGGTCCCGCGTGCCCGCTCCGTAGCCAGTCGCTTCAATCTTCATCGGCGGCAAGGGTCCAAACTTCTCGCAGACAGCAGTAATGATCGCCGCGCCGGTGGGCGTGACAAACTCACCTTCGATCTCGCCCGCGTAAATTGGTCTTCCCTTCAGCAACTCGGCGACCGCGGGCGGCGGAATCGGAAACCGGCCATGGGCCATCTCGGTCATGCCCCTGCCGACGCGGAGCGGCGAAGAAACGAAGCGCTCAATTTCAAGTAGCTCGAAACCAATCGCAGCGGCGCACACGTCGATAATCGCATCGAGCGCTCCTACTTCATGAAAATGAATCTGCTCGACCGGTTTGTCATGGACCCGCGCTTCGGCCGCGGCCAGGAGCGAAAAGATCCGTGCGGCCCGGTCCTTGACGCCTTCACTCAGATGCGAATCGTAGATGATTTTAAGGATGTCGTTAAGATGCCGATGCCCATGCTCGCGCGCGGTTTGGACCCGAGCATAGGTCGCGCTGATTCCGGAACGATCGACCTGTTCGAAATCAATTTGCCAGCCGCTGACCCCAAGCAGTTCCAATTGGTCGATCAATCCCCGCGGCTCAAGGCCTGCACTAATCAGCGCGCCGAGAATCATGTCACCGCTGGCTCCGGCAAAACAGTCAAAATAGAGAGTTTTCATAAAGAGATTATCAGCCGCAAGAAGCCACAAAAATCACAAAACGTTTAGTGAGGTCGGTACCGGGAGCGGTAGCGACCGGGTCGAAGCACTCACTGCCCTTTTTTCAAAGCGAGAAACCCGGTCGCTACCGCTCCCGGTACCGACCTCATAAGCGCTCAACATCAAGTAGCGGAAGAATCTCACCCGCCTTCCCTGTAAGAACTTCATCGCAGAGATCAGACAGCGGCGTTCGCTCCGGATTCACTTCCACTAAATACGCCGAAGCCGAACGCGCGGCCTCCGGGATCGAAGCCGCCGGATAGACGGCCGCCGAAGTGCCTATCACCAAACAAAGGTCGCATGTCCGCGCTTTCGTTGCCGCAGATTCGAAGGCGCCCGCTGGTAACATCTCACCAAACAGCACCACGTCAGGTCTAAGATTGCCACCGCAATCGAAACACACCGGGACCGGATGATCAAATTCCAACTCGCGCACATCGAAACTTGATCCGCATTCAAAGCACCGAGCCCGCCAGATGTTGCCGTGCAGCTCTATGACATTGCGCGAGCCAGCCGCCTGATGCAAGCCATCGATGTTCTGCGTCACCAACGTCAGATCCTGAAATCGCGCCTGCCAGCGGGCAATCGCATCGTGCGCGGGATTCGGTTTCAATGCCGCAAGCAGACCGCGCCGGTAGTTGAACCACTCCCAAACCGCCGGCAGATCGCGAGCAAGCATTCCAGCAGAGGAAATCACGTCGAAGGGCATTCCCTTCCAGACCGTCGTATTGCCTCCACCGCGAAATGTGGGCACTCCCGACTCGGCCGAAATGCCGGCGCCGGTCAGCACCAGGATATTGTTCGCCTGCGCAAACCTTTCCCGCAGGTTTGGCGAGATCGCTCGTTGTTCCGATACTGTCATCAGCCGCTCTGCATCGTAGCAGAGCGGAAGTGGAGAGAGTCAAGGACGACCCGCTGACTCAAGTAGTGTCTTTAGGCTGCCTGAGTATTTCGTGCCGGTCAGGCAGTAACGAGCCACGAACTCACACTAAACTTGACGAACAAGAACAAACTATTTCCGGTGCGTGTGTTTTCGTGGATCGCTTTATCCCGGAGATCCTCATCCTCTCAAAATGAGACACCACTCTGACTCAGATAAACCTTGACCCGAGGAGGACTGAAGAGGAAAATGGCGGCATGAAATATCTCATCGTTTCCTGCCTCGTAATGCTGCTTGTCCCGATCCCGGGAACCAGGGCTCAAGTCCAACCATTCGATCAGCTCAGTCCAGACTGCTGCTCGAACTACAAAATGATAATCGTCAGCCCTCCAAGAGATGTGGACTTCAAATTGATAATTATCGTTCCGCCGAAAGACATTGACCAGGCGATGGTCTTTAATCCGTATCAGCAACCTGACGCGATATCAACTCCGCCTAAAGTCTTCAATCCAGACAGCGACCAGAAGGTAGAACAGTTCTTCAAATTACCACCCTTCCCAACACGGAAAAGCGCAGAGTCGGTCGTGCATTTCTGGAATTAATGGTAACCAGCCGAACGCGCGCTCCAGTCTTTCAAAGCGGTTGAGTCTTGGAACTGCGAACGAACCCTGGCGTTGATGTTTAGGATGTGCTTTTGTTCTTCACCGATTCGTTGAAGATTGCGACTATTGTCTTTTCAATCTTCTTTCTCTCCTGCGTTCTCGCCGCGCTTTATTTTCAGGAACGGAACAAGCATCTTTGAATCCTTACATGCTGGCGGGCCCTGCCGCCTTCAGAAAAACGATTGAAACGGTTACTGTATTGTGCTCGTTCTCCTTCAGCTCGGTTAATAGCAAGCAGCGACAGCACCTGTGAACCTGATTGAACTCCAAACCAGACTTCGGACCGCGCTTCAGACAGCGGCCGCCGAGTTGTTCCAGATCGAACTCGAGCAGTTGGTCACCGAAGTGCCTCCGCGTACTGAACTCGGTGATCTGGCTTTCCCCGTCGCTTTTGAGCTTGCAAAGCAAATCAAGCAGAAGACGGGAGAGAAACGAGCGCCGCGGACGATTGCCGAGACTTTGAAATCAGCTTTGGAAGCAATCGAAGAAGTGTCCCGCGTCGATGTCGCCGGTGCAGGTTATCTCAACGTCTTCTTTGATCGCGCGAGGCTTATCTCTGATCTGTCGTCAAAGGCGGAGACCTCACTCGATGCCTCACAGACTTCACGAAAGTTGATGGTCGAACACACCAGCATCAATCCCAACAAGGCCGCGCACATCGGGCACGTCCGCAATGCTGTGCTCGGCGATACGTTTGTACGGATACTTCAGGCGGCAGGAAATCGCGTCGAAGTCCAGAACTACATTGACAACACGGGAGTCCAGGTCGCTGATGTCGTGGTGGGCTTTATGCACATCGAACGGCTGACGCTCGCCGACATCAAGTCGCTTGACCGTTCCCTTCCCCCTGGAGTCCCGTTTGATTATTACTGCTGGGACCTCTACACGCGGGTTGGCGCCTTCTATCGGGAAGGCGGCAGCGCAGGTGAGCCAAATCCTGATCGACTTAAGCTGCGCATCGAAGTCCTGCATGCCATCGAAGCAGGAGGCAATCCTATTGCCGAGTTGGCTGATTATGTAGCCACGCGAAATGTCCAGCAGATCCTCGACACGATGGAACGTCTGGGCATTCGTTATGATCTCCTGGCGCGCGAATCGGAAATTCTGCATTTGCATTTCTGGGAGCGCGCGTTTGAATTAATGAAAGAGCGTGGCGTGATTCATTTCGAACCCGCAGGGCGAAATCACGATTGCTGGGTCATGCCTTTCGAGTCGCACACGGGCACCGATGAGCACGAATCAGACAAGATCATCGTGCGGTCCAACGGCACCGTGACCTATACGGGCAAGGATATCGCCTATCAGCTTTGGAAGTTGGGACAGCTCGGTTTGGATTTCAATTACAAACCGTTTCGCGCCCATGCCGACGGCCACGCGACGTGGATAACCACGACTGAGCCGAATGCGGAAGCTCAGCCGGAAGTTCCGCGCCCGAATTTTGGAGGTGGCGAAATCGTTTATAACGTGATCGATTCGCGTCAATCCTATCCACAGGAAATAGTGCGAAAGGGAGTCGCTGCGGTTGTGCCGGAACTGGGCGAAGAAGCGAGCGTGCATCTTTCTTACGAGATGGTAGCGCTTTCACCCGCGGCCTGCGGCGAACTCGGCATCGAACTCTCTGAAGAGGATCGAAAGCGCCCCTACATCGAGATGAGCGGTCGCAAAGGTCTCGGGGTCAAGGCCGACGATCTGATTAGCCGGCTGGAAGCGGATGCGCTCGAGGAAGTTAAGACTCGGCATCCGGAATTGTCTGAAAAAGAGATGCGTGAGACAGCGCATGCGATTGCAACCGGGGCCCTCAGATATTTTCTGCTTAAGTTCACGCGCAATTCGGTCATCGCTTTTGACTTCAAAGAAGCTCTGTCATTTGAGGGCGAGACGGGGCCATACTGCCAATACGCCGCGGTCCGTGCGAATTCGATCTTTCGAAAGCTGGATGACCAAGAGGTCAGTACCGCGAGCGGTAGCAACCGGGTCCGGTCGGGCGCCCTGATCGATCAGTCTTATAAAGAAGAGATCGCAAAAGTTCTCGAAGGCGAGGCGGGAAATGAGATTTGGTCTCTCTTGATGCTCGCCGCGCGTCTTGAAGATGCGAATAGTCAGGCGGCGAGCAGTGCGGAACCGGCGTTTGTCGCGAAGTACACGTTCAACCTGGCGCGAGCGTTTAATCTCTTCTATCATCGCCACCGAATTATCGCCGAAGAGGACCCAATCAAACGTGCAGCGCTGATCGCGGTAGCGGATTACACTCGACAGCAGTTGACGGCAGCGTTGGCGAGATTGGGAATAGCCGTACCGGAGCGAATGTAGAAATGATGTGATCGTGGCTGCGGCTATGCCGCCTGATGTGCGGAAAGCCTCCGGCTTTCCGGGGGAGGCGTCAAACTTTTGTTTGAGGCTGCGCCTCGAGATCTTGGAGGCCCAGCCTCCAAAACTAGTAAAGAATTCTTCACGAAAAGGCGTAGCCTTTCCGCACATCGGATGGCGCAGCCGCTACGCCGACGTTTACGATTCACGATTTTCCATTTACGATAGAACCACTATGTTAATTGTCATGAAAGCCGACGCCACCGATGCGCAAATAGCGCATGTCTGTGACGTCATCACCGAACTGGGATTCAAACCACATGCGATGCCGGGCGCGACCCGCACGGCAATCGGCGTCACTGGTAATCAAGGTGCGGTCGACCCGACGCGCTTTGAAAACCTTCCCGGGGTTGCGGATGCGATTCGCGTTAGCAAGCCTTACAAATTGATCAGTCTCGATTTGCGTCCTGAGAAAACGATCGTTCGAGTGGGTGACGCCACCATCGGCGGAGACGAGTTGGCCATCATCGCCGGACCGTGCGCTATCGAAAGCCACGCGCAAGCATTCGCCGTGGCCGAAGCCGTGCGCAGGAGCGGCGCCAGGTTCTTCCGCGGCGGGGCTTTCAAACCTCGGACATCTCCATATGCCTTCCAAGGCTTGGGTGAAGAAGGACTGAAAATACTCGCCGAAGTCCGCGAGATTTACGGCTTGAAGATTGTTACAGAAGCACTTGATGAAGCTAGTGTGGATCTCGTCGAACGCTACGGCGATATGATCCAGATCGGCGCGCGCAATATGCAAAACTTTTCTTTACTGCGACGCGTCGGCCGTTCGAAGTTACCTGTTCTCCTCAAGCGCGGACTGTCGGCCACGTTGGACGAATGGCTGCTCGCGGCTGAGTACATCATGTCGGAGGGGAACTACAACGTTGTTTTGTGCGAACGTGGTGTGCGGACCTTTGCCCAGCACACGCGCAACACCCTCGACCTCGCTTCGATTCCGGCAGTCCGACGCGTCTCTCATCTGCCAGTCGTCGTGGATCCGTCGCATGGCACCGGCAAGAACTATATGGTCATCCCGCTCGCGTGCGCGGGCGTGGCAGTCGGAGCTGATGGATTGATCGTCGAAGTTCACGATCAGCCTGATAAAGCTTTGTCCGACGGAGCCCAAGCCCTCACACCCGAGCAATATGATCAGTTGATCCAGGAAGTGCGGCCTATTCACGAAGTCGTCGCCCCGCAGCCCGTCGTTTAGACAATCTTTTTGCCTGACAGGATCTCGCCGAGATTCTTCGAAAACGCTGAACGCGGGAGCACTTTATCAAAGCCCGCCGCTTCAGCCTGTCGTTGAAGTTCGGTTTGCACGTGAGAAAAGAAACCGAGGAGTCGAATGGTGCGCATTTGTTCGTCAGCTCTCAATCCTCTCGCCAGTTCCATCGGGTCGATCTTCTGTGAGTGAAGATCGCAAATAATCAGCGAGGGCTGAGCGCGACGCGCTGCCTCGACGAGCACATCTAATTTGCCCGCAAAGGTGACCGTGATGCCTAACTCTTCCGCCGTGCCGCGAATCTTTGAGGCGAAGAAGAGATCGTCTACAACTGCGATGATGTTTCTTTGCATGTTTCGTGGATCGGAGTGGATGTTAATGCGAGCCCTTGCTTACGCGAAGGCTTCTGACGCAAATCCTTTTTGCAAATCCGGCGAATTCGCGTAATCATTTCGGCGTGACCATCCCTGCACCGTTTCCGGATGTTTCAACTCAGCCGGACAAAGGAATTGAAGTCGGCGATCGAGAGTCAGCTCCGCTGGAGCAAAATCGATCGAGTCTGGTCCTGGCGTCATATAACATACGCTACGGAGCCGGCAGCCATCTCATCTCGTCAGGCTTGCTGCGTAAAATTGGGATCAATCTGCCGCGGCCTCGCCCTGAGGCAGTCGCGCAAAATCTCAAGACCGCGGCGCAAGTATTTTCTGACAACCGTCTCATGCCTCGGCCCGATATTCTAGCATTGCAGGAAGCCGACAAAGAGACAGGCCGAGCCGGCGGTCAACATGTGGCTGGCCGGCTGGCTGATGAATTGGATGTGCCCTACGTGCACGTCGGCGCCGGAATCCCGCGCGGCATCCAACCCGAGCAACGCGAGTGGTGGTTGAACTTTGAAGAACAGATCGCTCTGCACGATCCAGGTGATACCGGCGTTGCTATGCTCAGCCGGATTCTTCTCAGCGACATAGAAAGAATTGATCTACCCTGGCATGAGTGCCCCTGGCGGCCGCGTCTGGCGATGGCGGCTACTATCGAGCTGATGAATCAACAAGTTCGGCTATTTAATGTTCACGTCGATCCACACGGCCCGCTCGACAATCAACATCAGCAGGTCGAGGCTTTGCTGGAGCAGGCCGAAAGATTTCGCGGACCGCGCGTGATTATGGGTGACTTCAACACCCTCTCAAATCAGAAGGCAGTAGAGATCAGGAAACTGATGGAAGCCCGCGGCTACTCAACACCATTTCCAACCGGCACGCCGACATGGAGAGGAGCGGGACTGCGGTTTCATGCCGACTGGATTTTCACAAGTGGCTTGGGCGTAAGCCGCTGGGGAGTGGTAAAGCCTCTGAACGTTTCCGATCATTGGCCGATCTGGGCTGAGATTGCATTGCCGATTGGCGAT
>DATNNY010000664.1:0-11187 GCA_035601635.1 Pyrinomonadaceae bacterium
ATTAAAGCCATTGCGATCGATGCCTGGCGGCGGCGGCGGTTGAGGAGTGAAGTTGCCGAAGAGTTCTGTCCCGTCGTCAATTGTACCGTTACCGTTGCGATCCAAAACCAGCCACGCGTCGTCTGACGAAGCAGATGTCCATGAGAGGGCTTCAGGCTGTCCATCGGCGTCCAGGTCAAACCGTACGCCGTGCGCTCCATCCGTCAGGTTAAAGCCGTCGCCGACGATATCAATCACAATAGGACAATATGGGCCGGGGGAACATTGGCAGAAATCCCAGTCCCAGTGGGATTGGATTGGACAGGCGTAACGGACACACTCCAAGCCCGGTGTTGGCGTTGGTGTGGGCGTGGGTGTCGGTAGCGGGTGGCCATTTGCCGTCTGAGCGTTATCCGTGCATTGGTGCGCTTTAGTTGCATCGTTGTCCAAGACATGCGTGGTCGGAACAGTAGCAGAAGCACAGGTCGTGTTTGGCCCAACAACCGGATTATTCATTATCGATGGATCCGAGGGATTCGCTCCCGCTTCATCCAATCCTAGAAAGTGTCCGAGTTCGTGCGCTATTACGGTGGCACCATCGGGCGAGCTATTCTGAGCCCGTTGCTCGAACCCCGCGTTGTAGTGAACCCGATCGTCCCCCGGATCATATGCTGCGCATAAACCGACTTCGGGACTCTGATCAGGAATGAATTGAATGTCCGCATGCTCACCTGCTGCTGCCGGTTCAAAAACTACTTGCGTAGTGGAAGTGCGACCGTTCCATTGTTGAACTGCATTTGTTACGGAGTTCAGCACGGACTGAGGAGGTGTCGTCGCGTTACCAAATGCGTCGACAAACGAATATTTGGCGTGAATGATTCCATTCGAGTCCGGAACCATCATCCCAATGCGGTTACCAGCTAACTCAGAAGTTGGCATGCACTGGGCGTTGGCAATCACATACAGAACTACGAGCGACGCACCTATTGAGCTGAAGAGAAGAATTTTCGAAATCAGTCTCGTCGTGGCATTCATGTGAAGAACCGAGAGTTCCGTCTTGGAGAAAGGTTTCAGTTGCTACGGCAACATTTGTGATTAGCTGGCCACTTCTCAACCGCACGACGAACTTCTTTGAGAAAGTCTTCAACCTTCGCTTCCTTGTACTTCTGGACAACAAGATCCGTCTTACGACCGTGAGGGATGACATCACCGCCCAGCCTGAGTTCGAATACGCCTTGTGACCCGCCAATGATGTGATAAAGACCTTGCGCATCCTTCTCAGAAAGAAAAAACAAATAGGTGCTAAATTCTCTGATTTCCAGGTCGGGAGTTTGGATATTAACCGAAGTGCCGTCGTCAAAAGTTACGTACCCACCCACAACCGTAACAGTTATAGCGGTCACCGGTGGCACTTGATCACTTTTCAGAGTCTCTCCCACGGTCACAGTTAAATCGGTGAATACGTCAGCGCCGTTACTCGAAAGGTGCGACACACTCTTGACGGGCACGCCAACTACCACTAAAGCACTGTGACTAGTAAGTGATTCTGTATCAGCAAACACTGCATCCCAGCTCGCGTTCTTAGTCGCCACATACGAACCTTTGATCCGTGCTGCTTCACGAAGGCCACCTCGCCTGACTGCGTCGACAAGTCTGTTGTGTTCGTCCTGTGTGGGTGTGGCTGTCGGGGTGGGATTCTGACTGCGGGTCCATCCGGAAAACCCAACCGTTAAAGCTACGACCGCGACTGCCGTAGTCAAGAACACCTTTGTCGCTCTAGCTAGTTTCATTACGCTTCGGCTTTAAATATCAATATGCTACGAATGGCCAAGCCGGTACGGTATTCTTGCGGTGCATACCTGTCAAGTAATTTTGCGCCTGAGACTTGAGAGTTTGGCAGGAAAGCCGACTTCCGTTGTCGCTGGCACCACATTAACTTATGTCAGCAAGATACAACTCAGAATCTGATCACCGTATCCGGGCCGCCTTCATTACCAGCGAGTGCGTGCGCTGGCCGGAACCAAAGAAATTGTTTGGGCTTCTTAACGACACTATACGCCTAAGGAATTTAGTTAGCTAGAATCAGACGACCGGATACTAAGAGTCCAAGACTTGGTTGCTGTTGACTGACGATATAGGTCTTTGGACCGGGAACCGGTGTCGAACTACATTGAAAGGTGACTGCGAATATTGAGAAGCATGAGGTTATAACTGCGAGGGCGAGTGGGAGGCGTGAGTTTATTTTTCCGCGACTCCTTTCGCTAGTGAGGTACTTATTGCCTCGCGCAATTCCTGTAGGAACGAGTCAAGGGTTCTATTCCCATATTTGCTGAACTGTAAGCCACCATCTCCATCAAGCGGGCTCACCTGTCCGTCACTAATCCAGTAGCCGGTGATAATGTCGAAATCATCTCCGTTGCACCTGAGAAATAGGACATACTTCTCGTTTGGTTGAGGCACTCCCAGCTTGGCCGCCCGGTAGTGTTGAACCTTGCCCGATGGAAATCTCACGGCTCCGCCCCACCGTTCGGCGATAATCCTGGCGCCGATGAAAAGGGGCGTCGGGCTACAGTTCTTGAGAACATCTTCAACTAGAACCGGGAATTCAGAGTAAACAACGCTTCGGTTGTTTGATAGATATGCTCTTCCACCCAGAACCTCTCCGATTACGATCGCATCACTTTGAGGTACTGGTAACGCTGGAATTCCCAACCACCAATGGGCGTTCAATGGCAAAACATCATCACCGGCGGGTAGTTCGGTTATGGGCGGCGATTTGGGCCTGTCATAGCGTCTTCCCTTGGCTTGCCGTTTCGCATCGCTCGACTCGGAATCTGAGAAATCAACGATTGGATCCTGATTCGTGACCCTTCGCTTTTGAGCGGCGGTCTTGCCGTAGCTAACCAGCAATGCCGATCCGGCTAAGAACGCAATCGTAGCCATTGACCACAGAAACTTTCGTCTCATAGACATGAGAGATCCTCCAAAGTCCGTAAGCTTTTCTTTTGACTGATTGAGGTTGTTTTTTTGCGACGTCGACGATTCGAAACTGTTCGAAGTCTAAAGAGTGAAGAAGACCAGATTTGTGCAGACGGTGTGAACGTGGCTGGATGCCGGATCAACACCTACTACTCTCCTTTCACTTTTTGCGGAAGTATGAGGCTGACTAACCAAGACATCGCGGATGTGGGGAGTAGCAAGCCAAAGAACCTGCGCATGGTAGTGGTAACGCGCTGGACTGTCAAGCGTTTTTATGATCGCACCAACCCTTGCTTGCTTTCCAAGTTTCAGGCAAATCGTTCCAAGTAATTAATTGGATGAGAGCTATGGTTTTCTCCCAAACGCGTTGCGAGACACTTGGAAGTGCTCCGCGAGAAATGCTTTCGTCGAGCTGTGGGTTGGTGGTCAGCTAGAACCTAATCACCGTATCCGGCCCGCCTTCGATATGCACCGTGTCGACAAAGCGAATGTGCTTTGATTCGGTCGTCATCACCAGCGAATGCGTGCGCTTGCCGGAACCAAAGAAACGCACGCCGCGCATCAGTGCTCCGTCGGTCACTCCGGTAGCGGCAAAATTTATTTTCTTGCCGGGCGCGAGATCGTCCGTGTCATAAGTCTTCTGCGGATCGGTTATGCCCATCGTCTTAGGCCGTCGATGACTTGTTCGGAACGCTGGGGAATTGATGAGAGACAAAGCTGAGGGTTTTGTAAATTGAGGAGACGAGAACCGGATGACCGTGAGCTTGTGCGAAAGGTGCACCTACAACCCACGCGATCAGGACAAATGCGAAAAGAGTAATCGTGGCCCATGCAATGAACGGCAAAGACGGATGTAGCCGGTCTTTTGCTGTCGCTTTAGCGGCGCCAACGTTTCGAAAAGTCAGGACGCGCATTAATGAACGAGTACCACATCCCACGCCCAACGTCCAACGTGAGAATGCTCGGCGTCGTCCACTTTTGCTCGATAGCGGAAGAGATTGCCATATTGATCTGTGCGCTTAGACTCCTGGTAGTTCAAAGAGATTGACTCGACATTCAACGACGGGAGCGAATGGAGTTCATCAGGTTCCGAGATGCCATTGTGATTCATATCTTGCCATAACCGCAGACTTGAGAAAATCGCATTGCGCCTATCAATGATTCCATCAGAGTTGCCGCCATTCTCAGGCTGGTCATATTCCGCCAGGGCAAGGAACCCATTTCTGCCAACTCCCCGCGGAGGCTTTGGCTGTGGCGTTAAATCGCCGAACAACTCCGTGCCGTTGTCTATCACGCCGTTGGCGTTGCGATCCAGGACCAGCCACGCGTCGTCAGAGCCGGCAGCGGTCCACGCAATGTGTTCCGACGTGCCGTCGTTGTCCAGATCAAAATTGACGCCGCCCGCACCATCCGTCAATGAGAATCCATTTCCCGAAGGGTCGACGAGAATGGGCGTATGGTACATGCAAAAACAGTCCTCAGGATCCCAATAGTAGTTGAAACTATTGTTGCCCGTGTTTCGGCTGAGACATTCCTCTCGGGCTCCTGGAGCGCAGCTATTGCCGCCAGTGCACAGACAGAATGCTGGATCGAAACCTGCCGGATAACAAGCGTCGGCGGTTAGATTGCACTGGTACTGGTTGACTGATGAGATCCTCGTTTTGTCACAGGGCTGCACTGAAGTCGGCATGTTACCTCCCCAGTCGTTTGCACCGCATAGACCGTTCATGACAGTGGAGCCAGGAACTTGTCCGCTTGCTGCGCACGGGCCACTCGTCGAATGACCAACACTTTGCCCCTCGCCGAAGCCCATGCTTGTCCCATCTCGTGTAATGCGGCTTTCGTAAAGGCATCGTTCGAGATCGTTTCGTCCAGTGCCTGGACCGCGTTTCCGTTGGGATCTGGAGCCAGAACGCTCGTATTGAATGTAATCGTCGCGTGGTTCAAATTGCCCTGACCATCAACGCCGCCCGTTCGATCGATTTGCGCAGGCGGTATCTGACCCGTTTGGGGATCCGCTTGCGTTTGCCCAATCTGGAAGGCTAGACGAAATGACGTGGGAGTTAACGGAGGATCAAACGAAAAGTTCACGTATGAGCCATTAGTCTGATTTGATTGATTCCACGATTGAATCGCAGCCCTTACTTGCCTTTGCTGTTCCGGGTTGAGGTTTCCTAAGTCAATATATACGGTAGAATTCCTAGGCCAAGCGGCTCCGTTTGATCCCAAAGGAGTACAAGTCTGGGCATGAGTCTGCCAGGCGCTGAAAAGGATTATCCCGAAGCAGCACAGGAAGAAACCTACCAGACACAATGAGCGTCGTTTCGTGCCCATTATTTCGGATTTTCGCCACACGAACCTGCGATTCCGTCCCGAACACGGTTTATCAGGGCAGTGGCAGTATTACCAGTCTCTAACTCATCAGCCAATTTCTGATCGGTTAGTTTGATTATCTTCTCGTTCCTAATCTGATAACTAATATTATCAGCTACGTACACGCCCCTCTCCGGAAGAAAGCTCAAGAACAGCAGGTACCGCTCCCCGACTTCCAACAACTTGGCTGCTTTGTACTCCGCGACGACATTCCTGCCACGCAATTGGATTTTCCCACCAGTTCTAATGACAGTAATTACTTGACCCATTTTAACTGATTGGGCAGAGTTGTCTTTTAAGACGCTTTCAACTCTCAATTCGTAGTTGGTGAATAGAAAGGTTTGATCGTCGGTGAGTTGTGACGTTCCACTCGTTGCAGTTGCGACGACAATTGAGTCGGCATCGCAGGCCCTGCTGGCTAGGAATTCCTGAAGATCGAAGCGAACAGCTGGATTAGGTGTAAGAATCGGTAGTCCAACCTCTCTTTCAATTCTTACATCTCCCTTCGCTATGGCTGCCACATCCGGTATCTTTTCAGAATGTGGATTGCGTGCGCCTCTGTAAACCGATCGGCTTCGCTCCCTCCTCTGCTGCAACTCCTGTTCGTTTTGAACATGTCTTGCTTCTTTTTTCGTATCTCTAGCATATATAATTCCGATTCCGAACAGGGTGGAGAGGGAGGTAATGATCAGAATCTGTCTTGTCTTCATGATTCTTCTCCCGTTTTCAGAAGTTCTTGTTTCTAGTTGTGGTCTATACACTCTCGAACCTGACGTCTCACTCGAAAGAAAAGAAATTGTTTGGGCTTATTAACAACACCATACGCCTTAAGGAACTTAGTTAGCTAGAATCAGACAACCGGATACTAAAATCTAATCACAGTGTCCGGGCCGCCTTCGATGTGGACCGTATCCACAAAGCGAATGTGCTTTGACTCAGTCGTCATCACCAGCGAGTGCGTGCGCTTGCCGGAACCAAAGAATCGCACCCCGCGCATCAGCGCTCCGTCGGTCACTCCGGTGGCCGCAAAAATTATCTTCTTGCCGGGCGCGAGATCATCCGTGTCATAAGTTTTCTGCGGATCGGTTATGCCCATTGACTTAAGCCGCTCGATGACTTGTTCGGCCGGCGGTACCTTGCCATTGTCCACTCCCAGCCGGTCGTGATCAAAAACCAGACGCGCCTGAATCTCGCCATTCAAACATTTGATTGCCGCCGCGGTCAGCACGCCCTCGGGCGCGCCGCCAATACCTATACAGGCGTGAATGTTTGTGCCCGCGACCGCGGCTGAAATGCCCGCCGATAGATCGCCATCCGAGATCAGCCGGATGCGCGCACCGGCCGCGCGCACGTCGTCAATTATCTTCCTGTGTCGCGGACGATCCAGGATGATCACGGTCAAGTCTTCGATGTCGCGACCCAGACGGCGCGCAATATTACGCAGGTTGTCCTTGACCGGCGCGTCGATATCCACCACCCCGCGCGACGATGGTCCCACGACGATTTTGTCCATATAGATGTCGGGCGCGTGCAGCAATCCGCCGCGCTCGGCGGCAGCCAGGACTGCGATGGCGTTGTTCGCTCCCAGCGCGCACAGATTCGTGCCTTCGAGGGGATCGACAGCGATGTCTACCTCGGGACAAGAGGCTGCCATCTCTTCACTCACGCCGAAGCCGCCGCCGACTTCCTCGCCGATGAAAAGCATCGGAGCTTCATCGCGTTCGCCTTCGCCGATCACTATGCGGCCGCGCATTGGGACCGTGTCCATTACTTCGCGCATGGCCTCGACCGCGACCTGATCGGAATACTTTCGATCACCCTGGCCCATGGTGCGCGCCGCAGAGATGGCCGCAGCTTCCGTGACCCGTAAAAAATCCAATGACAGCTCGCGCTCTGTCCTCAACTCTGGCGCCATTGTTTGTCTCCTGTGGGCGGGCATTGTCAGCCGACTGATATCCGACCGAGTTATCTGAGATGGAGAAAGCGCGGCCATAGTAGCAGAAACGGCGGAGCGGCGGAAAACCCACGGATAGATCGAGTGCTGAGGCGTTTCCAGACGAGCTCGCGACGTTTTCATTGAGAGCGCGAGCGCAAAGATCGTCCGTCGCTGTGAAGAGGTCAAGACCACCAGCGTGGGCTGGCAGGTCAATCCGTCAACCGTCGCGCTAAGTGAAACACTCAGTCGCTCTGCGGGTGGCGCTATCCTCTTCACCGTGCTTGCAACGGTCCTCAATTCAGCGTTGACTTGCAATCTTGATTGGCGTAAAACTCTCGCCACGTTTCCCAACAAATTGATCGAAACAGAACATTTGGGAGGTTTAACTATGTCCGCAACCGGTCAGGCACAGTCCATCAACGAAGACAAAATGAATGCATTTCTGGGCAAAGTCGTAGGAGACTTTGGCGCATCGCTCAGCTCCGCCCTCGTCTACATCGGACAGAAGCTCGGCTTGTACAAAGCGATGTCGGCAGCCGGACCGTTGACGCCGGCCGAGTTGGCCCAGCGTACCAGTACTAACGAACGCTACGTGCGCGAATGGCTAATCAATCAGGCCGCGGGCGGCTATGCGGAATACGATCCGGAGAGCGGGCGTTACAGTCTGACGCCCGAGCAGGCCGTAGCATTAACTGATGATCAAAGCCCATTCTACGTAGGCGGCGGTTTCTTTGTAGTCAAGGCCATGACCGGTGCGGTCGCGCGCATTGAGGATTACTTTCGCAATGGCGGCGGCATGCTCTGGGGTGATCACGATCCCGACCTCTTCATTGGCACGGAAAAGTTTTTCCGTCCGGGATACTCGGCGCACCTGATTGCCAGCTGGATTCCGTCACTCACCGGGATTGAAGATAAGTTAAACGCCGGCGGTAAGGTCGCAGACATTGGCTGTGGTCATGGGGCTTCGACAATCATCATGGCCGGTGCCTATCCGAAATCACGCTTCTGGGGTTTTGATAATCACGAAGCGTCGATCCAACACGCGCGCGCGGCAGCGGCCGCCGCCGGCGTTGCCGATCGCGTAACCTTCGAGGTCGCCGATGCCCAAAGCTTTCCGGGTGAGAACTACGACCTGGTCTGCTTCTTTGATTGTCTTCACGATATGGGCGACCCGGTGGGCGCTGCGCGTCGAGCCGCCGCATCACTCGCCGCGGACGGCAGTGCTTTGATCGTTGAGCCGATGGCCGGTAACACCGTGCAGGAGAATTTCAATCCGATTGGGCGCACTTTTGCCGCGGCTTCGACCTTGTGCTGCACCTCAAACTCTCTGGCGCTCGGGGGACCGGCCCTGGGCGCGGTCGCTTCTGAAAACGCCATCCGCGAAAAGGTCCTGGCCGGCGGCTTCAAACAATTTCGCCGCGCTACCGAGACGCCTTTCAATCGAGTATTCGAAGCGAGGAATTGAGCCGCACCCTCTTCGGCCTGCGATGGAGCCGAAAAAGGTTAGCCACTGACCCAAAGTAGGTTATTGCGTTTGCGGCCATTGCTGCTAATGCGAATAAAGCTTTTGGAAAGACATTGACTAAACCCAAACGAGAGAGGTAGAGTGCCCCGTCACACTTTGCCTTATGCCCACAATTCTTATCGTTGACGACGACGACGCCATCCGCGCGATACTTTACGATCTGCTGTCCGATAAATACGAATGCAACACCGCCAGCACAGCCGAAGAGGCTCTGCAAGATATTGCCGTGGAGACTTACGATGCGATCCTGACAGATATCGCCATGCCTGGATTAACCGGACTCGAATTGCTTAAGAAGATTCAGGAGCATGACTCGGCTACCCCGGTAATTTTGATTTCAGGCAACGGCGGCGAACAGGATCCCGAAGACCTGGAGGCCCTCGGCGCATTTGCCTACGTGACCAAGCCTTTCGATCTGAATGAGATCGAGCAAGTGGTCGAGCGGGCAGTTGAGGGGGACAGAAAATGATTGCGATTCAGTACCTGAATAGGCGCTAAAATCCAGTGAAATGCATTGACATACTCACCTTTCCTCGTATACTTGCTGGCGCCAACTGATTTCCTACCCCACATCGCCAGATGTTCGGTGGTCAGCCTTCCTATCGTCGACTACGAAGGGACTTAAGTCTTGTTAACAAGAAGTTACTCAATCCTGCTCGCGGTAGCATTCATTACCGGCGCCTTAGCCATTTCTCTCCTACACGGGCAAACGGCTAAGACTCAAGCTCCAACCCAACTTCAAACCCAAGAACTCGACGTCCCCATTGCTGACTTCAACGCGCCGGAGCAGACGAATCCTGTCGAACGCGCTAAGAGGCAACTCAGGAGTAAGCGCCATAACATTCGTGACAAGGGTATTACCCCTGAGAATAGTGCTCAGTTCATTTTGAGGGAGGATAAATTCTCTCCGCGCTTGCCGGAAACGGGAAATAAGAAGTCGACGACAACACAGCCACCTGTAAACGGGAACGTTAAGCATGACTATAACTCGCCTGTTATCGGTGGCGACGTGACGGATGAAAGCCCTTCTGAACAGCCCTTGCCTACTCACATCAGTGACGCTGTTGTCATCGGTAATGTAACTGACGCAAATGCGTACTTGTCCGAGGATAAAACAGCCGTTTACTCCGAGTTTACAGTGCAAGTTTGGGACGTATTGAAGAATAGCCAAACCTCGCCTTTGGCAGTGGGCACTAGTGTGACCGTGTTGCGGCCGGGCGGAGGAGTTCGGTTTCCTTCTGGAAAGATCAGAAAGTTTTTAGTCGCGGGGAGGGGGTTACCGCGCACCGGACGGCGCTATGCGTTCTTCCTCAAGTATGACGATTTAGCCCAAGCGTATTACATCGTCACCGCGTACGAGTTACTGGGCGGGAAAGTCTTCCCGTTGGATGGCATACCTCAGTACGGAACCGCTGCGCACCCGTTCGCTTCCTACGGCAAATACGCCAATGCAGACCAAGGGGCATTCCTGATTGAGGTGAGGAACGCAGTCATCCACCCGCCGCCGCCGGCACCGAGCGGATTCCCGATTAGTCCGACCGGTACTCCGAACGGAGTAGGCAAACAATGAAAGCACTCATGAGATTGAGCTTGGTGGGTGTCTCGATTTGTCTGGGCTGTTCGTTCGGGCTCCTTCTCAACAAAACGGAAACCAACGTTGAGGCACAAAATCCACCACCGTGTGCGACGCCTTCCCCGAGCGTCTTTGGGCAAGCTGGATCCTGGCCGCCAAACCAAGATGTGGTGGTCAACCTCAATCCTAACGACTTTACTTCGGCAGAAATAAAATTGCTTGAACCAGGCATTCCAGAACTGGAACGCGAATAACTGAGCCGCGGGCAATAATTCTGGTGTCTATTTCCGCGTAACATCTAATGCTAAGAAAACAAGTTTCCAAGACCACAAAGGCACGACGAGGAACGGCTTCTTCGCTGTGCCTTTGTTGCTTCTTCCTGAAACAAGGGTGTCACAAGGCTATCGCGCCGCGCGATTCGGCAGACTTCCAGGGCGGCAGCGTCTTGCGTGCAGGCTTTTCTTTCTTCAACCCCAGCGCCCAGTCAGCCTGCATCAGCGTGTGTATGTCGCGAGTGCCTTCGTAGATGACCGCGGCTTTGCAGTTGCGCAAGTAACGTTCAACCGGATAGTCATTCGAATATCCGTTGGCGCCGTGGACTTCGATCGCCATTGAGGCGGCTGTCTCGCTGCGCACGGTGGCTTGCCACTTCGCCAAACTCGTCGCCCGTCCACTAACCTGCCCTTCGTTCTTCAACCAACCAGCCTGCAGCCAGAGCAAGCGGCTCATTTGATAGTCGGCTTCCATGTTCGCGATTTTTTGTTTGACGAGTTGGTGGTTTGCGATTTTGGTGCCGAACGTCTCGCGAGAATTAGCATAAGC
>DATNNY010000665.1:0-6716 GCA_035601635.1 Pyrinomonadaceae bacterium
CAGAACCGTCTGTCCAGTATCCGTCAGGATTAGCCTCCGAGTCGTACGCGTGAAAAGAGGTGCCCCCAAAGATTCTTCGAGTTGCTTGAGCTGCGCGCTGATACTCGGTTGCGACACGTGCAGCACTTCACTGGCTAATCGCAGGCTGCCTTCCTTGGCGACGGCCCAAAAATAGAGCAGATGATGGTAGTTAAGGGCATCAGGTCTCATTAGCTTTATTGGAATACTTTATTCGATTCTTCGTATTTGGAAAAGCAATTAGGCACGCTGAAGATTTTGTCGTGACCAAAGAAAGTGAAACCACCAAGCCCCACGAACAAACAAAGCAAACTACTATGGCGCACTATGTTGATGGATTCGTTATTCCACTTCCGAAAAACAAAATCGACGACTACCGCCGTATTGCAGAGAAGTCAGGTGAGGTCTGGCGAGACCATGGCGCCTTGGAATATCGGGAATGCGTTGGCGAAGACCTCAACGTGAAAGGTCAGTTACCGTTCCCGCTTCTGATCGACTGCAACGCCGACGAGACCGTTGTTTTTGCGTGGATCCTCTTCGAGTCGCGAGCGCATCGTGACGAAGTCAACGCCAGGGTGATGAAGGATCCTCGCCTGGCCAAATTGGACCCTGAAGCGATGCCTTTCGACTGCAAACGAATGGCATATGGCGGATTCGAAGTTCTCGTGGACGCCTTCGCGGCCGTGCCAGACAGAGTCTAAGCGTTCTGAACCGGGACAGGTTTCAAACTCGCAACCCGCTCACCTCGACTAATCGGCACCAATCTTGGCATCCGCCGCCGTAGCACGGTTGCCTAGCTCTAGACCGAAGCCCGGGTGCCGCGGCCAGAGCGCCCTTCCCGAGTTGCCGTGGTCTTTAGCGAAGCGTTTCCATCGGACGAAGCACGCGTCGCCATCCGCGCCTGCGCCGGCAGTTTGAGTGACTGAAGGCGAGTTGAGAATCAGCGATGGCGATTAGGGAAAAACGAAGAATATCTTCCATTATTCGTATTGGTGGAAGAGGCAAAGGTTGCCTACTGTGGCGGCATCTATTGGAACTGTAGATATGAGTTTATTCGCAATACTACTTTTTATCGGGACAATGGTGTTGTCGTTGTGGGCAACGATGCGAGTCCGGCAGGTTTATGGCAAATTCAGCCAGTTGCCGGCAAGTTCTGGATTAACCGGCGCCGAGACCGCGGCGACAATTCTTCGACAAGAGGGGATTTCCAATGTGGAGATCGTGGAACACGATGAGGCGTTGGGCGATCATTATGACCCGGCACGGAAACGGCTGGTCCTGTCGCGGGACAATTTTCATGGAACCTCAGCCGCCGCCCTAGGTGTCGCAGCACACGAGTGCGGTCATGCCATACAGCACAAGCAAGCCTATGCACCGCTGCAGTGGCGGATGGCCTCGGTAGGTCTGACGACATTTGCCAGTCAGATCGTGCTTTGGCTGCCATTGCTGGGGATATTCACCGGTTTCATCAACACCGGTGTGGCCTTGACGCTTGTCGCGTGTGCCTGGGGCATCTTAATGCTTTTTAACCTGATAACACTTCCGGTCGAATTCGACGCATCTGCTCGAGCGCGGCTGGTGCTCAAGCAGACCGGGCTAATACGGACGGTGGAAGAAGAGATGGCGGTCGCGAAGGTATTGCGCGCAGCGGCCTGGACCTACGTTGCCGCGTTCATCACATCGCTTGGCTACTTCCTTTTGCATCTTTTACCTCTAATCGTCGGACGCAGAGAGTGACCGATATATGGCGTGAATACAACAACTAGGAACAGACACTTATGAAACCCAAATCAAAATCAACTGAGCTGCTTATTAATCCGAGTAAGCCGACCACCTCCGAGTTTGGGCAGGTTTCCCCCACTGAGTGGAGAGTAGCTGGAAAGATAATGACCATTGACGAGATTATCGAAGATGAGGCGCGGCACGTGAACTCAACCGACCTTCGTGTGCTCGAGAGCTTTAGTGGTCGTTTATTGGACAAGCTGAAGGAAAGCAACAGTGATGAGTATCCCGGCCTGCGTGAAGCGGTCCAGCTAATCATCATGGTGTTGGAATCACCGACGGCTCAACAGGCGAAAGATCCATTGCCGCGCTGGTTGGCTGAGACTGGCTTTGCCGCCGCTTACTTCCTGAAAAAATTTGATTTAATACCCGATCATCTTCCGGAAATTGGTCTGGCGGATGACGCTCTTATACTTCAACGCGTGATCGAGCGGAACCAATCGGAACTAACCGCAGTTTGGCCGAAGGTATCGACCCTAACGGCATGCAGCAGCCGCTAAAAGGATTTCGCGCTCTGTTAACAGCGCCGGACTAATAGAACTAACTCAAACAACATCTCAGGATCATCCTGAGACTGACCAATCTACGAATCATGACCGCGAAATATGCCGACTTTAAGGAATGGATGACCATGGAATTGATCGACTTTGTTCAAAGCCAGGCCAGCGCGCTATCGGTTGCCAACTTGAACCGGCTGATTGCCGATTTGCCGGCGTTGCGTGAACGCTTCACCACGATTCCATCGCAGACATACCCATACCTGGCAGACCACCTCGAATTCCTTTCCCGCGTTGTCAAAGACGAGGTCACCGGGCCGAACCGCGATCCGATTTCGCAGACAGTGAGCGAAGCGGCGTTCGCGCTGCTCTATTTTCAGACCGCTACTGATCTGATTCCCGACCCCGTCCCCGGCATGGGCCTATTAGATGATGCGATGATCGTCAGCCTGGTGCTGCGCCGCCATGAGGACGCGTTCAAACGTAGTTCGCATGCGTACAAGTTACACTGGCCGGTTCCCACGTTTGACATCGATCAACTGCTCTCGGTTGTCTCGCCACTCCGGCTGGATTCGTTTTACTCGTCGATGAAGACCCTGCCACGGTTGTCTGCGCCCGACTAGATGAGAGTCGCTTAACATGCCAGCCCGACGGCGAATCGCCCAGTGGTCGCCTCAGCTCAATCCTTACTAGATTAGATTTTGATGCACACGAATCTCTGGTTCTGGATCGCCTTTAACGCCGGCGTGCTCTGCGTGCTGGCCATTGATCTGTTTGGCTTCCAGCGCAAGGCGCACGCGCCGAGCACGAAGGAAGCGGCGATCTGGACTGTTGTATGGGTTGCTCTATCGCTCGGGTTCAATGGACTGATCTGGCATTGGGAGGGACACGCGAAAGCGTTGGAATTTCTGACCGGTTACATGGTCGAATATTCTCTCAGCGTCGATAACATCTTCGTTTTCGTTCTCGTCTTTTCCTATTTCGCCGTGCCGGCGGCTTACCAGCACCGTGTCCTCTTCTGGGGTATTTTGAGCGCGCTGATCCTACGTGGTGTCATGATCGGCGTTGGTGTCGCGCTCGTTGAAACGTTCCACTGGGTGCTATATCTCTTCGGCGCCTTTTTGGTCTTTACCGGCCTAAAGTTGTTCTCTAGCAGAAGGAAAGCTGTGGATATTGGTCGGAATCCGCTGATCCGGCTCGTGCGCAGGCTATTGCCCGTGAGCGATACTTACCATGGTGCACACTTCACGGTTCTACGCGACGGCCGACGGCTGTTGACGCCGTTGGCAATGGTGCTGATCATGGTCGAGGCGACCGACGTTCTCTTTGCTATCGACTCGATCCCGGCGATCTTTGGCATCACGCACGACCCGTTCATCGTCTACACTTCCAACGTCTGCGCTATCCTTGGTTTGCGCTCGCTGTATTTCCTGTTCGCCGGTGTCGTTCACAAGTTTGTCTATCTTAAGCCGGCCCTGGCAGTCATCCTCTCCTTTATCGGCACCAAGATGCTCCTGGTGGATCTTTACCACATCCCGACGGCGGCCTCACTCACCTTCATTGGCTTGGTTCTACTGACTGCGATCGGTCTTTCTTTACTCATAAACCGTCGACGTCAAGCGACGGCAGAGCCTACAACGAAAACTGACCACGATTCACTACCTGTTACTAATTTACGATGATGACTGATCGAAGCTCCTTCCAATCGCGCCTGTCGACCGACCTTGAAACGCTGCACGCTCGCGTGAAAGATAGGGCACTCACACTGGCCGAGTTGAAGCAAGCGCTCAAAGGTCGTGGCTCCGCTATCTTGCTGATCTTGTTAGCGTTGCCATTTTGCTTTGTTGCTATCCCAGGTCTGTCGATGCCTTTCGGTATTGCCATAGGCTTAATCGGCGCATCTCTGGCGATCGGACGTGAACCATGGCTGCCCCGCTTCATTATGCATCGGCGTCTATCGACCGCCCGGTCGGCCCAACTCTTAGCTGCTGCTATCAAAGTGGCGCGCCAGCTCGAGAGATTTGTTCGGCCACGCTTTGCTTTCCTGCACGCCGGGCCTGGTATGTTGCGGTTGATCGGCTTGGGGATAGTTATTGCCAGTCTCGGATTGATGTTGCCATTGCCTATTCCGTTCTCGAACAGCATTCCGGCCTGGGCTGTAGTGCTTCTGGCCATCGGAATGATGGAGAAAGACGGCTTGTGTGTGTTGCTTGGCCATTTAACCGCAATGGGCACCTGGGTCTTTATTGGTCTTACCTCCGCGTTCGCCGTTGGAGGTTTCCAGAGGCTCTTTGATTCTTTGCAGCCGTGAAGATCGATTTTCATCGTTGTCTTGATCAGCCGAACCGCAGCCCCAGCAAAGCAACCGCCAAGTGGTCCTCCTTGGCTCCGGAATACTCTTCGCCGCTTTACCTATTAGACCATCATGAGATCCGCTAACGGTTCGCTGGAATTCCTGCGTCGCATTTCAAGGCGACGCCGCTCGGCTCAATGCGGCGTAGAGTCGATCTCCGAATACGTTGAACAGAGCGCATCGCTGCTGACGCCAGAACACCTCGATGAGGTGCGGAGAGAGCTGCCAATCCTGAATCTTCAATTCGCCGCCCTTTCGGTGCGGCAATTCCCGCACCTGCAGCCACAGCTGAAGCTGCTAACTGACTTCCTCGAGGATACCGCCGCCGGCGTATTTCCGGATGGGTCTGAGGCATCACGAAAGGAAACTGCGTTTGCGCTTCGTTATATGGCCAAGGAAGCAGACATCATCCCAGATTCTGTTCCTGAGATCGGCTACGCTGACGATTCGCTCATCGTGCGCACCGTCCTTAGTCGCCACCAGGATGTTTTCCGCGACTACTGCCGTTTTCGAAAAACTCGCTGGTCGAAGATCTCCTTTGCCCCTTAGCGAGCCGGCGGTCTGATCGGTACCCTCGAGGCGCGATCGAGAGCGCTACCATGCGATATGAACATCTTTCCCTTTCTAGCCAGCAACGCCGAAGCAGTCGGGGCACCAGCGATAAGCTGGGATGCGCCCGGCATTATCTTCCTTAAACTGTTGGCGGTTGTCTTCCTCGTCCTGCTAAACGGCTTTTTCGTCGCAAGCGAGTTTGCTATCGTTAAAGTGCGCTCCAGCCAGCTCGACGATCTGGCCGCTCGGGGCAATGGGCACGCCCGGCTTGCTAGGCACTTAACCTCCCACTTAGACGCCTATCTTTCCGCAACCCAGCTCGGGATCACATTGGCCAGCCTGGGCCTTGGCTGGCTCGGCGAGCCGTTCCTGGCCCGGATGATCGAACCGTTTTTTGCTCTGGCGAATATCACTTCGCCGGCGCTGATCGAGACGGTCGCTTTCGCCCTGGCTTTTGCCGCGATCACGATCCTTCATATTGTCCTGGGCGAACTCGCGCCGAAATCCCTCGCTATCCGCAAGCCCGTGCCGACGACCCTGTGGATCAGCCAACCGCTGAGAATTTTCTATGTCGTTTTCAAGCCGGCCATCTGGCTGCTCAATGGGCTGACCAATTGGCTACTCAAGTGTATTTTCCACCTCGATCCCGTCGCCGCAGGCGAGCTTGCCCACAGCGAGGAGGAACTGCGGCTGATCCTCGATGAAAGCGCCAAAGCCGCCCGAATCTGCCCAGTCAGCCATGAAATTGTCGCCAACGCCTTCGAGATACGCCGGCGCGTTGTGCGCGAGGTCATGACACCGCGCGGAGAAGTTGTATACCTCGACACCGGCCTCTCTTTCCGCGAGAACCTTCAACGTGCCAAGGCGGCGCGCCACACCCGCTTTCCGCTCTGCGCGGAGTATTTTGACCGCACGATCGGCTTGATCCACATCAAAGACATGCTCGTGCAGTTGGACGAGCCAGAGCCGAGCTTGCTGGCTATCAAAAAAGAGCTGGTCGTCGTCCCCGAGATCTTGCCACTGGAGAAACTGTTGACGCATTTTCGTGACCGGCAGGCGCACTTGGCCCTGGTGATTGATGAGTTCGGCGGCAACGCGGGTATTGTTACTTTGCAGCACATCATCGCCGAGGTGATCGGTCAACTGCCAGACGAGTTTGGGCTGGAACGCCGAGAGTTTCAGCGCCTCGGCGAAGACGAGTTCCGGGTAGACGGCGGCCTGGGCATTTATGAGATGCGGGACTTGGCGGGTCTGGAGTGGAAGGATGAGGACGTGACCACGGTCGGCGGCTATGTCGTGCATCGGCTTGGGCACCTCCCGCGCGTTGGCGAGCAGGTGCACCTCGATGACTACATCGTTACGGTCGAGCAAGCCGACGGCCGCCGGGTCCAGCAACTTCGCTTTCAGCGCGTTGCCAAAAGCTGGGGCAGTGTGCGAAACATTTCTAAGGAACAAGATTAGCGCGCACGATGATGCAGCACGGCACAAGTAGGAGATGGAGGACCATGGCGTGC
>DATNNY010000666.1:0-6098 GCA_035601635.1 Pyrinomonadaceae bacterium
GAAAACACCGACGTGGTTCGCGCGGATCCGGAAAGAAAAGGTTTGCTCTTCGCCGGCACCGAGCGCGCTGTTTATGTATCTTTCGACGACGGCGATCACTGGCAGTCTCTGCGCCTCAACATGGGCGCCAGCTCGATTCGCGATCTGATTATTAAGGGCGACGATCTGTGCGTCGCGACGCACGGCCGGGGGTTCTGGATTCTCGACAACATCACGCCGCTGCGACAGCTTCAGGCGTCTATCGAGAAAACTCCGGCAGTGCTGTTTCATCCGCAGACGGCTTTGCGGGTCCGCTGGAACACCAATAGTGATACGCCGATTCCACCCGACGAAGCTGCAGGTGAAAACCCACCCGATGGCGCAATGATCGATTACTACGTTGGCACCGGTGGCGCTGGACCGGTGACGCTTGAGATCAAGGACGAAGCCGGCCAGGTCGTGCGCCGCTACTCGAGCGCCGATCCGCTGCCCACTCCAGATCCAGCCCTCACGATACCGCCTTACTGGGTCAGGCCGCCCCGGAAGCTCGGCGGCGAGGCGGGCATGCACCGCTTTCTCTGGGACATGCATTTGGCGCCGATTCCGGGCATAGAACCCGAGTATCCAATCGCGGCTGTCTATCGCAACACCGCGCCGGATCCCACTTCGCCCTGGGCGATGCCGGGAAAGTACGCGCTGGTTCTGACCGTCGGAGGCAAGAGTTACCAGCAGCCGCTGACCCTTCAGATGGACCCGCGAGTGAAGACTTCCAACGCGGATTTAGCCGAGCAATTCAAACTATCAAAGCAGCTCTATGACGAATGGTGGGCGCTTAATTCCATCTCGGACACAATCAAGCGCGCGCGCGGCCAGATTGCTGAATTACGACCGCGAGTGCCCGAGGGCAATCTAAAAATACACCTCGATGCACTGGCTGAAAAACTTCAGACGCTCGCGGGCGCCGCAGGTGGGCCGGGCGGCCGCGGTGGTGGCGCCGCCGTGCGTCCGAGTATCGCGAGTACGACTGGAAGGGTGCGAACTCTTTTCGGTCTTGTTCAAGAGGCAGATGTTGCCCCAACTCCACAGGCTTCTGCCTCCGTCCCTGATGTCGTGAAAGATTCGCACACGCTTCAGGAAAGCTGGCAGGCGATCAGGTCACAAGACATTCCGGCGTTGAATCAGGCGCTTCGTGCCGCGGGTCTTCAAGTTATTGCGATAGAGAAATAGTTGGGATATTTAGGACTACAGCGATCAGGGTTTAGTAGTGAATCGTAAGTTTTTGCGGCACAGACTTCAGTCTGTGATTTTCGCGTCCCAAACACAGACTGAAGTCTGTGCCGCGAGGCTGGACAACTCATTGGTTTCTCGTCCACCCGAAGTATGCGGCCTCTATCCCTTAATCATAAATCGGCGCTGGTCATTGCGCATCCCGGTCACGAACTGCTGGTTTATAACTGGCTGAGTCTGGCTAACCCTTATGTCTTCGTGCTCACCGACGGATCTGGTCATTCCCACAAATCGAGACTTCATCGAACAACGAGCATTATCAATTCACTCGGCGCCCGTCCGGGAAGCATATATGGGCGCCTGACCGACGCTGACGCTTATTCCGCGATTCTAGCCGGAGAAGTCGGCGTCTTTATCAGAATGGCGAGCGAATTGGCCGAAGCCCTGGTGCACCATCGAATTGAATATATCGTCGGTGATGCAATCGAGGGCTATAATCCAGTCCATGATATCTGCCGCCTGATAATCAATGCGGCCGTGAAAAAAGTCTGTCAGATGGGTCATTGCTTAGCCAATTTCGATGTGTCGCTCGCTTACCAACACGACCTTGCGCAGAAGTCAACGGCGGATATCGTTTCGATCGCTGCGAGCGAACAGATGCTTGCGGAAAAGTTGCAGGTCGCTCGGGACTATTCGGAACTGGCTGTCGATGTCAACCGGATCATCGCGCAGGAAGGGGTCACGTCTCTAGGCATCGAGTACCTGCGTCCGGTTAACGAGAACTCTTACCAGAGGTTCCAGGAGCAACCCTACTACGAGGTTTATGGGGAAAGGCAAGTTGCCGCCGGCCGCTATCAGCAAGTGATTCGTTACCGCGACCACGTCCTTCCCATCGGCGAAGCCTTAAAGGATTTGAGTAGAGGTCTGGCGGTTCGTTGAGAGTATTAATTACCAACAACACACTGGCAAACCGCGCTGGTACAGAGTTGTATGTGCGGGACCTCGCCATTGGTCTGCTCGAGCGGGTTCATGAACCCATCGCTTACAGTACGCGGTTGGGGGATGTCGCTCAGGATATCCGCGGCGCGGGCGTGTTGGTTACTGATAACCTGGACACCCTGGGGGACAGTCCTGACATAATTCACGGACACCATCACCTCGACACAATGACGGCGCTGTTGCACTTGCCCTCGACGCCGGCGATCTATGTCTGCCATGGTTCGACGCCTTGGGAAGAAGCCGCCCCGCGATTTCCGCGGATTCTTCGTTACGTCGCAGTCGACCACGCTTGCCGTGACCGCCTGGTAATTGAGCATGCGATTCAGCCGGAACGGATTAGAGTTGTCCTCAACTTTGTTGATTTGGATAGATTCAAGCCGCAAGCCCAACTACCACCTCATCCCCGACGAGCTCTTATTTTTAGCAACCAGGCGAATGAATACACTCACACGGGCGCGGTGCGCCTGGCGTGCGAACGCGCAGGCATCGCGCTGAACGTTGTGGGAAATGCGGTGAGCAATGTATGTGCTGAACCCGAGTCGTTGCTGGGCAACTACGACATTGTCTTTGCGAAGGGTCGGGCCGCCCTCGAGGCGCTTGCCGTCGGCGCGGCGGTTGTGCTCTGTGATGCAGTTGGCGCTGGTCCGATGGTTACCACTCAAAACGTGGCAGAGCTGCGGCCGCTTAACTTCGGTATTCGCGCACTGCGTGAACCCCTCAGCCCTGAGGTGCTGTCGCAGGCGATCGCTCGTTATGATCCGATCGACGCGGCGCGCGTTTCCGGTTTTATCCGCGCGAACGCGGGGCGGGACGCCGTGATCGATAAGCTACTCTGTCTTTATCAGGAAGTGATCGACGAACACCGACAGACATCGGACCGCGACGTGGATTCTGAGCAAAAGGCTGCGGCAGTTTACTTACGAGAGTTGGCGCCTCGCTTAGATCAACGCGATCAGGCAATGCAGGAACTGGCTGTGAAGGAAGCCGAGCTGGAAACGACCAGAACTCAGCTCGGGTTAATTGAGAATTCTCGAAGCTGGCGATTGATCCGGCGGTACATAGCCATAAAGCATAACCAGGTGTTGCCCGCATTTGATCGCGTGTCCAGATTGCGGAAGGCGGCAGCAATAATCGAATCCGATCCCAAGGCCGGCTAAATTTTATTGGCTGCGATAGAGGCGGAGCCAGACTTGCCCGTCGAAGACCTCACCTGAAATTTAGTCTACCCCGAGGCCGCGCGCCTGGCATCGCTGTTCGATTGAAGCCAGCTAAACCGTTGTCCCATCGCGATGGCGCAAGGGGAATTAAATCTAACGGCCGGCTTGAATGCTCTCTCATCCTTCGGTCTCTTCTCCCAGCTACGACTCGTCTAATCTCTTTTTCAATATCGCGAGGGAATGGTATTTCCGTCGGTTTCATATCCGAGGGCTGCCAATAGATCGCCGGCGACCGCCTCGAATTCCTTCCGCTCCCTCGCGCTTATGGACGTCATCCATCCAAAGACCTGAGTTGGGTCAGGAGGTTCAGTAGTGCGCTGCTGTTGGCGGATTCTCTGTTCCTGGGTAACCAGCGAAGTCCCGTCCGAAAAGGTGCGCCCCTTGTGTTCTTTAAGCCGCACTGGGGCGCGAATGTAATACTGAAGCATAACCTCGTCGTATTCCAGATCGATGAAGTTACAGATTCGCCTCAGCGTCCCCTCGGCATTCAGAATCAAATCCTCATACCGGACTTCAAGATAGTCGGGGCTACCACCGCCCCCACGACGTGCCTCGAGCACGCAGTTACGCCAGTAACTAGCAAGATCCGCGATTTTCTCGCTGGGGGAAAACCACATTCTTCTCAGGGAAAGAGACGCGGCGCGCCCGTCACGAATGATGTGCACAAAGCGAGCCTCAGGTAGGATCTTGCGAATTGTCGGCAAGTTCATGCAGTAAAGCGGAGTCTTATCACCCCAACGCGGTTTTCCGAAGCGCCCAGCATACAAACGATAGAAGGTCCGATATCCGTCGGCGATTGAAAACGGCGAGATTGCGTTCAAAGCAGACCGGAATGCTTCCTCTGGTATCTCAAAATCCGGCCAGCAGGGAACTTCAGTCGGATAGTTCGTAAGTGCGCGAACAAACCGTTCTCGAAGGTTTCGGTCGCGGCCCCTTAATTCAGTGGCGAGGTTCAGGAAGCCTGTTTCCGGGGGAATCGCCAATGCCGGGTGTGAATCCAACATCAACCTGAGCAGAGTGGTTCCGGACCGCGGCGCTCCGACGATTATTGGCATTGGATCTAGTCTGCATGAGCCGGAATCTCGGTTTTGGTAAATCTTTGGCGCTTTCCGCGAAAACAATGACATAGCTTTGGTCTTTACCAATTTGTTAGGGCCATCGGGAGAGGGAGAACCAGTCCGCATAATACTCTGACCGGCAGGGTGATGTCCTGCTTCGAGGAAGGTACGCTGCGGGCGCGCGGGCAAACGCTGGCATGCGCGACAAGTAAGACGATCCGCGAAAACACACCAAGGGTAGGAGGCTCTGCGATTTAGTGTGGGTTCGTGGATCGTTTTTGTTCAGAGGGGCAAAACACCAAACGAAATCTCGCCGAACGAGACTGCGCCAGGAAAACAGAGTCTCAGGACGTGGAATTCCTCGCCAATTCATCATTTAAACCCTTCGGTAAGTTAGTTTATGAAGGGTCAACTGACGACAGGTTTCGGCGGTAACTCAATTAGCCTGCGGGACGGGGCCAGCGCCCTATTTCGTCGCCGTGGGATGGTGCTGTTCATTTTCGTCGCTGTCGTGGTGGGCACGGCCGCGCTTACCTGGATACTCCCAAACAAATACGAATCGCGGATGAAGATTCTGGTCAAGAACCAGCGCGTCGACGTCGCGATCACTCCTGAAGCTACCAGCGCCGCGGCGGCCGTCGATGGCGACGTCAGCGAATCCGAAATCAATTCCGAGATCGAGTTACTGACCAGCCGCGACCTGCTGACGCAAGTGGCAAAGGAAACGGGCTTAGGCCAGCCTGGGCCTGCGATGTTTTGGAAGCGGTCGATGTCTGAACCTGAGCGGATTGAGAAGGCGGCTAATGATCTGGCGAAGGAACTCATGATCGCGCCGGTCAAGAAAGCAAACGTCATTTCGATCAGTTACTCAGCCAACTCACCAGAGCTGGCGGCCGCGGTCTTAAAGAAGCTCGGCGATCTCTATCTCGAGAAACATCTGAAGCTTCATCACCCTACCGGCGCCTCAGATTTTTTCAAAGAGAAGGCGGACCAATACGAAACCCAGTTGCATGATTCGGAAAAGCAACTGACCGGTTTTCAGCAGGACAACAACCTGGTCGTGCTGGCTCAGCAGAAAGATCTAACGTTGCAGAAAACCGCCGAAGCGAAAGCAAAGCTGTTGGAGAGCGAGGCGGCAGTGAACGAGGCCACCAACCGGATTAAGAAAATCGAACAGCAACTGGCGGTCACGCCTAAGCGGATCGTCACCCAAAGCAAGTCGCTTCCGGCGCAATACTCGGCTGAGCGTTTGAACACTATGATGGTCGAGTTGCAAAATCGGCGCACGCAACTGTTGACGAAGTTTCGGCCCGATGATCGCCTGGTGCGCGAAGTTGACGCACAAATTCGCACCACGAGGGAAGCACTCGCCAAAGCGGAATCCCAAACCGCAACTGAGCAAGCCACGGACTTGAATCCGTTGCGGCAGACGCTGGAAACAGAATATTCCCGAGCGCGTCTGGAACAGACCGGCGCACAAGCGCGCCGCGACACGCTCGCCGCCCAGTTGCGCGATTACGAGAATTCGCTGCAAAAGTTGGAGGGCAACACCACCAAACACAACGACCTGCAGCGCCAGGTCAAGGAAGCTGAAGACAACTATCAGCTCTATGCCAAG
>DATNNY010000667.1:0-2503 GCA_035601635.1 Pyrinomonadaceae bacterium
CCCAGTGATTTCGACTCTTGCCGAATTGCATTCGGATTTCCGGCCGAGTTCATCACTCGCTGTCTTACTCATCTTTAGGAGTTCGTTAGTTACTCTAGCAGGCTGCTGAAAAACTGAGATTTGAGACTATTTGTCTTTTCATTTATCAGTTTTGGTTATCAGTGATGAGCGATTTTCTTTTTGTTATTGATCCCTTAAGTGGCTCCTTGGCCACTTTGGTTCGCTTGCCTAAGCGACTACTGGCAACTGGTCGCCGTCTCTCAAGTGACCTCGGCGAGATTTCTAATCCGTACCAGGTTGTAGGCGGCGGTAGCGAACTTGAAGATCCAACCTACCAAGGCCAGCCCTCGGTGGCGGGTCTTACGCAAGAGCCCCACAGTCTTCAACCAGCCAAAGATTTCTTCCACTCGTTTGCGCTTTCGTTGACTAACTTCATAACCAGGGTGACGGGTGGTCCGCTGATCGATCGCGCTTTTGCGTCGCTTGTTGTTCTGGGCCACGTGCGGCGTCACTTGGCAGCCGCGCAGATCAGCGACAAAGTCTTTCGTGTCGTAAGCTTTGTCACCGCCCAAGGTGATTCGTTTCTTTTGCGGTCGTTCTCCCAACATCGCCAGCGCCGCTTCTCGTTCAGCCGTGCCGCTAGCCAGAGACAGCGTCGCATTCACCACCAAGCCGTTGCGATTCTCCATCAGCACGTGTCCTTGATAAGCGAGTTTCGCTTCGCTGCCCTTGGTTTTCTTAAACAGTCTGAGATCCGCGTCAGTGGTCGATTCATGCGTTATATTCGAGCGTTTCTGACCATGAAAGTTCACCGTCGGATTGCCCGGGTCATCCGGCTTGTCATTACTGTTGCGCTCCGACTTATCTTTCGGCTGGAAACTTTTCAAGCTCGCCCAGCCTTCGACCATCGTCCCGTCAACCGTGAAGTGTTCGTCCGACAACAACTCTTTGGCGCGTGCCACATCGAGCACCGCCGCAAAGAACTCTTCGGCGATTTCCCCGCTCAGCAAGCGGTCGCGGTTCTTGCTGAAAGTCGTCGCGTCCCAAACCATGTCGTCCATGTTCAGGCCGACGAACCAACGAAACAAAAGGTTGTACGACAACTGCTCCATCAGCATCCGCTCGCTGCGCACCGAGTAAAGCACTTGCAGCAACAACGCTCGCAACAACCTCTCCGGCGCGATAGACGGTCGCCCCACCCGCGAGTACAACTTGTCGAACTGCGGCGACAGTTGCTTGAAGATTTCATCCGTCATCTTACGAATCGGCCGCAGTGGATCATCCGCCGGCACTCGTTGCTCCGGCGATATGTAACTGAACATGCCCGCTTGTTGTTCGTTATCTCCCCGCATTCTGTTCCTCCGTCGTTGGCGTTGGACCAGATTATAGTTGACCGTGATCAGCCTGCGGGAAGAATGTTTAGTTTTTCAGCAGCCTGCTAGGAGTTCGATAGTTACCTTTGGCCCTTGAAATGCGCGAAGCCGCCCGGCTTCAAATCCCAAACCCGATTCTTTTCCGTAACCCGGACTTTTCCGGTTTGATCAGTCACTTCACCAATGCGAGAGATAGCTACGCCGTCGACTCGTTTTGGTAATCGCGGCACGTCGTAGGGCCCGACGGTGAACAGGAGTTCAAAGTCTTCGCCGCCGTGCAGGGCGAGCATCAGCGGATCAAGCGCGCGCCGGCCGCAGAGCTTGATTACATCTCGATCGATTGGCAGAGACGAGGCATCAATCAAGGCGCCGGCGTTGCTCTCTTCGCAGAGATGAGCGAGATCGGAAGACAAGCCGTCGCTAATGTCGATCATCGACGTCGCCAGCCGCTCTTCGCCTAAGACGATGCCCCAGCCTACGCGCGGAGAAGGGCGAAGTTGGCGTAACAGTAGACTCTCGATCGCTTTCATCCCCACGGCATTCGCTGCGCTGAGATTTACACCCTCGCACCCGGTCGCATCCGCCAGCCCACGCGGGCCGCCTGCGCGATGACTCGGGTTCGCTGCCGGTTCTGACTCTGGGCCCACACTCGCAATGGGGGTAGCTTGACGTTTTGACGCTCGGGGAAGGGAAGCGAGGCCGGTCGCGCCAATCCGCGCGCCCATCTCAACTAACTTCAATCCTGCCGCTGCACCACCGAGGGTGCCAGTTACAAAAATCTGATCGCCGGGTTGAGCGCCTGAGCGTAGCACCGCGCCACCCGAGGGGACTTCGCCAATCACAATCGAATCGATCACAATCCCTTCCTTTGCTTCTGAGACATCTCCTCCAGATAGCGTCACGCCATATTGATCTGACAGCGCGAAATAGCCGGTCCAGAACTGATCCTTGAAATCCTCCTGCCAGATTGCTGTTGGCATGCCGATCGACAAGAGCGACCAGAATGGCCGAGCTCCCATTGCCGCGATGTCTGAAAGTGAAACTGCGAGAGTTCTGTGACCGAGCATGCGCGCGGGCGCGGCGTCTAAGTAAAAGTCGACGCCTTCGATCATTAAGTCAGTAGTAATGAT
>DATNNY010000668.1:0-3715 GCA_035601635.1 Pyrinomonadaceae bacterium
GTGGCGGCAAAGGAAACTTTGCTGCCGAGCAGTGCGGCCCCGGCCACACCGGCGGAGAGGCGAAGGAAGTCTCGTCTGTCTGTACACATGCTGTTGGAGCGCGGACATCCGGTCCGCATCGAGCGCAAAGCGCGAAAAGTTGCTGACCAGAGCAGCGCCATGCTACACGAGCCGATGCGCATCAACAAGATTTGGGAGCGCAGACATCCTGCGTGCGGTTCGCGGGCATCCTGCCCGCATTCAACCCGCAGGCATAGATGCCCGCGCTCCGGTAAATTCACGCTACAATGTTGCGCTCTAAACTCAGGTCTAATATTGGGCCTGCGAAGCGCATGGTGCCGAAACATCTACTGACAACCCTGCCACGTCTGATTCGCTTGGGTCTCGTCGTCGGGTTCTGCTTTGCTTCAGCCCAAGCCCAACAGACCCTGCGCTGGGGCGCCGACCCGAGCGGCGGAGCGCCTTATGTCTTTAACGATCCCAACCACCCGGACCAATACATCGGTTATGAAAAAGAGCTGGTCGACGCGTTGGCCGCCGCCATGGGCCGCAAGCCGGAATTTGTGGCCTCCGAATGGGAGACCCTGGTGTCTTCGTTACAGCGCGGTTCGTTTGACGTGATCGTCAACGGCCTGGAACCCACGGGCGATCGGGCCAGGCAGATTCAATTCAGCAAGCCTTACTACATCTTCCAACTTGCGTTGACCGTCCGGATTGACGAGCAACAAATTCACACGCTCGCGGACTGTCGCACACGCGTGGTGGGTACGCTCGGCAATACGGCAGCTTCCAGGTTGCTACAAAAAGAAGGCGTTCCTTTTAAAGGCTATGCCGAGCCGCTGACCGCCTATCGCGATCTGGAACTGAAAAGAATCGACGCCGTGCTGATGGACGTGCCGGCCGAAGTTTATTACGTCAGCAAGAGTACGACTCTTAAGCGCGCCACGGAACCCTTCTTTCGCGGAACCTACAACGTCGGTTTGCGCAAAGGCGACGATGCTCTGAAAAAAGAAATCGATGCGGCGATCGATAAGATCATCCGCGACGGCTCACTGGAACAAATCCTGCGCAAGTGGAACTTGTGGAACGATGCCCAGGTTGAGCTACAAACATCGACCAGGGCAGGACAATCGAACGACAACGCCGCTTATGAAATCACTTCGACGACCTTCAACTGGCGCGAAGCGATGTGGCGGCTGGCGCGCGCAGCGGTAGTCACAGTTCTGATCGCTTTCGGCTCGATGTTGATTGCCGTGATTCTCGGCATGCCGCTGGCGATGGGCCAGTCAAAAGGTCCGCCCTGGCTGCGTTGGTTGTGCACCGTCTACATCGAGTTCTTCCGCGGCACGCCGGTGTTGGTCCAGTTGCTGTTTCTTTATTTTGGCTTGCCGACGATTGGACTGGCTATGCCGGGCTCTTTAACTGCATTGCTGGGTTTGGGGCTGAACTATGCAGCCTACGAGTCTCAGGTTTATCGCGCGGCCCTCGAAGCGATTCCGCGCGGGCAGTGGGAAGCGTCGTACCTGCTGGGCATGAATCCGCTGCTGGCGTTTCGGCGCATCATCCTACCGCAGGCGTTTCGCATCGCGCTGCCGGCGATGACCAATGATTTCGTTTCGCTGTTCAAAGATACTTCGGTGGCCTACGCCATCTCGGTTTGGGAGCTGGCCACTGCTTATCGCGAACTGGCCAACGCTTCGGGGCAGTTTCTGCTTTTGGGAACGGCCGTTTCGATTTTCTATCTGGCGATGAGTCTGCCGATGGCGCATCTGGCGCGCCGGCTTGAACGCAGATTGCAGCGGAGGCAGGTTGACCAGGCCTCTGAAATTAAGGCAGAAGGATAATTGTTGTCGATCGTTTAGAAGCGGGCTATTGCCCGCTTAGTCGGGCGGTAGCCCGACTCTAAACGACGGCGAGTACAACGAGAATGATTCGAGTCACAGACCTAATCAAACAGGCAAACGGAACGCGCATTCTGCGCGGTGTCTCGTTTGAAGTCGCGCCGCAAACCGTTTTGGGAATTATTGGCGCGTCGGGCAGTGGCAAGACGACTTTGTTGCGCTGTCTTAACGGGCTCGAACGCATCGACGGCGGCGCGATCGAATGCGAGGACGTGCATCTTGATGCGAATCTTTCTGAACACGAGTATTCTCGCCGGGTCAAAGAGTTGCGCCGCAAGGTTGGCACTGTCTTTCAGCATCTGTACTTGTTTCCGCACCTGACCGTCCTCGGCAACGTCATCGAAGCGCCGACCCACGTGCTGCGCGTACCGCGACAAAAAGCGGAAAGCGAAGCCCTGGGGCTACTGGAATCCGTCGGCCTAAAGGACAAGGCGCGGCGCTATCCGGAATCGCTTTCCGGCGGAGAGCAACAACGCGTGGCTATCGCGCGCGCGCTGGCGATGCACCCGGCACTCTTAATGTTCGACGAACCAACCAGCGCGCTCGATCCAAAGCGCAGCGCCGGACTGCGTTCACTATTGCGCGGCTTTGTTACGCGCGGGCACACCATGGTCGTAGTGTCGCACTCGATCCGCTTCCTCGAAGGGTTAGCTGATCAGTTGCTCTACATGGAAGCTGGAGAGGTGGTTGAGTTCGGCGCGACGGAAACGATTCTAAACGCGCCGCAGGACCCGAGGACCAAGGACTTTCTTCAGCAGGCAAAGTGAAATGGAGCGCGGACATCCCTGTCCGCCTGAGCGCGATAGCGCGAACAATCTGGCGTTTAGTTCAATTGAGATTCAATATCAGCGTCGCAAACCTTAGCGCGCTTTCGCGCGCTGTGCGGACAGGATGTCCGCGCTCCGTTTCAGACCAGATTCATCGGCGTCGGGTTCTTCGGATCTTTGGTGTAGTCGTAAAAACCTCGACCTGATTTGCGACCGTAAAGTCCGGCCATCACCATGCGCTTTAGTAACGGCGGCGACGCAAAGCGCTTCTCACGAAATTCATTGAACATGATCTCGGCGATGTAATAAGTGGTGTCGAGCCCGACGAAATCACCCAGCGTCAGCGGCCCCATCGGATAGCCGCAACCCAGCTTCATGGCGTTGTCGATGTCCACGATTGAGCCAACGCCTTCCTCCAGCGCGCGAATCGAATCAAGCAGGTACGGAACCAACAAGCGGTTTACGATAAAGCCCGTCTTGTCACTGGCACGGACCGGCACCTTGCCCAACCTGGTCGCGAAGGCGATCGCCTGTTCGTAGACATCCGCGCTGGTCAGAATCGTGCGCACCACTTCGACAAGTTTCATGATCGGCACGGGATTAAAGAAGTGCATGCCGATAAAGCGTTGTTGCCGCCCGGGCGAAGTGACTGCCATCATCTCAGTTATCGAAAGCGACGAAGTGTTCGAAGCGAAGATCGTTTCCGGCTTGCAGATCGCATCGAGCTGCCGATAGGTGTTGTGCTTCTCTTCCAGGCTCTCGATGATTGCTTCAATGATGATGTCACAATCGACCAGATCGTCGAACGAGGTAGTCCCGAACAAACGATCGCGTGTTTGTTTCTGCTGTTCGGCGCTGATCGTTCCTTTCTCGGCAAACCGCTCCAAAGACTTTTCAATCGCGGCAAAACCTTTTTGCAGCAGTTCCTCCGAAACCTCGCGCACTGTCGTTTCAAAACCCGCGCTCGCCGCTGTCTGGGCAATGCCGGAGCCCATCAGGCCACAACCGAGCACGCCAACTTTCTTTATTTCCATCTTGAACTCCTCT
>DATNNY010000669.1:0-2612 GCA_035601635.1 Pyrinomonadaceae bacterium
GAAAAAATCTCGCTCGACTTGCATGTCTTATCCACGCCGCCAGCGTTCGTTCTGAGCCAGAATCAAACTCTCCGTTAAAAACGACTCGGTCCCCGTGAGGGAAACCGAAAGCTTGAAGATCTGACTTTCATTACCTGAATCCTCTTCCGAGCATCCAGGGTTTGTCCGATCTAAATCTTTGATTTCAAAGAAGATCGACAGATAACGCACAATTCAATGTTTGCTGACTTTCGCATTGCGAATTCTCAAGGAACGGCTGTCTCCAGACTGCCGACCGAGAAACTCACAACCACACTGTCAAAGATCATCCTTCGCGTACACGGCAAAGCCCAACCTCAACAATCATAGACCGCAGAGAATTGGCTTGCCGGGCCAGAGAAGAACACCGACTCCGCTGATGGAACCGGTCCCGCCTTTTCGCGGGATTTGTAAAGTAGCAGACTCGCAGCGCGAGTCAACGGAAAATTCGCGAACTTTCTGTATTTTATGGTCTGTCGCAATTTCTCTCCGACACCTTATAACGATCCCCGACGGGGACCCCAATATAAGCGTCCTGGGGAAACGACGACCTTTTCACTTCACGCCCGTAGAAATTGCCTTGACCTCTTAACTGCTTCCTCATTCGCTCGGCTTGGTAACCCTCCACATGTCTAAAATGAGATCGCTCGCGTGTTTAATTCTGTGTTTTGCGCCGCTGGCAATGGCCAATGCCGGTCAACCCGATGCGCCCGTGCCCGGCAAGGTGACGCTCGTCTATTTCTGGGCAAACTGGTGTGGTCCATGCAGAGTGGTTACGCCAGCCCTGGAGAAGATGGCGGCAGCCGATGCCGATATTGCGCTGCGCAAGATTGACCTCAGCGACTCGGCGGGGGAGTACAACGTCACACACCTTCCGCACGTGAAGGTGTACAATGCCGGCGGCGGACTCGTCGGCAGTGTTACCGGCACCGACATCGACAAGGTCAAAAGTTACGTCGCACAGGCGAAGAGTGGCTGATCGGGAGGTTAGCCGTCCGTTACGGTTTTCCTGATCACGTACTTCACGTTCCGAGCAGGCGGATGATTTCCGTACGTCCTCGTAGCTGTCCCGACTTTGATCGCGCCAACTTTTTCCATCGCCTTTTGGGAGCGAACATTGTCTTCTCCAACGAAGAACACAACGCTCTCAACAAACTTGAACGCGTGATTCAGCAATAATTGTTTCATTTCCGCGTTGAACCGACCGCCCCAGAATTTTCGCGCGAGAAATGTCCATCCAATTTCGATCTCCGATTTTTCCGGATCATAACCGTAGAACCGTGTCGACCCGATGATGTGTTGGGTCTTCCGATCGATGATGACGAACGCGCCGCCGGATTCCAGTGCATCTTTGAAGAAAATTCTGAACACATCTTCTTTGTAACGATCCCGCTCGGGATGCTGCTCCCAGATCAGCGAATCCGACGCGACGGCAAACAGCTCGTCCCAATCGGCAGGTGCGAGCGACCGAAGCTCAATGAGCTTGCCCTTCAGATGTGGTTGCAATTCGAAGACCATCTAAACCACGAATCGACACGAATGAACACGAATTCAAATGTTCTGGGGAGTTTCAAGAAACGTGGTTGGAGTCTGGGTTACGTCTCAGCCGTTGATTCCGCGGGGCGAACAATTTGGATAGCTGAGGCACATCGCGGCGACCGAAAGCGTTTCATTGTGCGCGCCGATGTGCGCCACTGGGGCAGCCGCGCACCTTCGGGAAGAGTTTCCGCACTTCTGTGCTGGCAGCGTCGGCAAGAAGGTCCTCCTGAAGACGCCGCCGGTCGCCGAATAGGAGATTCGAGGCCCGCTGGTCAACGATGTGTCGCGCGAGCAGGTCGAGCGCGGAGTCGACGTCACAGAGGCCTTCGCCGTAGACCAGCCGATCTTCGCGCTCAGCGCCGGAGCCTTCGGGCTGGTGGAGAAGCCGCCCGAAGTACTGGCACGCTGCCTCGCGATACCGCGGCTGGTGAGCGCCGCAGATGACGACGTACAGGCCGGCCCAACGCGTCTCGCCAAGATCGTTGCGCCACCGGCTGAGGAGCGCGTGCAGTTGTTCGAGCTCGATGCACACGGCCAGTTGCGCAGTGTCCAGGGCGTGTGAAGCGAGGGCGCGGACGTGTTCGTGGAGCCGCTCGAAATCGACTACGCCTTCGGCGAGAACTCTGTCGACGAGCGTACGCGCGCGGCACAACAGCTCGGCGGGCCCCTTCATCGTTGGTGAGGAAGACGCAAAGGCTGGCGAGGCGTTGATGGCGGCCTGCGCTTCCCGAATCTGTGCGCGCTTTTCGTGAAGCTCGCTTGCGGTCAGCTCGGTGAGGCGGCCGCTTCCGTTTGCCATGAGCGTGAGTTGCACGCCGAACGCGAGGTGGGCGAGCGCCTTGAGCTCGTGGTAGCGGGTTGGTATGACCTGCTCACGCTGTTCCCCGCCGTCGCAGAGGAGCGTCGCATCGTCGCCGATCAGGACAACCACGGGGACGCTGTCGCCGAGCTGCGCCAGGACCTGCTCGACGAGTCGCGTATAGATCTCGTGGAAGCCAACGTTGATCTCGGCAAACGGCCCGTTGCGAGGAGGGAAGGTCCCGTGCTTCGCCGAG
>DATNNY010000670.1:0-7005 GCA_035601635.1 Pyrinomonadaceae bacterium
ACCCCTCCTCACTCGTCATTTTGATGACCGTTCCCGTTACCGTTACCGCTTCCGTCGTAGTTGTTGCTTGTCCTTCATGCGTCGAACGCGTCTGGGCAAACGCCACCGGCGCAATGAGTGCGCCGCAGGCGAGAATAACAATTGTCTTCTTTAGCATGTTCGCCTCCTCTGTTGATGCTCACGCTTACGCCCGTTAGACACTTTTTTTGAACTCACTGCTCAATGCGCGTTACGCTTCCAAACACAAGTATGGTAACAAACCTGTTACCAAGCGGACTACATCAATACGGCTGACCCAGTCGACAAGAATGGAGCCGCAGTCATCGCCAGCGGCTACAGCGGCGAAGTCAAGCGTCGCGCAGCGACGCTGCTACAGCTGTTCGCTCATGCATCGTAACCTCCTCCGTCCCGCACTTGCGGGACTACGGCGCGTCAGGAGCGGCTTACGATAGATGGCTACCCGGAGGCTGATGAAGGTGCGCTTGACGTATTACACCAACGCGATCTTCCGCCTGTATCCTCAGATTTCCCCCAATTTGGATTGACGCCGATTGGAGAAAATGCTCACATCGCGCAGTGAGAACGAATCGGATTATGCTAGCGGCAGTGGCGGTGTTGTTAACAGCAACCGCAGCAACCTTTGCTGCCAATCCCCTCATGGGCACCTGGAAGCTCAACGAAGGCAAATCGAAGTTTGCGCCCGGCGCAATCAAAAATACTACGGTCACCTACGCCCCAGCTAAGGGTGACATGATAAAGTGCACGGTGGATGGGGTGGATAAGGATGGTAAGCCTATCCACTGGACCTGGGTGGGAAAATTCGATGGCAAGCCATATCAAATTAAAGGGAGCCCATCTTTCGACCTGCTGACCTATAATCCAGTCAATGACTATATCAATAATACGGTAGCCACGAAAGCCGGCAAGGTAGTGATGAGGGGCGTGCTCGCTGTGGCGAAAGACGGGAAGTCGCGCGTCGTGAGGCTCACGGGGACGGGTGCGAACGGACAGAAATTCGCTGAGATGACTTACTACGACAAGCAGCAGTAGGGCGCGAGTGTAAAGCTCCGTGGGGCCACACTTCTTTACCGAGTCAGTCTGCCTTTTGCTCGGACTGGTTTGTTCCCGCCACGGAAGGATGAAGTAGGAAGGAAAAATGGAGCTTATGGGATAAGCGACATAGAAGGTAAAGTCGCGATGGTAGCGACGAGCAAGTGCGGGGAGCGAGCGAGTTTCAATTGAGAAGTCGCTAACGGAAGCAGAGCTGACGGTCGATCCGCCGTCGCGTGAAGCTACGCCAAAACACGCGTGAGCTGGAGCCACGCGGGTAGGCGGTAACGCAGCTAGGTCGCTGGCATGAGCACGGGAGCGCGAATGACCAACACGCGAGTCGCGCGGAACCGATATTTCATTTATCACCGGGATACGGCTCGCTAAGCGCGGTATCAACGGATACACAATTGTTAGCGGCTCTTAACTCCCGGTTGGAGGCTTGCGTCTAACCTTAACGCCCACGCGACGAGTCGGCGCGACACGCGGACGAGCAGTCATCACTCCTCCCAGAGAATGGCGCGGAGCTGGTGCACACGCGCATCGGTCATTGCGCTCTTTTCTTGCTGCGACTTCTGCTGTTGCCAACGCGCGAGCCACGCCTTCTGCTCCTCTTTAATCCTGGCGAACCGGGCCGGCGGCTCGACGAAACGCACCGCCGCATACGTCTCGTTCAACAGCCGGTCGAGCACCTTCGCCCGTTCCTCCTCGTTCCTCACCACTTCACCGTTGAAATCAGCGGGCCATGGCGCATTCCGAGGTATCACCCGCACCAGCTCCTCGTCGGGCCATTCCAATGATGCTCCGATGTTCACTTTTGGATCCAAGGGGCGCACATTGAGCTTGGCCCACTTGTTAGTCGCGAGATCGTACGACCCTGAGAGAAAGGATTCGTAGGTCTTACCGCCTTCCATTCCCTTCGGGTTCGTCGTTCCAAACGCCCGGACCAGCAGCGTGTGGTCGCGCGGCCGCACACACAACCCCTCACCGCGGTCCGGTCCCGGGTCATGAGATTGCTTCTGAATCGCAGCTTCAAGCGCGTCGTGAATCTGCTTCCCAATTTCGGTCGCACGGAAGCTGTCGCCGCGGGGCTCGATCACGAAACACTCGTCAAAGCCGAGCCGATTGTAACGCACCGCGGCACACCAGCTCGAGTCGGCCGCCCACCACGCATTCAAACGATGATTTCCGTACGCCCAATAATCTGTGCCCGGAATTTTTCCGAGCAGCCGATGCTCAATGACATCGGCAAGTTGGCTCTCGCTGGACCCGTCCTTATCTACCACTATCGCGTACCGGCCATTCGGTGAAATTGTTTCCTCCGCGGTTACCAACCCCGGGCCTAACCATGTCTTGTCGCCGACGGCAGAGCTTTTGGCACTTTGACCGTAGGCGAGGGTTGCGACTAACAGGGATGTTAGAAGCAGCAGCGACTTTACGTCTTTCATGGCACGAGATTAGGCGTTTGTTGAGGCGTTGAGAAGTTGAGATTTTGAGGGGTCTGAAGAAGAGAGCAAATCAGGCTCAGTAATTTAGCGACTACGGTGCTCGCCATTCGTTATTGGTTGTTGGCTATTTGCGACGTGGTCAAAATAGATGAACTCCAATGAGTCATAGATGAAAGGATTCCTTTACATCGCGTCGCTGTTCCTTTCGGCGCCTAACCTGATTGCCGGCACGGCGTGTCTTCTTCTCAAGCATACTTTCGCCACTCGTAATCCGCTCCAGATCGTGACTGATTTTCTTTTCCAGGTAGTTTGGGGCCTGCCCCTGGCCGCGGCTCTCTTTCTTGTTCTGCTCGTGCTGGGGATTGTCGCCCGGACCCGGGCCCATGCGGCGCTGTTCGCTTTTGTTTTGAACATTACCGCGCTGGGCTTCGTGCTCCATATGTTTGGACTGCCGCACGACTTTGAAGAAGCAGTCTTTTTTCTCCCGCTTCTTCTGGCCCTGATCGGATTCGCGTGGGTCGGTTACCGAGTTTTTGTACCTGTCGCGACCCGATACAAGCCGATTACGTGAGGTGAAAAGCAAGGGTCACTTCGCGTCGGGAAATCGCGAGGCGTTACGAAGATAGAGAACAAGGTCGTAGCCGCGCCCACTCGGGTAGGGTTTTCCGTTGATTTCGAATCCGTGGTCAGACGCATAACGCATGACTCGCTGATCGGCCCAGGTGGTCGCGAAAACATTTTCGTCCTTCGCGAAAGGGAGTAATTCACCGACAATGCGCGTCGACAATCCTTGCCCTTGGTGCGTTTTGGCTACGACCACCCAACCCAACTCAACACGGTATTCGTCTGATGCGGTGGTTGCTTGCGCATTGGAGAACACCCTGTTGCGGTAGCTGGGTCGGGGGTGTTTTAGCGCGCCTACTCCGACGAGTCGACCATCTGACGTTCGAAGAAACAACAGTCGAAAGGCGTAGCGGATCCGTTGCGTTAAGCCTTGTGGATCGACTGCGCCGCCTTCGAGGACAAGCCTCTCAAAATCGGCTAACGCCTCGGCTGTGCAATCCGGGGGCGAGAATATTGACGAAGTTAGCATCGCGGTGTTTCGGGCTATCAAGACAATCGTATGAAGAAAATGGGGGCGCGTCATGTCGCTTCGCGTACGTTGAAGCGTTGAATGGAGCGACTGGGACGAGCGACATGGCCGGAAAAGCCGCGAGGCAGCGGTGAGGGAGATGGGAATCGACCGAATACAATCGTTAAAGCGTTACATCGATGAATGCCGATCTGAAATATCCCGGCGGCTTTATCGAAGAAGCTCCGACCGGCGTGCAGCCAATCACTGGAGTCCCGACTTCAATTACCGCGTTCATTGGAGCGGCGAGTCGCGGGAGAAGCTACCGCGCCGTTCGCATAAACAGCTTCGGGGAATTTGAACAGCGGTTCGGCGGACTCATTGCAAACTGTGATTTGGGCTACGCAGTGCAGCAGTTTTTTCTCAACGGAGGCAAAGAGGCCTGGGTGGTGCGTGTCGCGCGACAGCTCACCGCGACCAAGGTTATCAAAGGCATCCATGCGCTCGATGCCGTGGACATTTTCAATCTGCTGGTGATTCCCGGAGTGATGAACTCAGAAGCGGCGTCTGCAGCAGCCGATTATTGCCGACAGCGCCGCGCTTTCCTTATCGTGGATGCGCCAAAGAGTGCGCAAACGCCCACGCAAATGGAACAGGCCGTGCAGAACGGTTCGCTGCCAAAGACTAGTTACGGCGCGGTTTATTTCCCATGGATTAAAATTTCCGACCCTCTTAACAGCGGACGACTTCGGTTGACTCCGCCTGCCGGCTCAGTCGCCGGCTTATTCGCGCGCGTCGATAGCTCTCGAGGCGTCTGGAAAGCGCCCGCAGGGACAGACGCTGACTTGGTCGGCGTGTCGGCTCTTTCCTACAACCTGAAGGATTCCGAAAACGAGACCCTCAATGCACTCGGCGTAAATTGCCTGCGAGTCTTTCCAACGGGAACGCTAGCGTGGGGCGCGCGGACACTGCAAGGCGCTGATGCGTCCGCGTCCGAATGGAAATACATTCCCATACGGCGATTCGCGCTCTTTCTTGAAGAAAGCATTTATCGCGGAATCCAATGGGCGGTTTTCGAGCCGAACGATGAACCTCTCTGGGCAGAGATTCGGCTGAACGTCGGGGCTTTTCTGCACAATCTATTTCGCGAAGGAGCCTTCCAAGGTGGGACCCCGCATGACGCTTACTTTGTTAAATGCGATGCCACTACGACCACGCAGAACGATATCGATGCTGGATTGGTGAATGTTGTGATTGGCTTTGCGCCACTCAAACCAGCCGAGTTCATCATCCTGACCATCTCGACCAAGGCCGGACGGCGGAAGAATTGCTACAACTAAAAGGCAGGCGACACGCCTGCCTCTACAGCGGTTGAGCTTATGCATCGTAGCCTCCTTCGTCCGGCACTCGCGGGACTACGGCGGGCCAAGAGCTGCTTATGATGCGCCACAGAAATCGAGTAGCATCTAACTCCGAACTCCGAAAAGAATCTAATCAGGAAGCATGTTACAAGTCGTGCGCGTTAAACGTGTCGCCCTGGCGGAGATCGCCGGTCTCGTAGCCGCGTCGGAACCAGCGGCCACGTTGTTCGGACGTGCCATGCGTAAATGAATCGGGCACGACGTAACCGCGCGATCTGTATTGAAGTCTGTCATCGCCGACTGCGCTGGCTGCACGCATAGCTTCTTCAAGATCGCCGGCTTCGACAACGTGCTTGACCCGGTCGGCATACCGAGCCCAAACGCCGGCCAGAAAATCTGCCTGCAGCTCGAGCCGGACAGAGAGCTGATTGTATTCAGATTGACTCACTCGACCGCGCGTCGCTTGCACGCGATCGGTGATACCGAGCAGATTCTGAACGTGATGTCCAACTTCGTGGGCTATGACGTACGCCTCTGCGAAATCGCCTCCCGCACCCAGGCGCTCCTGGAGTTGACGGAAAAAACCGAGGTCGATATAAACGCGTCGATCTTCTGGACAATAGAACGGACCGCTCGCACCGCTGGCGAACCCGCAGCCGGACTGAATCAGGTCGGTGAAGAGCGCGAGCCTCGGCTCCTCGTACTCTCGGCCCATTTGCCGGAAGAGCTGATGCCACGCGTCTTCGGTGTCGGCGAGAACAACAGCGACGAACTTTGACGCCTCATCGCGTGGCGTTTGACTGTCGAATTGCGCAGATTGCGGTAATTGCGCTTGCTGCTGTGATTGGAACAGCGCCTGGGGATCCCCGCCGAGCAAAAGGTACGCGACGACGAGGATGACGGTGCCAATTCCGCCACCTACGGCAAGGCGTCGGCCGCCGGATCCGCGCGCGTCTTCAACATTCTCGCTTTCTCTTCTTCCTTGCCAGAGCATCCGTTTTGTATCGTGGCGCGATCCACACTTGCGTTTACGAGACCAATGACATGGAAAGAGAAGTTGATCCGCCTTCGCGTGAAGCTACGGCGTGACAGGGAGTTGAGTGTTGGGCGTTGAGCGTTAAGCGTTGAGGGCGGCGCACAGCGCCGTGGGTTGAAACTCGTTCACTGCCCACGCTCACTCGCTCCTACCCTTGTCGCTTCACCTTCGATGTCGCTGATCCCATCAGCTCCATTCAGCCTTTTGAAACTCGCTCCTTGCCCACACTCGCTCATTGCTTCCCTCGCAACTTTACCTTCTATGTCGCTCATCCCATTCACTCCATTCGCAGGCGACACGCCTGCCTCTACAGCGGTTGAGCTAATGCATCGTAACCTCCTTCGTCCCGCACTCGCGGGATTACGGCGCGTCAGGAGCGGCTTATGATGGAGACTAAAAACGCTCAACGTCCAACGCTCAACATCCAACGTCCAATTGAAGAGATCCGAGAAGAACATCGATTTTGCGGCGAATAGAACCATGCGGTATCCTTTTTGACATGAGCGCCACAGAAGTCATCAAGGAACTGGAAGAGCTTCCTTCACAGGAACGAGAAAAAGTTCTGCGCTGGCTGCAACAGCAAGGCTTCAAAGATTTGTGGGCTCGCGCAGATGCCCTGATGAAAGACGCTCCGAAGCTGAATGAAGACGAGATTCTGAAGCTACGCTCTGCCTCTATTGCCCGCGGCTCGCGGGCGGGATGATACCGTTCATCCGGAGATATTCGACCAGTTGACCGTAGTGATCGAATGCGTGAGCAGGGGCGAATGTTGCCAGGAACAGGCGAGTGGTCGGTCTGCCACTGCTCGAGCTAATCGGTTGGACAAGGTTCGACGCGGTTAGAGTTGCTACCGCTTTATGGCCAAACGCGAAGGAATCCTTCAGGTACTTAATGATGTCCGCCTTGGCTGTCATATTGTCCGGACCTTTGCCGTCGTTAACCGTGTCGGGGGCTTTTTCGCCGGTGATCGGTGACCAGATCAAGTAGTTCGAGGCGGCAACGTGTTTTAGTTGCTGGCCGAAGGTACGCACACCTTTG
>DATNNY010000671.1:0-6587 GCA_035601635.1 Pyrinomonadaceae bacterium
ATTAGGTAGTGCTCGGAAACGATCGTAGAAGACCGCCAGAGCGATCATCATAAACATCGAAGGCAGAATGAAAGCCGAGAGGGAGGCGCCGGCGCCCCGCCAACCGCGCAAACGATATCCAATATAGGTGACGGCGTTACCGGCGCTGGTGCCCGGCAGACTTTGGCCGAGGGCCAACGCTTCGACGAAGTCGTTTTCGCCGAGCCAACGCCGCTCGAGTACTACAACATGTCTGATTTGTGAGAGGACGGCAAAGCCGCCGCCGAACCCGGTAAATCCGATTTTAAGAAAGGAGAGAAACAGGCCGCCCAAGGTCGCGGTGCGCGAGATCTGCTTCAGCCGTCGATGGCCATACCGCGCGCGAGTCCTGATCTTGCGAACACGTGGTCTTACACCGTTGGTCTTGTATCTCGATGCTGATTCCACCAGTGAGAATTACTCTATCACAAGCGTCATGGACGAACGCTTAACATCACCAAGTGGATCGGCACAAATTGGTTACTGTCTGATGGTCCTTGGGTCGCATCGAGTACATCTGTGAGAAAAAGAAATGGCCCAGGCATTGCTGCCGGGGCCACTTCGGTTAAGGCTGCTTTGCGATCCGACTATCGGCGGATCGCCATAAACCAGCTCATTGCGTGGTCACTTACCGACGACATAAAGATGTCCGTCGTTCTGTGAGTATAGTTTCCCATCCCCACCTATCGACGCGGGCGTATAGGCTGCGCCGAGGGCGAGTTGCTGGAAGATTTTCTGTTTTAGCGTGCCTCCCTGATTGATAGCGAAGAGGTTGCCGTCTTCACTATTTGCATAGACTACACCATTCGAATCAATCGCCGGAGCATTGACGCACCACTCAAAGCCATTTGGGTGATCGCTGACGCAGGTGATTGTATTGTCCGGATTGCGCGTGCAACTAAGTGTGTTGGTGTTCTGAAACCTCCACTCGACGCCCAGACTCGGACTAAGCTGGGTAACGAAGTACTGTTCCGGATAGCCGGGATTCGACGCATTCCGGTCGGGTGGACAGACGCTCGGGTCATTGCAGTACGAACCTACGCCGCCGTAATGATTATCCTTTGTGGCGATCGAGTAGGTGTTACCGTGGGTATAGATCGCCGGCGTGTCGTCCCAACCGAAAATGTAAGACGCAAGGAACTGTCCCGTCGAGCTGAAGCGCAGCAGGTGTCCCTGCGCATAATTGTAGCGCGTGTAAGAACCATAGATGATGCTGCCGTCAGGAGCTACTACGGGTGAGGAGCTCGAATCATCGAGGATCCGGCCAGAGGGCAGGCTGTTGGTATCCGGAGCGACACCGGTCGTTGCTCCCGCGCTGCAACCGCCCGGAGTTCCGTTAGGCGGAATCTGGACGTTACACCCGTCGTTCAAGACGCCGTGCATCGAGGCGGTCCACTTGGGACTCAGATCCGGATTGACCGCCACCACGTAACCATAACGGGTCACGAAATGATTGCGTGCAATGGTGTATATCGTCCCATCGGGTCCAACGGCCGGAGCGACATTAATGCCCGGACGCACGGTGCCGCAGTTGATCGTCGGAGCGACTGATGTTGGGGTCGGCGGCCAGGGCGGCGGGGTGCTAAAACCAACTTCGCAAGGATCGTTTGGCCCCATCTCGCCGGTCATGATGTTCTTGAACTGGGCCAAACTGATCGCGCCACTTGCGGTGATCTTAACCAGCCACGAGTTGCTGACATCGTTGCCCCAGGGATTGCTCATGTTGAGCTTGATTGTATTGAAGTAGATGTTGCCTGAGCTGTCAGCAGTTATTGGCCCGGTCAAGAACATGCCGCTCGCGATACCCGGGTCGAAAGGATTGTAGTGGGCAGCGACCGAGCCGTCTGACTTGTTGAGTTTAAAGACGGTGCCGCCGCCACCGGGTACATAGACAAAGTCTCCGGCAAGCGTGGCGTGAAAGACCGGCTCCCAACTCGGACCGGCGGGGTTAAACGGTACGGGTTTCCAATCGCTTTGGAAGCTCCATTGCTCTACCAGGTTGTTGCCCGCCCAACTGAGCTTTTTCTCATTCCAAATTTGTGTTTCCCACGTCGTCATCGACGTGTAAGTTCCTGTCTTGAATTCCATGTAAACGTTATTGCCATCTACGAGCGGAGTCTGGTAGTGAACCAGCAGATCGCCGTCGCCGTTTGCCGGCGCCTTCTCGTCTTCGACAAACGGATCGTAAACGATGTTGGCGAGAATTTTGTTAAGCTTTTGACCGGCTACGTTGACCTCGCCCGTGTGTTGTTGATCGTGGCCCCACTGGGGCCAGCCAGAACTCTGTTGACTCAAAGCGGTAGTGAGCACAAACGTCATACCCCCTAAAGCCACAACCAGAGCAACGATTTGAAATCTAGTGGGTCTCCTTAACGATTTCATTCGAGTTTCTCCTTTCAAGATGAATTACAGGTGAAGACTCTCCGGCTACTTAGCGCCAGGAGCCAGCCCGTAAGAGTTAATTCACGCGCGAGGTACTAGCGAACTTCGGAGCAAGATAAATCAAACGATGTCGATTCAATGCCTTTCGCGCGGACTGAATTGGTCGGCGGAAAGTAATTCGCTCTGGGGCAGGAACCTGCATAGCTGACTGTTCCTTGTAAGCGGTAAACGGATCGTTACGGAATAACTTAGAGGGCGGGAGCTTAAGCCGTTGACGTTACGGTGTCAAGGCGTTCTTGCAACCTGGATTGCGGTAAGGGTGCATAGGATTTCGTGGAGGGGCCGCAAGCTGAAGGCTGAATTTCAGCCTCGCGCGCCCCAAATCTTGCAATAATCCTTGCTTTAAGCAGGTTGGCGAATTAGGGAGTCGCATTTGTCGCGGCAGCAAAGCCATCAAGAACGCTGAAAACTTCGAGGGCGTATCTAACATTTCCAAAGGGCGCGGAAACCTGCACGCCTTGAATTTGATCCCGCACTTCCAGGAGCGACTCTCGGGCGATCTTTAGTCCCTCGTCACGGCCGGCTTCCTTACTAATGGCAGAAGCGTCACGCATACGTTCCATGATCGAGGGTGTCACGCGCACGCCCGGAACCTCATTGTGAAGAAACTCTGCATTGCGGAACGAGACCAGCGGCCAAATCCCTGCGACGATCGGAATGCGACAGTGTTCGATACCGGCAAGAAATTCCTTAAGCTGATCAGTATCAAACACTGGCTGAGTAATCGCGTATTGGGCGCCGGCTTCGACTTTATATTCAAAGCGTTTGATTTCTTCGTCGAGATTGATCGCGCCTGGGTTAACACCAACGCCGATACAAAAGGCGGTTGGCTGGCCAATCGGATTGTTACCAATGTCGAGGCCGTGGTTCAACTTATTCACCATGTTCGTCAGTCCGATGGCGTCGATGTCGAAAACCGCTGTCGCATCTGGATACGGTCCCATCTTGGGCGGATCACCGGTAATCAAGAGAAGGTTGCGGAGCCCGAGTGCTGCCGCCCCCAGCAAGTCCGAAACCATGCCGAGCAGGTTTCGATCGCGGCAGCAGTAGTGCAGCACCGATTCAATTCCAATCTGCTGCTCGACCAGGACCGCAGTTGCCAGCGCGCTCATGCGTGATTGCGCGCGTGCGCCGTCCGGGATGTTAACGCCGTCCACTCCCGCATCTTTCAAGAGTCGAATGGAATCGAGTGTCTTTTGCGTATCACAGCCCTTCGGCGGCAGCACTTCTACCGAAGTGACAAACTCGCCCTGGGTAATCTTGCGCGACCATTGCGAGCGTTCCGCCGGTGGCATGACTTCGACGTCGGGCGCCGGCTTCTCGTCGACTATGAGAGGAAGACTGCCGGATACAAAAACCCGCTGTGCTCGCGGCGATGCGGCCCGGACCGCGTCACTGATGAACTTTATGTGCGAAGGCGTCGTCCCACAGCAGCCGCCGATGAATTTGGCCCCCGCCTGAATGAAGCGTTTGGCAAACTTTGACATGTACTCAGGTGAGCACATGTAGAATTGTCGTCCCTGCACATCGCGCGGCAGGCCGGCGTTGGGCTGGGCGGAAAGCTTCTTCGAGGTAACCGCGCGCATCTTTTCGAGCGCTGCCAGGATGATCGCGGGACCCACGCCGCAGTTCAGTCCGATCACGTCAGCGCCAAATTCATCCAGTTTCTCGGTGAATACTTCCGGTGTGGTTCCGTATGCTGTGTTGCCATCGGTGTAGACGGCAATCTGAGCGATGATCGGTAGGTCGCTCAATTCGCGCACGCCACGAATGGCCTGTTGTATCTCTGAGAGGTCGGAAAATGTTTCGAGGACAAAGAGATCGATACCGCCTTCGAGCAGCGCCGCCGCTTGCTCTTTAAACAAGTCCCGGGCCTCGTCAAACGAGGTGGGCCCCAGGGGTTCAATCCGCAGGCCCAGCGGACCGATCGCGCCGGCGACATAGGCGTCTTCTCCGGCCGCTTCGCGCGCCACCCGCGCGGCGGCAATGTTGATCTCGCGAAGACTGCCTTCCAGACCGTACTGTGCCAACTTGGGCGCAGTCGCGCCGAAGGTGTTTGTTTCTAGCACATCGGCGCCCGCGCGCACATAGTCGGCGTGGATGCTGCGCACGAGGTCGGGCTGGGTGATGTTTAATTCATCGTAGCAGCGGTTGATGTAGACGCCCCGTTCATAAAGCATCGTGCCCATCGCACCGTCAAAGACGTGGATGCCGTCGCCGTCTAACAGTTCTCTGAAGTTCTGCATCGGTAGTCAGAACCGCCTGCGGTAGCGGGCGGTTGTACTCTCGTGATCAAAAGGCTGTTCTCATTTCGTCGTTGAACCGCCCGCTACCGCAGGCGGTTCTGACCTCATCGCACCAAAACGAAAAATCCCGCGCTAAACAACGCGGGACTTCAATTCTTCTGAAGTGTTTCGGTTCGTTCTTTGCGAACTGCCGAGCTGTTTAGCCGTTTGTTTTGCGTGGCCGCAAGTCGCCTTAACTCACCACGTTTTTCAAGAAGGGTTATAGCCTCTGGTAGCGACTCATGTCAAGAACGAACTCCGGGTCGGGCAACGGTTAGACCGTCTGCGATCAACAATATCCGGATGCCTCCCAGTCTTGACAGCCACCGCTCGTTCTGGCTGAATGCTCGCAACTCTCCTGCGTTTCACTTCGAAATTAGAGCGGCCGGACCAATGGCCTGGACAGATTGGAGATCATTTTTATGAGTGAACCCATGGACATGCCGACCAACGCAAGACAGCTAGCCATTGACGATCGCAGTTTTTTCGGCCACCCCCGCGGGCTGTCAACGCTCTTCTTTACCGAGATGTGGGAGCGTTTCAGTTTCTATGGTCTGCGGCCGCTGCTCGTCTTGTTTATGTCGGCAGCCATACTCGATGGCGGGTTCAACATCGATCGAGATCAGGCGTCGGCCATAGTCGGTATCTACGCGGCGAGCGTTTACCTGGCATCACTTCCGGGTGGGTGGATTGCCGATCGGCTCCTGGGTTTGCGTCGCTCCATCATGATCGGCGCAGTGCTTATCTCCGCCGGCCATATTTCCATTAGTCTGTCATCCTTTGCACAAAGCAGGGTCCCGTTCTTTCTGGGCTTAATACTGATCGTTTTGGGGACGGGCTTGCTGAAGCCGAACATCTCGGCCATCGTGGGTGATCTCTATCCCGAAGGCGGGGCGCGGCGCGATGCCGGCTTTTCGATCTTCTACATGGGAATCAACACGGGTGCCTTTCTGGGTAATATCGTTACAGGTTTCCTTGGTGAAAAGGTCGGCTGGCATTTTGGATTTGGCGCTGCGGGGGTCGGCATGCTGATCGGTCTTGCCTGGTTTGCCGCCCGCTCAAAGAAAACGCTGGGCGATCTTGGTTCGCGACCCTCAAGGCATCCCGATCCTGCGGTGCAGCGGAGGCAGGATCTCACCATCAAACTCGCGCTGGCCATCGGACTCAGCTTGCTGGCTGTGGTGGTGGTGCTCGCGGCGACAGGCATGATCCAAATCAACCCGCAGGCAGTTGGTCAGAAGATGACGTACGTCCTGGTTGGTGTGGCCGTACTTTACTTCGGGGCATTGTTCATTTTTGGCGGACTCACCGGCGACGAAAAGAAACGGGTCGGAGTCATCTTCATTCTGTTCGTGTTTGCGGCAATTTTCTGGGCTGCTTTCGAACAGGCGCCCACGTCGCTCAATTTGTTCGCCAAAGACTTCACTAACCGGACCCTGTTGGGTTGGGAAATTCCGGCGACATGGTTTCAATCAGTAAACTCGTTGTTCATTATTCTCTTGGCCCCGGTATTCGCAGCAGTCTGGCTTTCGATGGGCAAGAGGCAGACTGACCTCTCGAGCCCGTCCAAATTTGCGATCGGGCTCTTGTGCGCGGGGGGTGGTTTTGCCATCATGATTTTTGCCGCCAACATCGTGGTTAAGGGCGGGGGATTGATCAAGGTTTCATTTCTCTGGCTAATGTTTAGTTACCTCTTTCAGACAGTCGGCGAACTCTGTCTAAGCCCTGTCGGTCTCTCGTCAATGACTAAACTCGCTCCCCGCAAGTACGTTGGCCAGATGATGGGAATTTGGTTTCTCGCCAGTTCCGTCGGAAATCTGATCGCCGGACTGGTCGGCGGTA
>DATNNY010000672.1:0-4404 GCA_035601635.1 Pyrinomonadaceae bacterium
CGATAGTGGCGTTGCGGGGCACGCCGGCCAGAATCGACATCTCGCCAAACAAAGAGCCCTGCTCCACTGCGCCAACTTTCTTCTTTTCACCCGACTCATCCGCGACAAAGACATGCAACTCTCCGTCAACGGAAAAGTAAAAAGTGTTTCCGCCCCAATCGCCCTGACTCATGATCACTTCGCCCGGAGCGTAGGTCAGCAAGCGCGCATACGGACCGATTTGCTTGCCGGCCGACACTTTCCCCTCGGCGATCATTTTCAGATTGTTTTTGTTTTTTTCCTCGAGCAGTTCCGAAACGATCTCGATCTTCTTGATGGCTTCAAGAACGGCATCGGGGTTGGCGTTTTCCTTTGGCATGTCGTCACGGAACCGCTTGCGGTAGCACGCGGGTGGTCTCAACCTTGAGTCTCCTTCGCCGCAAACCCGGTCGCTACCGGTCCCGGTTCCGCATTGCTTTCGCGGACCAGGGTTGGTGCGATTGTGCGCAGCTTAGCATGCGATGAGCGACTGAGGGAATCCACACTCGCTCGCGACGTACCAGGCCCGAATATTACAGTGGTTGGCCTGTCGGATACGTGATAGCATCCGCATTCTAATTCATCCATATCCGGCGTATTAGTTGTCAGCAATGCTGATGTCCAATCAAATGCATGCCCCTTCGAAACGCTCGGTGACCACAGTGAGCATCCTCCTGGTTCTGCTCGCGACGTTGGCGTGGGGCTTCAGCCGTTTGTTGCCGCGCGCGCGCGGCTTCGAAGGGGCGCCCGCCTCGGCAAGGCAGAAGGCAGGGGGCAGTCAGCAGGAGGCCGCAATCAATCCGATGATTCCGGCGCCGTCCGCAGCGACCTTAATCGACTCAGACAACGACGGAATACCAGACGCGGCTGAGCTGCATACGTTTCAGGATCGCGACAACTTTCGCCGCTGGTTCACCACGATCGCCGAGACCCAGTTTTATCAGTTGAGCGATCAATGGAAGGCCGAACAACGCGATTGCGCCGGGCTGGTGCGGTTTGCGATGCGCGAAGCGCTGCGCCGACACGACCGGATCTGGTTTCAGAAAATGGGGTCGGGCTATGAAACTGTCGCGCCGGATGTGGCCGGGTTTGATCTGGACCGGAACCCGCTCGGCGAGAAAATCTTTCGCACAGACTTTGGATCATTTCATGAAAGCGATCTGCGCAACGGGAGATTTTCCGAGTTCGCGGACGGCCGCTCGCTGAAGAATTTCAACAGCATCTTCGTCAGCCGTGATCGGCGCGAGGCCCAGCCCGGCGACCTGCTTTTTTTCTACCAGCCGTGGGTGCAGAAGTTTCCCTATCACGTCATGCTTGTGCTCGGCTCGCCGCGCATCGCGCCCAATGGCGGCCAGGACTGGGTCGTCTATCATACGGGTTCGTCACCGACGGACCAGGGAACCGTAAAGAAGGTTCAGCTTTCAGTGCTTGATCATCACCCCGATCCGCGTTGGCGGCCCGTGGAAAGTAACAAGAACTTTTTGGGGTTCTACCGATTAAAAATTCTTAATTGACAACCGTGGACAACCCAAACTCATTTCAATCTGGTGTCTATGACGAGTCGCGGCTTCGCCGCCTGATGTGCGGAATGGCTCTGCCTTTCCGCAACGCTCTCAATTTATCTTTTGAGGCTCTGCCTCATGAAAGCCGTGCGAGGCGCAGCCCCGCCGGTTCTAAATCTAACCGTGCGGAAAGGCGAAGCCTTTCCGCACATCAAGCGGCAAAGCCGCGCTCGTCCGTTCCTGAATTCGTGCTCTCCTCGGAGGCTACTCAACGTGTCTGAAACTGAATCGCGTCTGCCCCGCTATCTGGCAACCGCCGCAATCTACTTGATCGTCGTTGTCTCGGCTTTTGGCTTCAATGTGATCCGCTCGCGCGCGGCACGAACGCCCGCCGCCTCGGCAGCCGCGCCGCCCGCAACCACTATCGCCAGCAGCAAGCCCTACTTCTCGCTGACCACCAATCGCAGTTACTCGCCGAATGAAACGGCGCGCATGTGGGCCAGCTATCAGAATGTCGAGTATCTGGATTTTCGCGTCTATCGTGTCAAGGACCCGAACAAGTTTTTTAAGCAGCTCGACGACCCACATCAAATGGGCGAGAAAGAAAAGGAAGCGGTTTCGCAGGGCTATGGCAGCCGGATTTCTATTCTGGAGCGCACCCATCGGCTGAAAACTTCCCTCTTCACCGCGGTCAGAGATTACGTGCGCACGCACCTGCTGAAGGAGCATCGCGAAACCTTCAATCAAAAATTCCGTAAGGAGCAGGCGCCCGAGCAAACCCCGCTCAATGTGGCAACTGATTACGCGCGCGTTCCCTTGTTGAATCCTGATCAGAAGGTCAAAGATTGGCGTGAGAAACTGCCTCCGCTCGAGAACGAATACGACACCCGCATGGTCCCACTCGGAAAACAGGAGCCGGGTGTCTATCTGGTCGAAGCAGTTAATGGAGACCTGCGCGCTTACTCAATCGCGATCGTTACTAACCTCACCATGATTGAAAAGACGACCAAGGACGGCCAGGTGGTCGTCTATGTCGTCGATCGCAAATCCGGCGCGCCGCATGAAGGCGTCAACGTCGAAGTTACCAAAGCGAAAGCCACCCTCGCCACTGGCTCAACCGACAAGACTGGGGTCTTCAAAGCAGAGATCAAAGCTCCGCCCACAACCGAGACGGCGCCCGAGGACGTCGATCCGGAAGCCCAAAACAAGAACGCTTACCTGATCATGGCGCATGAGCGCGACAACTTTGTCATCTCGGATGTCGAATCGTTTTACTTTGGCGGCGAAGGCGGTGAAGACGACGTTCTTTCCGGAGAAGATCTCACCAGCTATATCTATACCGATCGACCGATCTATCGCCCCGCACAGAAAGTTTATTTCAAAGGCATCCTGCGCCAATGGGGCCGCAATGGCTACCAGTTGCTCGATAGCAAAACCGTTAATGTCTCGATCGAGGATCCGAACAACGGCAAAGTTTTCGACAAGGAACTTCCGCTTTCAAGTCGCGGCACCTTCAGTGGCGAGATCGACATCGCGGATGAAGCGCCACTGGGCAGTTACAACATCACCGCCGCGGTGGGCGAAGCAAAATCCAGCGGCTACTTCGAGGTTCAGGAATACAAGAAGCCCGAATTCAAAGTCACCGTCAAAGGCCCGAAAGAATTCGCGGCCGTGGGCGAGAAAGTGAAGTTCAATGTCTCGGCCAACTACTTCTTTGGCGCGCCGGTCACCAACGCCGACGTGCATTACTACATTTATAAGCAACGCTATTATCACTGGTGGTGGGGCAACGATTCGAGCGATGAGTTCGACGACGCGGCCGGACCTGAGAACGAAGGCGGCGATGAACAGGATTCGGGCTATTACGGAAATGACATGGTCACCGAGGGCGAGGGCACGCTGAATTCGCGCGGCGAAATGGCCGTCGAGTTCGAAGTGCCAAAGCCCGAAGATAAAGACGAGTGGGACTATTCGTATCGCCTCGAGGCCCAGGTTACTGACGCCTCGCGACGCGAAATGCGAGGCTCGGCTTCGTTCATCGGCACCCGCGGCAAAACTGTCGCGGATGCTTATCCCGAACGCTATCTCTACTTCCAGGGCGACGCGGCCAAGGTCAAAGTTAAGACCGCTGACTATGCCGGCAAGCCGGTCTCTGAGAAAGTCACCCTCAAGTTCATCGAACAGAAATGGGAGAAGGTCGAAAAGGAAGAAGAGAACAACGGCTATAAATACAAGACCACTGATTACATTCTGCACGAACGCGAGCTGGCATCGGCCGATGTGAACACCGACAGCCAGGGCAACGCGACCTACGATTTCACGGTGCCTTCGCCCGGCAGTATTTATGTGAAAGCGATCGTCAACGAAGACGGTAAACAGATCGTGAATCGCGGTGGTTCGTTCTATGCGCCGGACAAAAAGGGCGAATGGGCGGACTTTGAGTTCAAGGACTTTGACGAAAAATCGATCAAACTTGTGCCCGACAAGAAATCCTACCAGGTGGGCGAGACGGCGCACGTCCTGGCCATGCTCCCGGCGGACAAGGCCCACTTATTGGTAACGACAGAGTTATCAAACGTCATGACTATCCGGCAGATCGATGCGACCGGCCGCAGTATCGTCATCGATGTGCCCATCGATCGCAAATATGAACCGAATGTCTATCTCGACGTTTCGTTCGTCAAAGACAGCGACATGTACAACCAGAGCCAGCTGCTGGCCGTGCCCGCGCGCGACAAAATGCTGAAGCTCGACATTGTGCCGAACAAAAAAGAATTCAAGCCGCGTGATGTTGCGTCCTACACGATCCTGGCTCGCAACGACGACGGCTCGCCGGCGGCCAACGCGGAAGTGAGCCTCGGGATTATCGACGAAGCGATCTACA
>DATNNY010000673.1:0-6312 GCA_035601635.1 Pyrinomonadaceae bacterium
TCGCCGTTACTGCTATTGCTATTCATAAACCACTTGGTGGTTCCGTTAACCGACATGGCAAGGGTGGGGTTATAGCTGGCGGCGGCATCGATAATGATCCCTCCATTCGTGGCGTCAGTTTTCTTAAATCGGGCGGCCCACTGAGCGTTAACCAAGACGTCAAGACGGTAGCCTGGCGTGGCGGTACCCACGCCGACATTGCCTGTGTTGGCGTTCGAGATGTCGTTACCGTTCGTGTTCCACTGCTGGCCCAGCGCCGTCCGCGGACTGGCAGTCAGGAGTATCAACGCAAGGCCGGCGGCTGCGCCCAGCCAAGTCTTTCTGTTTGTCTTTGGTGAGTTTGTCGTCATCGTCATACCTCTTTTTTCAAATGAACTTTGCAGGCTAAGCCATATCGGAATCACATCAGAACCCGTTCGCGATTGGATTAAGTGCGTTACAGAGCCGCTCGATAGTCAGGTGCTTGACCAACTTTCAAATGCTACCTGATGGAAGCCGGGAATCAGGGAGTTGCTAAGAGACCATACGCGAGCCTACGATCTTTGTATGTTCAATATTGGACAATCTTGAAGAGAGATTCTGCGATGGGACCATCAACCGAAGCCGGTGATCTAGTCTAGCCTGACCGAGCAAGATATTCCGACAGCTTCCTTTCCTTGACCATCAGAAAGTGATCGGAAGTGATTTCAATCAAGCCAAGCGCGCGAAACTCTCGCATGAATTTCGTAATGCGTGGCCTGGTGGTGCCGACCATCATAGCCAACTCGTCGTGAGTGATCTTCAATTCAATCCGCGTGCTGCGAGAGTCGCGCCGGCCGAGTTTGTGCGCCAGAGACAACAAGGTCCTTCCCAGCCGATGTTCGCTATCGACTGTGATCAAATTAGCGATTGCGAATTGTTGATCAGCTACGCGAGCGGCAAGGTAATCTACAAAGCCCTCAACCAGGGCGTTTCGGCTCAAATGGCGAAAGAAGCTCGAGAAGGGGACGCGTTTCAGCGTGGTAACTTCCATTGCCATCGCGGTCTCCTGCCGTAGACCTACTCCCGTCAGGCATAACTCCCCGAATATGTCGCCCGACGTATAGATCGCGAGTAGGCATTCTTTGCCTTCCGGTGAGAGCATCAGCAATTTGACTCGTCCTGATTCAATGAAGTAGACCATCTCAGCTGCATCACCACACATATACACAGGCTGATTTTTGGCGACGCGACGAATGGCTGGAAGAGCCAACCTCTCGCGTTCTAACGATGCGTGGAGCCGCTCTTTGAAGACATCCGTTGGGAGAGCTTGCTGGATCATGAGGTGCCCTGCGTGACAACTTGCGCAGTTTGTTGGGCGTCTTCTTTAAGGCTGAATGGGAAGCCGTACTTAACGGGAGGCCGATCTGACTATCGCCATTTATCGCGTGAGAGCGTCAGGAAAAGAAGAGCCAAGTAATCATTCCGGGATGAGGACGCTTTTATCGCATGAGGACTTGGGCTGATCTCGTGATGTCTCAGCACCGCCTGTTCGAAGACCCGCTGTTTTACACGAACTTTTTACGCTTGCCATTCCGTCCTGTCAAGAGTCACTCTCATCGCCCAAAAACCTTGGTCTGATTCTTCCAATGTGGGCCGGGTTGTAATCCCGGAAATGCAACTATCTGACACTGCCTTGCCGCGCTGACAGCGCAACCTCTGCCCGCGAGCTTGTGTGGCGTTCGCGTTGGATCGTTCTTCGTGGATGAGATGAGTTCCGCTTGATGAAAGAGGGTTTTATCGATCTCTAGTAGGTTGGCCTTTCTTGTATCACTCTCGCATCACTACCAGTCGAGATACACCCGAATTTAGTCGATCACACGCAAACTCGGAAATTTCGAAAGCCCTAACAAAAATGGACACAAGCAAACGAGGCTGAACTTGCGCGAAAAGCTGCGCCAAGACTGCAAAACCTTTATTCATCGGTTCGATTCCGATCGCCGCCTCCAATAAAAATCAATACCAAAGGAATGGGCTTATACAGTCTTTTCTTTGCCATGTCGGGAGCGGTATTTTCCATATCCATTGGGTGATTCCATGAATGAAATAGCTCCCTCGTTGCTATTGCGATTCCTGACTGTGGTATCGTGATATTTCAGGCCTGCGGATAGAAAATCGTTTCAGTTGATCAATAAATGAATAGAATGAAAAAGGAATTGTCACCAAAACAACGTGAAGAACTACTCAACACATTAAAAGCCCGTTTTGAGAAGAACATGAACCGCCATAAAGGTCTTGAATGGGCCAAAGTACAAGCAAGGCTGGAAGCTCATACTAAAAAACTTTGGTCGCTCAATGAAATGGAAAGAAGCGGTGGTGAACCGGATGTTGTTGGTCATGATAAAAAGACGGGCGAATACATTTTTTATGATGGTTCAGCGGAAAGTCCTAAGGGCCGCAGAAGTGTTTGTTACGACCGAGAGGCGTTGGAGTCAAGGAAAGAACATAAACCAAAAAATAGCGCTATCGACATGGCAACTGCCATGGGCATTGAACTCTTATCGGAAGAGCAATATCGGGAGCTGCAGAGACTTGGAGAATTCGATACGAAAACATCGAGCTGGGTAAAAACTCCTTCTGATATTAGAAAACTTGGTGGTGCCATCTTTTGTGATCGCCGCTACAACCATGTCTTCGTCTATCACAACGGTGCGGAGTCTTACTATGGCGTCAGGGCGTTCCGTGGCTCGCTAACGGTCTAAATTTTGCACAGACAGCGAAGTGTGGTTCTCCTTGTTAGACGTTTCAGAAAAGTGAATTTCACGAAGTCGCAAATGGCCTTGGCGTGGAAGTCATCGTTTGGCCAAAATAGCTATTTCAATTTTTGGGTCACTGTGGGGTCACTACCAATCGCAACGTAAATGCACGTGTGAACATTGAGGCGATCTTGCGCAAAGAGCTTCGCCGAGGCTGCAAAACCTTTATTCATCGGTTCGATTCCGATCGCCGCCTCCAAAAATAACCCAACGCCCACAGGCACTTAGAAAGCCAAAAGTGGGCACGCCTTCTCCCGTCATTTCCAACTAGCAGTGGACGAGTAGGGTATTGTAATCAGGCTAGCAAAATCGTTGCCATTAACAGCCACTTTTCTGCTATTGACAGCAACACGAGTCCGGCGTAGAGTGGCTGCTCAACTTCCCGGTAATTCCTCGTTCACGGGCAAAGCACCTCGCTTACGGCAACTGTTGTTGGAAGTGCTATTTGCTTAGGTGACCATTTGTAACACTTCACCTCTGGCAGGCCTGAATGAGCACCCAATTACCTTAATCCTTTTCCAGAGGAAAAAAACCATGACGAAATATGAACAGGATTCCCTAAGTGAATCCGTCGTTAAGGCAATGCAGGGAGACTTCAGAGTCGTCTATTCCGAACTCAACGGCGAGATGACTCCAGTTCAGGAGTTCTCGAACATTGTGGTCACGCACAAGGGCAACAATTTCATCGTGAAGAAGAATGATAAAGTCGTACATGAGGGCACCTTTACCATTAGAGTTTCCGTCATGCCCCATCAAATTGTCTTGAGGTATTCAAAGTCAGTCTTCGAAGGCAATCTCGGAGGCCCGCGAGTTGGTATCGCGCAACTTGTAGGCGACACTCTGAGGACCAATTTGCCAGGAGTTGGGTACCCTCCGCCTTCAGACTTCATAACCTACCCCGATTCAGATCTGGTATTGGCAGTCCACCAGAGAGTCGGCAGCGAGAAAGGAAGGGGGCTTACTACATCGAAGACTGCAGCGGTCGCGGTGTGGTAACACGCTCATGTCGAAGGTGCTGAGTAAGATGCTGTACCTCGTCGACTTGTAGGCGCCGTGGAGGGCGTTCGGTCTTGCGCTTTTCGGAATGCCGCCGCCCTCCCTGATAATTTCAATCGCTGCCCGCCTATTTTTCCGCTCTTTGGAAGCAGGACAATATGTTTGACCTGAAACTGATACCTCAACACGGGTCGTTCTCTTTCAACCGACAGGTGCCGATTTTCAATTGGTACTACCCATTCGACCTACATCCAGCCTTCGAACTAAATCCGGTTCTTCCTTTTCTCGAGCTTGAAAGACATCCGACCCGGCGCTGCGCGGTTTATTTGCACGTGCCGTTCTGTGACACTATTTGCAGCTTCTGTCCGTTCACTCGAGGCAAATATGATCGCGAGCAAGATATTCAAAACTACGTCGAAGCATTAATAAGGGAAATAGAAATCAAGCGTACCCTCGTCGGCCGCATTGCTGTAGATGCGATATTCGTAGGCGGGGGCACCCCTTCGGTGCTGAGTCCCGCGCAGATCGAATTGCTGGGGAACGCGATTGAGACAAACCTGGATACCAGGAATCTGGTCGAGTTCACGTTTGAACTCGAAGTAAAGAGTGTCACGCGTGAGAAGCTGGAAGCGATGCGGCGCATCGGAGCGAATCGGACTAGCTTTGGCGCCCAAACATTCTCGGCTCAACACCGAGAGCTCTTCTCACTCGACGCCACTCTGGGTCAGATCCGTGAAACAGCACAGATGGCAAACGAGATGTTCGACTACACGAACATCGACATGATCTATGGAATGGCCGGACAGAGTCCGGAAGATTTGAACCACGACATCAACGAGGCGCTTAGTCTGAAGACCACTACAATTGACTTTTATCCGCTAAACAACCTTGCCGCTCAAGTTCGGTTGCACCGGAATGTGCATGACTCTGGGCTTCAACATCTCTCTGCATCTCAAAGAATACAGTACCGGCGTATTATCAATCAGCGTTTGCGCGAGCGTGACTACTGCGCGATTAATGGTTATAGCTACGCGAAAACTAATGGATCGAGTCGGGCTCTGATTCAGCATCATCCGAAGTTCCAGTACCACGACATAATCTATGGTTATCACGACGATGCCATGGTGGGATACGGATCTTCCGCCTGGACCCAGGTGCCCGGGTATAACGTTTACAACCACCCTGATCGCGCCGAATACATTTCTCGAGTCAATGCCGGCACGCTGCCGTGGGAAGCTCACGAAGCAGGTGATTGCACTGAAAAGGGTGTCGTGACGTTCCCGTATCGCGGTGTCTTGGAAAAATCAAGAATACCCTGGGATCGTGTGCCTTCCCAGACGCTCGCCGCACTAGAAGAGGTAGTGCAAGCCGGCTTGATAATCGATGCGAACGACAATTACGAAGTAACCGATCAAGGGTGGCTCTTCTACGTGAATCTTATGTATTATCTGATGCCGGCCAAGGGAAAGAGATGGATCTCGGACAAGATCTCCTCCCAAATCGCCAGTGGGCGCCAATGTGAGGAAACAAACCTCGAAGATGAGATTCCGCAAAATGTCCAACACTCCGGCATCAGGCCTCAAGCAGCCGCCCTGCATACCCTGCTCCCTGTCCGCTGACTCCTCCTGATTTACACGGCAGCGACCACGGAGAAGCCGAGCAACGAGTGACTGAGTCTAGTCGGTCTAGCGGAGACAAAGGCTAATCGTTTCCTGGGTCACTGTTGGGTCACTACCAGTCAACGCACGACCAAATGTACGCGACCACACCCGAACAGCAAGCGCCGAGACGCTAATTGAAAATGCACGCGCGAATACAGTCACGATGTTGAGCGAAAAGCTTCTCCAAGACTGCAAAACCTTTATTCATCGGTTCGATTCCGATCGCCGCCGTCAAACAACTCCAAAGCAGCAAGCACTTCGACGCCAGTATCTCGGCTCTTTAACCGCCCGATGGAGGTACAAACGTGACGCAATATGATGAGCGCTACCGGGTAACGAAGGCTCTATTAGGGACGCTGCTGGCCGTCATGGCCTTCACGGGCTGTGCGGCCGCACAGAACGATCCTACCTGGACCGAACCCTTTCCGCCGTTCCACATCGCCGGAAATTTGTACTATGTTGGCAGCAAGGGCCTCGCGAACTATTTGATCACCACTCAGCAGGGGCACATCCTCATCAACAGCGATCTCGAAGCCAACGTTCCCATGATTCGGGCCAGCGTTGAGAAACTGGGATTTAAGTTTAGTGACATCAAGATTATTCTGATCAGCCATGCGCACTGGGACCACGATGGCGGCAGCGCCATGATCAAGCAGATCACTGGAGCCAGGTATATGGTGATGGACGCCGATGTACCCGTTGTCGAATCGGGCGGCAAGAGTGATTTTCAGTACGGGAACGCGCCGGCCAATCTGTATCCGCCCACCAAAGTTGATCGCGTCCTACACGATGGTGATGAGGTAAAGCTCGGGGATGCAGTGCTGGTCGCGCATCTGACACCCGGGCATACGAAGGGCTGCACAACCTGGACGATGAGAGTG